>NZ_JAGDEZ010000039.1:0-54502 GCF_017498305.1 Pseudomonas sp. OA65
CGGGGGTGGCCACACGAACAGGCAACGCATAGACGGGGAGGCGACGGGGTGGGAGGTGAAAGAGCACCCCCCCACCACCGGTGTGCGCCCCCCCCCCCGGTGGAGAGGGAGTTGGCCCAGGGGGGGCAGCAAGGCAGCACTGGGGGGACTGACCCGGCCGGGGGGTGTGTCAGGCTGATTATTGGGGGCTGCTGCGCAGACCAGCGGGAGCAAGCTCCCTCGCCACAAAAGCTCCGTTGCCACAAAGGCTCTCTAGGCACAACAAGCTCCCTGGCCACACAGCTTGATTCATCGGCATCGGGCACTGCCTCATTCGTCTTCTTCAGGAGTTCCACACAATGGATGCAATCATTCTCGACCTCGGCGGCGACATCAAGGGCGACAGCCTGCTGGAGGGTTTCACGGACAAGATCGAAGTCATGTCCTACAGCCATAACGTGGCCATGCAAGTCACCAACGACGTCAGCAACTCGGAGCGCACCTCCGGCCGGCCCCACATCGGCGAATTCACCCTGACCAAATTCGTCGACAGCTCCACCCCCACCCTCAATGAGTATTGCTGCGCCGGCAAGCCAATCCCGCAAGCCGTCATCACCATCGGCCGCAACGCCGCCGAGGGCAGCGGCAAACTCATGCCCTTCATCATCTACACCCTGACCAACGTCGTGCTGTCCAACGTCAGTGTCAGCGGCGGCACCGGCGGCAAACCGGTGGAAACCCTGTCGCTGAACTTCACCAAGATCAAATGGGAGCTCACCGCGCAGAAAGACGACGGCACCAAGGAAGGCACGGCCGGCACGACCTGGGACCTGGCCGCCAACAAAATGACCAAGTAAGGAAGCCGTGCCCATGGCTGGCTTCGGGCTGCGCCCGCCCCTGTTCGAACGCCTGGCCAGCCCGGCGGACGACAGCGGGCGGGCGTTCAACCGACAGGCGCTGCAAGACTCGGTGCATGCCGAACTGGCGCGCCTGTTCAATACCCGCCGCGGCCCACGGGCGCTGACCGAACCACCGAGCATCCTCGACTACGGCATCGCCGACTGGACCGCGCTGCAACAGCAGCGCAGCGATGACCGGCGCCAGTTGACCCGGGAAATTCGCCAGGCCATCACCCACTTCGAACCGCGCCTGCGCCTGGGCGAGATCGAAGTCTGCCCGGTGCCGGGTCACCCACAACAACTGTGCATACGGTTGTCGGGCGAGTTGCGCGGCGACCTGCATGCCTGGCCCGTGGCCTTTGTCATCGAGCACGCCGGCGACGGCCTTGAGGTGCGCCATGAGCGACTCGATTGATCCGCAACTCTTGGATTATTACCAACGTGAACTGACCTGGCTGCGGCATGCCGGAAGCCTGTTCGCCGAGCGTTATCCCAAGGTCGCCCGACGCCTGGAGTTGTCCCCCGGCGAGTGCCCCGACCCCCACGTCGAGCGCCTGCTGGAAGGGTTCGCCCTGCTGGCCGCACGCTTGCAACGGCGGCTGGACGACGACTACGCCGAGTTCAGCGATGCCCTGCTTGAGCAGCTTTACCCGTTGGCCATGCGGCCCTTGCCGTCGTGCGCCATCGTGCAGTTCGAACCCGACCCGAGCAAAGGCAACTTGAACGAGGGTTACCCACTGCCCCGCGACACGCCGCTGTTCGTCACCACCGACAAAGGCCAGAGCATTCATTTCCGCACCACCGCCGCTGTGCATTTGTGGCCGCTACAGGTCAGCGAAGCATTGCTGCTGGGCAGCGATGAAGCCCAGGCATTGACCGGCGTGGTCCAGGCCCGCTCGGCCTTGCGCCTGGAATTGCGCTGCCTGGGGGAAAGCCAGTGGTCAACGCTGGGGATCGACTCGCTGCGGGTGCACCTGGCGGCGTCACCGATGATCAACGCCGGGCTGTACGATCTGCTGGGCGCCCACGCCATCAAGGTCTTGGCCGGCGCGCCGGGAAGCGTGCCGGAACCGTTGGCAGGCCTGCCGCAGATCGTCGGCTTCGCCAGCGACCAGGTCTTGCTGCCAGACGAAGACGGCGTGCACCCTGGCATGCGCCTGCTGGCCGAATACTTTGCCTTCCCGGACAAATTCAGCTTCTTCGACCTGCCCTTGGCCGGCGCCACCAGCGACAGCCAATCGTTGTACCTGTACATCGTGTTCGACCGCGCACCCAGCAGTCGCCTGCCGCTCCAGGCCAGCGACATCGCCCTGGGCTGCACGCCGGTGATCAACCTGTTTCCCCGCACGTCCGAACCGCTGCGCCCGGACGGCACCCGTAGCGAGTACCGGCTGGTGGCCGACAGTCATCGGGAAAACAGCGTCGAGATCCACAGCATCCGGGGCATGCGCGCCATCTCCAGCCAGGGCGTGCGCAAAGTGCCGGCGTATTACGGCAGCCAGCATGGCAACGAGCAAACTTGCTACTGGCATGCGCGCCGGGTCAGTGGCATGAGCCCGAACCGCCTGGGCACCGACTTGATGATCAGCCTGGTGGACACGCAGTTCGACCCGTTGGCCGACACTCGCGACTACAGCCTCACCGCCGAACTGCTGTGCACCAACCGCCACTTGGCCCAAAGCCTGCCGGCCGGCACGCCCCTGGGTTTCGAGCGCCCGGGACCGGTGGCCTGGGCGCGCCTGCGCAACCCACCCAGCCCGCAAAGCCTGCCGCGCCTGGACGGTGAATCGCGCTGGCGACTGGTGTCGCAACTGACCCTCAACCATCTGTCACTGGTCGAAGGCCCCCAGGCACTGGACGCGCTGCGCGAGATTCTCGAGTTACACAACCTGCGGGATGAGGCCAGTGCTCACCGCCAGATCGAAGGGGTCGCGGGACTGGGCTGCGATCGGGTCATCGCCCATGTTGGCGAAGACGCCTGGCGCGGTTGGCGAAACGGCCTGGAGGTGCGCCTGCAACTGGATCCGCAACACTTCGTCGGCAGCAGCGCGGTGCTGTTCTCCGGGGTGCTGGCGCAGTTCTTTTCCCTTTACGCCACCGCCAATCGCTTCGTGCGCACCGTGCTGGTCCAGTCCGACAAGGAGGTGAAGACATGGCAACCCCAAGCCGGCAAACCCCTGGTGCTCTGACCCTGAGCGAACGGTTGCGGCGCGACCCGCAACGCTTCGAATGGCTCCAGGCCTTGCTGTTGCTCGAACGCGAACATCCCCAGGCCGAACCCCTGGGCAGCGGCACCGCGCCGCACGCCGAAGCCTTGCGTCTGCGCGGGCCGTTGACCCCGCTGTTCGCCGCCAGTGAAGTGGAGAGCCTGGGCCAGGAACCCGGCCTGCCGCCCACGTTGACCACACCGATCTTCGGCCTCGGTGGCCCGGACGGTCCGCTGCCCTACGCCTACCAGGAATGGCTGCAACAACGGGCGCGGGCGAAGGACCATGCCCCGGCGGAATTCCTCGACCTGTTCCAGCATCGCCTGCTCAGCCTGCTGTACAAGGTGATGCGCAAACATCGCATCGCCCTCGGTTTCACGGCGCCAGGTGCGTCCGCCGTACACGCACAACTGCGCGCGTTGACCGGCCTGCTGCCCAAGGCCTTGCAGGAACGCCAGGCCGCACCCGACTCCGCGGTCCTGGCCTGCACCGCGCTGTATGCCGATGGCCGGCGCTCCCTGGAGGGGTTCGCGGCGATTGTCCGTGAACAGTTCGGCTTGCCCGTGGAACTGAGTGCCTACGCAGGTGGCTGGCGTGAAATCCCGCCGGCCAGCCGCAGCCGCTTGCAACCGGGTGGGCGCAACCTGCGCCTGGGCCGCAACGCCGTGGCCGGCACCCGGGTCTGGGACGAACACGCTGGCGTGCGCCTGACCCTCGGCCCGCTGAGCACAGCCCAGGCCAGTGGATTGCTGCCCACCGGGGAAACCCATCCGTTGCTCGCCAGCCTTTTTGCCTTGTATTTCGGCCCTGACCTGGATTGCACCCTGGTGCTGCTGGTCCGCGGCACCGGCCCGCTGCAATTGAGCCGTCAGGCCGCGCCACGACTGAACTGGAACGGTGGCCTGCAACGCCAGCCGAGCCTGGCCGTGCAACGGATCGAAACCCGCCTTCGTCAGCCGGAGATCGCCTGAAATGGAACTGGCCAGCCTGATCGGACGCCTCAACCCCGACAACCGCCGGGCCCTGGAACGGGCTGCACAACGCTGCCTGCAGCGCAGCCACCATTACGTGGAAATCGAACACCTGCTGTTGGAACTGCTCGACATCGAGGGCGGTGACTTCGCCTGCCTGCTACCGCGCTTCGGCCTGGAACGTGACGCGGTGGCCGCGGAAACCAACAAGGCCCTGGACCTGTTCAAATCTGGCAGCACCCGCACGCCCGCTCTGTCGGCGCAGACCATCGGCCTGTTGGAAGATGCCGTGGTCCAGGCCAGTGTGCTGGGCCTGGACAACATCCGCTCCGGGCTATTGCTGCTGGCCCTGCTGGACCGTGACGAACGCCGCAGCCTGTTGCTCAACAGCGCCTCGTCGTTGCTGCGCATTCCCCGCGATGCCCTGCGCGCCCATCTATTGGAATGGACCGAAAGCTCTCGTGAACATGTCGGTGGCGTGCGCCCGGCCAAACCCGGCGAGGCCCCCCAGAAACAGGACCCGGTGCTGGACCAGTACACCCAGGACCTGACCGCCGACGCCCGCAACGGCCGCATCGACCCCATCGTCGGGCGCGACGGCGAGATCCGCCAGTGCATCGACATCCTCCTCAGGCGCCGGCAGAACAACCCGATCCTGGTGGGCGCGCCGGGCGTCGGCAAGACCGCCGTGGTGGAAGGCCTGGCCCTGCGCATCGCTGCCGGGGATGTGCCGCCGTCGTTGCAGGAAGTCACCCTGCGCGTACTCGACCTGGGCCTGTTGCAGGCCGGTGCCGGGGTCAAGGGCGAGTTCGAGCAGCGCCTCAAGGGCGTGATCGACGCGGTACGCAGCGCCGAAAAGCCGATCATCCTGTTCATCGACGAGGCCCACACGCTGATCGGCGCCGGCGGTGCGGAGGGCGGCAGCGACGCGGCCAATCTGCTCAAGCCAGCGCTGGCCCGGGGTGAACTGCGCACCCTGGCCGCCACCACCTGGCTGGAATACAAGAAATACTTCGAGAAAGACCCGGCCCTGGCCCGCCGCTTCCAACTGGTTCAAGTCGAGGAGCCGGACGAACTCACTGCCGTGGAAATGCTCCGGGGCGTGGCGAGCAAACTGGAACAGCACCACGGCGTGCAAGTGCTCGACGCGGCCATCCACGAGGCGGTGAAGCTGTCCCACCGCTACATCTCCGGACGCCAGTTGCCGGACAAGGCCATCAGCGTGCTCGACACCGCCTGCGCCCGGGTTGCCCTCGGCCAGCACGACGTGCCACCGCCGCTGGAAAGCCTGCGCCACCGGCAGAACAGCCTCAAGGATGAAGTCGAACGACTGCGCCGGGAACAGGCCACCGGTCTGGATCATCGCGAGCGCATCACCTTGTTGGAAAGCGAATCGACCAGCAACGTGCAGGCCATCCGCGAGCTGGAAACCCGCTGGGGCGAAGAGCGCGAAGCCGTGCGCGAACTGCTCGACACCCGGCGCGAACTGCTCGCCCTGAGCGAACGCGCCGACAGTGAAAAAGCCGACACCGAGATCGATAACCGCATCGACCACCTGGCCGCCGAACTGCTGCGCCTGGAGGCGGGCCTGGATGCCATTCGCCAGGACGATCCGCTGGTGCCCGAACAGGTGGACAGCAAGACCGTCGCCGCCGTGATCGCCGGATGGACCGGTATCCCGGTGGGCAAGATGCTCGCCGATGAAGCCCATGCCGTGCGCACCCTCGGACAGCGCATGGGCCAGCGAGTCATGGGCCAAGGCACCGCGCTGAACACCATCGCCCAACGCCTGCAAGCCTACCGCGCCGGTCTCACCGACCCGCAGAAACCGGTCGGTGTGTTCCTGCTGGTAGGCCCCACCGGCGTGGGCAAGACCGAAACCGCCTATGCCCTGGCCGATGCCTTGTACGGCGGTGAACGCAACCTGATCAGCATCAACCTCTCGGAGTACCAGGAAGCCCACACCGTCAGCCAACTCAAAGGCGCCCCGCCCGGCTACGTCGGCTACGGCAGCGGCGGCGTGCTCACCGAAGCGGTGCGGCGCAAACCCTATTCCGTGGTGTTGCTGGATGAAATCGAGAAGGCCCACCCGGACGTGCTCGAAGCTTTCTACAACGTTTTCGACAAAGGCGTGATGGAAGACGGCACCGGCCTGGTGGTGGATTTCAAGAACACCGTGATGCTCGCCACCAGCAACGTCGGCGCCGAACTGCTGTTGGACACGCCAGTGGCGCAACTGGGCAGCGACGCCTTCAACGAAGCCTTGCACAAGGTGCTGCTGCAAGCGTTTCGCCCGGCGTTTCTGGCACGGATGACGGTGGTGGCGTACCGGCCGCTGGATGAAGCGACGCTGGAAGGGATTGTGTTGGCGAAGTTGGAGAAATTGCGCGGGCGCTATAAGGCGGCGACGGGCAAGCAGTTCGAATTCGATGCGGGAATCGTCAAGGCTGTGTTGGCCAAGTGCAGCGCGGCGGGGGCACGGGATGTCGAGAATGTGTTGATGACACAGGTGACGGGGAAGTTGGCGGAGTGGGTACTTGAGTAAGGAGCAGGCTCATGCGAATCGGTAGCTTCAACGTTGAAAAAAACGGCAAGTCTTCCACCCTGGAAAAGCAAACCCAAGTGGACATCTTTCTCTACAACTGCTGCTCCAGTAATTACTGGGATGCGGACATCGTTTTCTTGTGTGAAATACATTCGGCACAAATCGACAACTACCGCTCGAACCTGGCGGCCATCTACAAGAATTACAGTGTCTATGCGTTTACGGGCGGCTACTCGAACGCCTACATCGTCATGGTCAAAAGCTTTGAGCAACTGCAAGTGATCAGCCAAGGCAGTCTGTTTACCCTGAACCGGGACCTGATTGCGGTAGAGGCCAACGGTGTGAAGGGCTATACCGGCTACGTGTTCCTTGCGCACTTCAAGTCCGGCCAGAACGGCGTGACCAAGAGCCAACTGAAATCCTGCACAGCCCTGGGCGGGAAATGGGTCGCGACAGGTGACCTGAACCTGGATTATCAAAACGTAGGGCAGCTCGATACGGCGGGGCTTGCCTATGAGTGCTGGAACGGCCAGCAGACCCAGAGCAAGGGCGGCATTCTCGACTGGGTGCTGGCATCGGTGGACGTGAAGGTCGTGCCGGTCGACATCTCCGGACTTGCCCATGTGTTCGATATGTCCGGCCCCGATCATCGCCCCATCCTTTTCGATGTGACGAGTTGAACGACAACGCTCGCCGTTTTTCACACCCTGCCGAGGACGCTTGATGCCCCGCGCCACCGACAGCAACACCACCCTCTCCCTCACCGCCACCTCGCTGTCGGCGCTGTACCCTGAATCGCTGTCCGGCGAAGAACGCCTCAATGCCTTGGGCTCGCACGTTCTCAACGGCATCAATGACGGCGCCTCGCTGGACCTCACCACGGCCGTCGCCAGTCACGTGACCACGACGCTGCACAAGGAGGCCTTGCTACGCCCGCTGGATTGGCTGGTGGCCGAGATCCGCCAACTTCCGGCCGATGCTACCGCCGAGCGCTATCAACTTTTGCTCCGGCCATGGCTTTGGTGGCTGAGCCTGGCCAGCAACAACCGAGTGTTCCAGAACCTCGCCACGTCGGGCATCGTCACGACGATTTTCAAGGCCCACGGCTTCACCGATTTCCAACTCAAGCTCACCGGTAGCTACACACCCCGCGAGTACTGCGTGCAGTACGGCGAAACCGACCTGGCCTTTGTCTCGCGCCTGCTGGAAGAGGATGGGATCTTTTGGTTCTTCAGCCACGAAGACGGCAAGCACACACTGGTGCTGGCCGACAGCAACGATGCCTTCACGCCCATTCCCAACGGGCCGACGGTGAATTATCTCGGGCAAAAACTGGGCGAGCGGGAACTGCACGGCATCCGCGCAGGGCAAGTGTGCTTGCAAGCGGTGGCCGGGATTTACCAGGCCACCGATTATGAGTTCACCACGCCGACCACCTCGCTCTTCAGTCAGGCCGAATCCGTGGCCGGGCCGAGTTCGATGTATGAACATCCGGGCAGCTATACCGCCAAGGCCCAGGGCGATGCGCTGACCAAACAGCGGGTGGACGGCCTGCGCAGCCAGGAAAAACGTTTCGTTGGCGAAAGCGATTGCCGCTGGCTGGTGCCGGGGTATTGGTTCACCCTCGCCGGCCATGAAGACACGACGTTGAATATCGATTGGGTAGTGACGTCGGTCAGCCATGAAGCCAGCCACGACAGCTATCGCAATCGCTTCGAGGCTATCCCCAAGGCCACGGCGTATCGACCGGCCCGCATCACGCCAAAACCGCGCATGCACACCCAGACGGCCGTGGTGGTGGGCAAGGCCGGCGAAGAAATCTGGACCGATGAATACGGCCGGATCAAGTTGCAGTTTCCCTGGGACCGCACCGGCAAGAACGACGAGACCTCCTCCTGCTGGGTGCGTGTGGTCTTGCCCTGGAGCGGCAAGGGCTTCGGCATGCAGTTCGTGCCGCGCATCGGCCAGGAAGTCATCGTCACCTTCATCGACGGCGACCCGGATCGCCCTCTGGTCACCGGCTGCGTCTACAACGGCGACAATGCCCTGCCCTACGCGCTGCCGGCAAACCAGACCCAGTCCGGGATCAAGACCAACTCGTCCAAGGGCGGCGGCGGTTTCAACGAGTTGCGCTTCGAAGACAAGAAGGACGCCGAGGAGGTGTTTCTCCAGGCTCAGAAAGACTTCAACATCAACGTGCTCAACGACACCACTGCCACCGTCGGCCACGACGAGACCCTCACGGTGCAGAACGCCCGCACCCGCACGGTGAAGGACGGCGACGAAACCGTCACCCTGGAGAAGGGCAAGCGCAGCGTGACCATCCAGACCGGCAGCGACAGCCTCGACGTGAAGGACACCCGCACCGTCACCGTGGGCTCGGACCAGACCCACAGCACCGGGGGCAACTACGACCACAAGGTCACCGGCAACTACAGCCTGACCGTGGACGGCAACCTGACCATCAAGGTCAGCGGCACCCTGACCTTGCAAAGCGGCGGCAGCTTCGCCATCAAGAGTGGCGCGGACCTGGCGACCCAGGCCAGCACCTCCATCAGCCAGAAAGCCGGCACGGCCCTGAGCAACCAGGCCGGGACGTCATTGGAAAACAAGGCCGGCACCACCCTCACCAACGACGCCGGCATCAGCCTGGTGAACAAGGCGGCCGCCGAACAGACCGTGGACGGCGGCGGCATGCTGACCATCAAGGGTGGCCTGGTGAAGGTCAACTGATGGGAGCGCAACGATGACCACAAAAAGACTGGACCTGGAACGCGACGACAGCCGGCTGGACGGGCATCTGGTCGATGGCCGGCTCGACGGCCCGCTGCAGATCGAAGAAGCCCAACGTCCGCAAGCGAAGCTCAACTACAGCCAAGGTGAACTGCAAGGCACCAGCACGTTGTATCACCCTAACGGCAAGGTCTCGGCGGTCTTGCCGTTCGTAAAGGGAAAGTTGCAGGGCGTGGCGAGCTTTTACGCAGCCGAAGGCGGCTTGCAACGTCAGGCCACGTATCGCCGTGGGTTGTTGCACGGTGAGGCGAACAACTACTTCCCCGACGGGCAACTGGCTGAAGCGGAGGTCTATCGCGACGGCGTGCGCGACGGCCGCTATCGCCGCCTGCACCCCAACGGCAATCAGGCGGTCGAAGCCCGCTACCTCAACGGCCAATTGCTGGAACCGGCCCAGGCCTACGCCGACGACGGCCGCCCATTGGACGCCGAGGGCAAACCCATCTCCCGGCTGCGCTGGTGGTTCAAGCGCTGGAACGACCCTGCATAAGCCTGCTGTGGGAGCGAGCTTGCTCGCGATGGCGGTGGGTCAGCTTGCATCAATATTGACTGTACCGCCGTCTTCGCGAGCAAGCTCGCTCCCACAGGGGATCTGTGGTGGACATCAAATTTGTATGCACTGAAGAGTGAATGTGGGAGCGAGCCTGCTCGCGAAAGCGGTGGGTCAGCTTGCATCGATATTGACTGTACCGCCGTCTTCGCGAGCAGGCTCGCTCCCACAGGGGATCTGTGTTGGACATAAACTTTGTGTCCACTGGAGAATGAATGTGGGAGCGAGCCTGCTCGCGATGGCGGTGGGTCGGTTTGCATCCATAGCACATGTGCCGCCCTCACCCGGCGCACTGAATGCCCATACCTTTTGCTGGGGTCCATCACGCTAAAGCGCCTGCGCAACATACCCACGTATGGTATCGGGCGCGGTCCAACGGGATGCAGACTCATTCTCCAGCGACAGCCCTTTCTCATGCCGAGAGAGGCGGCGCTCGCACAAGCCACGACCCAAGCCATCGGAGAACGACCATGACCACGCAATTGAACGCCCCTGCTGCAAAGAATGGAATGCATCCAGATTCAACCATGAGCTTGCGCGCGACCTCATACGAGGAGTTGGTCCCTTCGCGCTACGCCCTGAAGATTGGCGAGATCGACGTGCTGGTGGTCAGCGATGGAGTACTGCCGCTGCCGACCTCGACGATGTCCACCAATGTCGATCCAGCCGCCCGCGCGGCCTGGTTCAAAGAAATGTTCCTGGGCCCGGACGCTTTCGATTGGGCACTGAACGTGCTGGTAGTACGCAGCGGCGCGCAAACCATACTGGTCGATGCCGGGCTCGGCGGGCAGTTCCCTGGCTTCCCGCGGGCCGGGCAGTTCCCCAAGCGCCTGGCTGCCGCCGGCATCGACCTGGCTTCAGTGACCGACGTGGTGATTACCCACATGCACATGGACCACATTGGCGGGCTGCTGGTGGATGACGTGAAGAGCCGGCTGCGTCCAGACCTGCGGATCCACGTGGCTGCGACCGAAGTGGCGTTCTGGGCCGCGCCGGACTTCTCCCTCACCTCCATGCCCTCGCCGGTACCGGACGTACTGCGTGCCACCGCCACGCAATTCATGAACGACTACCACGACAAACTGCGCACCTTCGAGGAAACCTATGAGGTCGCCCCGGGCGTGGTGGTCAAGCGCACCGGCGGCCATACCCCAGGGCACAGTGTGGTCCACGTAACGTCCGGCGAGGAGCGCTTGACGTTCGCCGGCGATGCCTTGTTCCCGGTCGCCTTCGACCATCCCGATTGGCAGAACGGTTTTGAACATGACCCTGAAGAATCGGTCCGTGTTCGGATCCGCCTCATGCAAGAAGCGGCGGCATCCGGCGAGCTGCTGGTCGCTACTCACCTGCCGTTCCCCTCCGTTGGCCGGGTGGCGGTCAACGGTGACGCCTTTCGCTGGATAGCGGCCTTCTGGGACTACTGAGTACACGTCGGGGCGGGCCGGCGCCCAAGCAGGACGCTGGCCCGAACCGGAGGATCAGCCGGCGGGACGCTCGTTGATCGTGCTCGCAGCCTGGAACAGGATTTGCGCCACAAAATCGATTTCCTGCTCGGTGATGATCAGCGGCGGCAGGAAGCGCACGGTCGCGCCGTGGCGGCCGCCCAGCTCGACGATCAACCCGTGCTTCAGGCAGGCCTGTTGGAAAGCCTTGGCCCGAATCGTGTCCACCGGCGGATGGCCCTGTACGTCTGGAGTACCCTGCGGGTCGACGATTTCCATGCCGAGCATCAAGCCGCGCCCACGCACATCGCCGATCCAGGCGAACTCGCTTTGCAGTGCCTGCAACTGCTTTTGCAGGTGAGCGCCCACCGTTTCAGCGTGCTGGACCAAGCCTTGATCGCGGATGAAACGCAAGGTCGCGGTACCCGCCGCCATCGCCAACTGATTGCCACGGAACGTGCCCGCGTGGGCACCCGGCTGCCAGACGTCCAGCGACTCGTGGTAAACCATCACCGACAGCGGCAGCCCGCCGCCAATGGCTTTGGACAAGGTGATGACGTCCGGCGTGATCCCCGATTGCTCGAAGCCGAACATCCGCCCGCTGCGGGCAATGCCGCACTGGATCTCGTCGACGATCAACGGAATGCCGTGGGCCTGGGTCAACCGGCGCAGTTCCTGCAGCCAACGGTCCGGCGCGGCGATCACCCCGCCCTCGCCCTGGATCGGTTCCAGGATCATCGCCGCGGGTGCGGTCACCCCACTCTCCGGGTCGTTGAGCAAGTGCTCGAGGTAGCGAACGTTCAACGTGACTGCTTGGTCGCCGGCCACTCCGAACGGGCAACGGTAATCATGAGGGAACGGCAGGCGCTGCACCCCGGGCATCAACGCACCGAGGGCATTCTTGGGCGACAGGTTGCCGCTGATGGCCAGCGTGCCCAGGGTCATCCCGTGATAAGCCCCTTCGAACGCCAGGATGGAATGCCGCCCCGTGGCGGTACGGGTCAACTTGAGCGCGGCCTCGACCGCATCGGCACCACTCGGGCCGCAGAACTGAATGCGTGCGTGGCGAGCGAACTCGCTGGGCAGGCAAGCGAAAATTTCTTGGACGAATGCGTCCTTCACAGGCGTCATGAGGTCGAGGGTGTGCATCGGCACACCGGCCGCCATGACCTGGGTGATGGCTTCGACGATCACCGGGTGGTTGTGCCCAAGCGCCAGGGTTCCGGCACCAGCCAGGCAATCAACGAACACTTGCCCCCGGCTGTCCTGCACATAAATGCCATGGGCTTTCTCAAGCACCAGGGGAATGCGTCGCGGGTAACTGCGGGCGTTGGACTCCTGCTGTTGTTGACGCTCCAACAGCGGCGTCGAATCGAGGCAGTAAGGGCTCGACAGACCGGTGTGCAACAGGCGTAGCTGTAGCGCGCCACCTGCTGTGGCATTCGAAAAAGCACTCATGATTTCCTCCATGGAGGCTGGGTTTGGAAGGGAACGAACAGCCTGGAAACAAACATCCGAAACGTTGCAGGACAGGCGCGGGGAGATTGCCTCCCCGCGCCTGGGGTTACATGTTGTAGCTTACATGTCGTAGCGCAGGATCATCCCCACCGTGCGCGGTGCGCCGACGTCGATGATGTCGTCGTTGCGGTTGTTGGTGACGTATTCCTTGTCGAACGCGTTCTTCACGTAGGCGGAGACCGCGACGTTCTTGGTGACTTTGTACTCGGTGTTGAAATTCACCAGCACATAGGCGTCGCTCTTACGTTCACCCGTGACTTTGCCGTTTGCGTCGAACTCGTACTCCGAAGGCGCGGTGCTCTGATAGACAATGTCCGTGCCGAAGATCAGGCGATCGTCGAAGCGATAGACACCACCCACCGAGGCCTTGTATTTAGGCGCGTAGAGGAACGCCTCGCCACTCCTGTTCTGACCACTGTCAGAAACGAAATCCTTGTATTTGCTATCGGTAATAGCGCCACCGACATTCAGGGTCAGCTGTTCGGTGATGTCTTTTTCGACGAAGACTTCCAAGCCCTTGATGTCACTGCGACCAGCGTTATAAATATCAATAACGTTGCTACCGGCTTGGCGCACGCTGACCTGCTGATCTTTCCAATCCGTGTAATACAGGTTGGCGCGGGTACGCAGGGTCTTGTCGAAGAACGAACCACGATAGGACAGCTCGTAGTTGGTGGTGTATTCCGGATCGTAGGCCTGGTGACCACTACCGGAGCGCAGGTTGACACCGCCACCGCGATAGCCTTTCTGCACCATGAAACCGAGGTACTGGTCGGTTGCCAATTCGTAGTCGATGCCGAGTTTCGGCAGCACCGCATCAAACGATTTCTTGATTTTCTCGGGAACGAAGCGGCCGTCTTCCTCGATGTCGGTATCGTTCGTCTCATGGTCGTAACGCAGGCCGGTGATCAACGTCCAGCGCGGGGCGAACGTCCAGTTGACTTCACCGAACACTGCCTTGTTTTCAATCTTGGTGTCACCCTTGACGGTACGAACCAAAACGTCATCGAACAACAACCGGTCGTGGAAGTTGTTGGTGTTGTGGCCATAGTAGGCACCGACGAAACTCTTCACCGTATCCGAGTCGTAATTCAGACGCAGCTCCTGACTGAACAGGTTGCCGTCTTGCTTACGCAGAACGACCTCGTTGTCCACCGCATTCTGGTCAAAGTCCAGACGGTTGCTGTAGTCCGTACTGGTATTGGCGGTCATGCTCGTCAACGACCAGGTATCGTTCAGGCGGTAGTCCACCTTGGCGCTGAGAGTGTCCTGCTTGAGGTTGTCGTAGGCCTCGGTATTGGACGCGATGTCGTAATAGCTCGGCTTGCCATCGGCGCCGCGCATCGTCGAGCGGTCACCCTGGCGATGTTCGCTGTGGGCGTAGGTCAACAGGACATCGGTGTCGTCATTGGGCAGGATCAGCAATTTGCCGCGGGCGTTGCTGGTGCGACGCGGGTTGGCGTCTTTATCGAGCGTGGTGTTGTCGATGTAGCCGTCACCGTCGGAATAATCCACGGCGATACGGCCGGCGATCTTTTCATCGACGATGGCTCCGCCACCGGCCACGGCCGCGCCGTGCTCACCGTAGTTGCCCACGTTGGTCTGGGCCGAGAAGCTCGGTTCGAAGGTTGGGTTCTTGGTGCGGATCACCACCGCGCCGGCCAGGGAGTTACGGCCTTGGGTGGTGGATTGCGGGCCAAGGAAAACCTCGACCTGCTCGGCATCCCAGAGCGGGACCGGGCTGAGGGTCAGCGCGCGGTTCGGCTGCACGGCGCCGTCGACATACACCGACACCGCGCCGTTGAGGGCCGCCGGGCCCTGGTCGTCAAAACCGGACACGGGCACGCCACGGATACCCCAGTTCTCGTTGCCGGCCTGGCTATAGACGCCGGGCGTACGGGCAAACACATCCACCAGGTCCTTGTCGCCGTGCTCACGCAGGTTCTTGTCGGTGACGACCACGACGCTGGACTGGGTTTTCTCGAGGGTACGGTCGATCTTTTCACCGGTTACGGTGATAGGAGCGATCTCCATCTTGGCGGCTTCTTCAGCGGCCCAAGCGACGTTGCTCAGGCCGATGGCCGACCCCACAGCCAACGCAATTGTGTTCTTTTTGAAATTCACGCCCCACTCCCCTGCGACAGATATTTTTGGTTTTCTTGAGCTGGCCGAAGGCTGTATGGCGCCAGCGGAGCGGAGTCTAATCCAAAAAAAAAATTAAATAAATAGTATTGATAATCCCTCTCATTTGTACCTAGTATGTCGTCTTGTATCGCCTTACATACATTACAGACGAGTCCTACAACACTGACCGCTGCCCTGCTTTCAAGGTCTTGTGACTGGTCGAAGACGCTATAAGAGGATGCACAAGGATGACCTCAATCGAACACCTGAACGGGCGTTCCGAGCTTTTTTCAATGGCGCCCACGGATGCAAGCGCCCAATCGCTACCCGTGCTGGTGCAGGGGACATCGGGACAGTCGATCCACGATCTGGACGCCTCTATCCGCGACAGCGTGGCCCATGCCCTGACCACCGTTGGCGGCGTGTTGTTTCGCGGTTTCACCGTCGCCACCCCCATCGACTTCAAGCGCTTCGCCGCCAGCTTCGGCGCGCCGCTGGCCAGTTACGAGTTCGGTTCCACGCCGCGTAGCAAAGTCTTCGCCGGGATCTACAGCTCCACCGAGTATCCGGCCCATCAATTCATTCCCTTGCACAACGAGCAGGCCTACACCCGCCCCTGGCCTTCACGCATCTGGTTCCACTGCATCAAGGCCAGTGAAACCGGTGGCGAGACCCCGATCGCCGACAGCCGCCTGATCTACCAGCGCATGCCTGCCGAGATCCGCGAGCTGTTCGCCAGCCGCGAGCTGCTTTATGTACGCAACTACAGCGGCGCCCTCGACCTGCCCTGGGAAAAAGTCTTCAACACCCAGGACCGCGCCCAGGTCGAACGCTACTGCCAGGACAACGACATCGAGTGGGAATGGAAAGCCGATGGCGACCTGCGCACTCGCCAACGTTGCGCCGCCGTACAGCAGCATCCCGAGACCGGCGAATGGGTCTGGTTCAACCAGGCGCACCTGTTCCATGTCTCGGCGATCGAACCGAGCGTACGCGCCAGCCTGCTGGCGGCGGTGGGTGAAGAGAACCTGCCGCGCCATGTCTATTTCGGCGACGGCTCGCCGATTGCCGACGACCTGCTCGACACCGTGCGCGAGGTCTACCGCGAGACTGCCGTCAGTTTTCCCTGGCAGCCCGGCGATATCCTGATGCTCGACAACCGACTGGTGGCACACGGTCGCAATCCTTTCACCGGTGACCGCAAAGTCATCGTGGCCATGGCGTGAATTGCACATGTTTTCTTTCGAACACTGGATCGACGTGCTGGAAACCAACGCCCAGCACTTCCCTCAGCGTGCCGCCCTGCATTTTCTGCCGGACGGCGTAGCGATCGGCGAAACCCTGACCTTTGCCCAACTGCACGAACAATCCCGATCCCTGGCGGCCGCGCTGCAAGCGCGTTATGCCCCGGGTGATCGCGTGCTGTTGATGCTGCCCAGCAGCCTCGACTACGCCCGCGTCTTCTGTGCCTGCCTCTTTGCGGGGCTGATTGCCGTGCCGTTGTTTCCACCGCCGTCGCGCAAACCGCGTCACCTCGACCGCGTCCGTAACGTGGTGGTGGATGCCGAGCCGGCGCTGATTCTCGCCCCGGCGGAGTATTGCGAAGGCTTGCTGGAACTGGTGGAGGGCCGCGTCGATGTCCTGACCGTCCAAAACCTGGACACGCCACCGGCCAGCCAATGGCAACGCCCGACCATCGACGGTTCGACCGTGGCCTTCCTGCAATACACCTCGGGTTCCACCGGCTCGCCGAAAGGCGTCGAGGTGCGTCAGCGCAACCTGATCGCCAACGTCGAACTGATGCGCCAGGCCTACGATTTCGACGAACACGGCGCCATGGTCAACTGGCTGCCGCTGTACCACGACATGGGCCTGATCGGCGGCATGCTGGCCCCGCTCTACAGCGGCATGCCCTGCTACCTGATGGCGTCCCAGACCTTCGTCAATGCACCGTCGACCTGGCTGCAGGCGTTGAGTCGCTACCGCGCCACCGCCAGTTTTGCCCCTAACTTCGCCTATGCCCTGTGCAACCGCGTGGTCAGCGACAACCTGATCGCGCAGCTCGACCTGAGCGCCTGGAAACACGCGATCAACGGCGCCGAACCGATCCACCCCGGCACCCTCGAAGCCTTCGCCCAACGCTTTGCCGCCTGTGGTCTCAACCCGTTGGCCATCAGCCCCGGTTATGGCCAGGCCGAAGCGACCCTGTGCGTCAGCGCCACGCCGGCCGACGCGCTGCCGGTGGTGCTGCGCCTGGACAAGGGCGTGCTGGAAGCCGGCCGCGTAGCGCTGGCGGCTGACGATGCCGCCGCCGTGGAGTTCGTCGCCTGTGGTTACCCGCAAGCCTTGCACAGCATCGCCATCGTCGACCCGCACAGCTTCGAGCAATGCGCCGCCGATCGCATCGGCGAAGTCTGGCTCAAGGGCCCGAGCAACGCCGAATCCTACTGGAAGAATCCCGAAGCCACTCGCGAAGCCTTCGAAGCCCGGATCGTCGGTTCGTCGGAGCATTACCTGCGCTCCGGCGACCTGGGTTTCATGCACGAAGGCCAAGTCGTAATCTGCGGACGGCTCAAGGACCTGCTGATTCTCAATGGGCGCAACCTCTACCCCCACGACATCGAATTCGCCATTACCGATGCCGAGCCGGGCATCCGCACCGGACGCATTGCCGCCTTCTCGGAAATGGACCCGGCGTTGGGCCGCGAGAAGTTGGTGATCGTCGCCGAGCCGCAACGCAAGTTCGTCGACCCGGCGCATCACCCGGCGCTGTTCGCGTCGATGCAAAACGCCGTGCGTGAAGCCGCCGACTGTGGCATCGACCAGATTGTGCTGGTGCAAGCCGGCACCATCCCGATGACCACCAGCGGCAAGATCGCCCGTCAAGGCGCGCGCAAGCAACTGGCCGCGGGCACGTTGAGCATCATCGCCCAGAGCGGTGCAACGCTGGCTTCGAACGGCGAGGTCCTGGACCTTGTCCAGCTCAAGCACCTGGCGAGCGAAACACCGCAACAGGCCCAGGCCGCCTGCCGCCGATGGCTGGAACAGACGCTGCACGCGGTCAATCCATATTTCTGCGCCGACTTCGACCTCAGCCTGATCGGCCAAGGCCTGGACTCCATCGGCGTGGCCGACTTCGCCGCGCGCCTGCACAAGGACCTGGGCTGGAACCTCGATACCCAGAATTTGTTTGGGGAAACCACCCTGGGGCAATGGGCGCTGGCCCTGCAAGCGTTCCTGAATGAACCGGCGCCGACGGCTGAGACTTCGATCCAGCAGGCCAACCTCAGCCAGGGGCATCAATCGTTCGCCCAGCGCCGGCTGTGGTTCCTGCGCCAACTGAACCCGGACGACACCCGCCACAACCTGGTACTGCATCTGCGCCTGCAAGGTCCGCTGGACATCGAGGCGCTGGCCCTGCGCCTGAACACGCTGGTGCAGCGGCATGGCGTGTTGCGCACGGTGTACCGCGACGGTGTCGAGGGCCCACAACAACAGGTGTTGCCAGCCACGGCGGTCGCGTTGGTCCATCATGATCTGCGTGAACAGAGCGAAGCGCAGCAACAACAGACGCTGAGCGAGCGCCTGGCCCACGAACACGTCACCCCTGTCGATCTGCAAGCCGGCCCGCTGCTGCGGGCACAGTTGCTCAGCCGACATGAGCAACAGCATGACCTGCTGCTGACCCTGCACCACATCGCCTTCGACGGACGTTCGGCGCAAGTGCTGCTGGCGGAACTGGCAGGCTCGACAGACGCCGCGCTCCCGGGGCAATACCTCGATTTCGCTCAGTGGGAAGCCCGGCACTGGAGTGAACAGCGGATCGCCAGCGAGCAGGACTTCTGGCGCGAACACCTGGCCGGCATGCCCCAGACCTTGGAACTGGGCGGCAACGGCCAGGCCCCGGGCGAACACAGCCTGGACTTCAACGTGCCCCAGGCCCGCTGCGAGCATTTGGCAACGCTGGCCCGGGAACAAGGCATGACCCTGTTCATGCTGTTGCTCGCCAGTTACCAACTGGTGCTCAAGCAACTGGGTGGCCAAGCGCAATTTTTGCTGGGCACCGACGTCAGCGGCCGGCCACTGGCCGAACACAACGACGTCATCGGTTTCTTCGTCAACCAGTTGACCCTGCGTTGTGACGTGCGTGGCGAAGCGACCCTGGGCAGTTTCCTCGGGCAGGTTCGCGATGAAGCGCGCCTGGCCTATGCCCATCAAGGCCTGCCGTTCGACCTGGTGGTCTCGGCCCTCGCGCCGCAACGCCGGCCCGGTCACTCGCCGCTGTTCCAGGTCAAGCTCAACTATCAACCGTCACGGGTGACCCCGACCGCCATCGCCGGCGCGCAGTTGTCCGCACTGGACGTGGCCCAGGCACCGGGGGATTTCCACCTGGTGCTCGACCTGGTGCACGGCCACGAAGGTCTCGCCGCGACGCTCAAGTATCGCGGCGAATACTTCGACCAAGGCCGTGCCCTGCGCCTGCAACACCTGTGGACGTGCCTGCTGGAGCAACTCCCCAGCCTGCTGGACGAGCCGTTGCCGGCGCTGGCCGAGCGCATCGACAGCTGGGACCAGGCCTTTGCCCGTGAGCGGCAACAGTCCCAGGCGCTGGCCGGTCGCAGCCAGATGATGCAAGCCAAACGTCGCTCCTTGTCCCTTTAACCGAGTCGGATGCTGTTATGTCTATCGTGCCCCCATCGCCCCGCGCCCTTGGCGCCGTGCGTCGCAAAGCCATGAACGTCTCGGAACAACAACTGGTCACCGAGCGCCTGCTCAGCCCGGATCACGCCCTGCCCCTGGTGATCGAGCCGGCGGTCAGTGGCGTCGACCTGGTGGCCTGGGCCGCCCGGGAACGCGAGTCGCTGGAAAAGAAGCTGCTGCAGTACGGCGCCCTGCTGTTCCGTGGTTTCAACGTCGCGTCCGTCGAGCAGTTCGACCAGGTGATCGCCGCGCTCTCCCCCGGCGCGCTGGAATACATGTTCCGCGCCTCGCCCCGGACACGGGTCGGCGGCAACATCTACACCTCGACCGACTACCCGGCCGACCAGATGATTTTCCCCCACAACGAGCACTCCTACTCACCACGCTTCCCGTTGCGGCTGTTCTTCTACTGCCAAGTGCCGTCCGAGACCGGTGGCGAAACCCCCATTGGTTCGACCCGTGCCGTGAAGGCCAGGATCAGCCCGCAGATCGAAGCGCGGTTCCGGGAAAAAGGCGTGCTGTACGTGCGCAACTACGGCGACGGTTTCGGCCTGCCATGGCAGACCGTGTTCCAGTCTGAAGACCGCGGCGAAGTGGAAGCCTACTGCGCCAGCGTCGGCATCGACGTGGAATGGAAAGACAACAATCGCCTGCGCACCCGCCAACGCGGACCGGCCGTGGTGCGCCATCCGCGCACCGGCGAAGAAGTCTGGTTCAACCACGCCACGTTCTTCCACATCAGCACCTTGCCCGGGCGGATCCGCGATTCGCTGCAAAGCAACTTCAACGACCTCGACCTGCCCACCAACACTTTTTATGGCGATGGAGAACCGATCGAGCCACAGGTCCTGGAGTCGCTACGCGCGGCCTACCTCGACTCGCTGGTGCGGTTCAGTTGGCAACAGGGGGACGTGTTGTTCATCGACAACATGCTCGCCGTGCACGGTCGCGAACCCTTCACTGGCAAGCGCGCCATCATGACCGGCATGGCTGAAGCCTTGCTGTCGAGCGACGTTGCCGTCTGACATTCAACGGGTCCACCCGCCGTTCGCAGGAGGCTTGCCCGACCTATGTCCAGCAAGCCCCGGCGTCTGTGCGGTGATCCAGGCTCAAGCCCTTTTCCAGTCGAGATGAACATGAGCGGACTTCAAGGTTTTCGTATTTCCCCGCAACAGGCTTCGGTCTACCCTCACATCAACGGCGCGACGCAGCACCCGTTCAGTTGCCATTTGCAATGGTCGCTGTCGCAAGCGCTGGACGTCGATACGCTGAACAATCGCCTACAGGCGCTGGTGGACGGCAGCGAAATCCTGCGCACGCGCCTGATGCCCGTGCCTGGCCTGCGCCATCCGGTGCAGGTGATCGACGAAACCGCTGCGCTGGCGGTGAGCCTCCAGGACCTGCGTCAACACAGCCGCGCCGACCAGGACGCCGCCCTGGCTCAATTCGCCAGCCAGCCTCGCGACTGGACAAGCCCTTTGTGCGTGACCTTGGTGCGTCTGGACGATGAACAATCGGTCCTGGACCTGGCCGCGGCCAGCAGCCATTTCGACCTTGCCAGCCTGAAATGGCTGGCCGGCGCACTGTTGCAAGACACCGCCACCGACCTGTCCGAGACCTTGCAGTACGCCGACTACGCCGAGTGGCGCTGGAGCCTGGTTGAAGACGCGCCGGACCATCCGGGCGTGAGCTTCTGGCAACCCTCGGGCGAAACCGAACAGGCCACCTTGCAACTGCCCCTCGAAACGACCCTCGAAGGCGGGTTCGCGCCGACCCGATTGGACCTGACACTGGCGACCGACCTCGCCCGCCACCCAGCCCTGACCCCGGATTTGCTGCTGGCGGCATGGGCCGCGGTACTGGGACGCTTGGCCGGCCAGCAACAGGTGCCGCTCACCCTGATCCATGAAAGTCGCGGCGCGGAACTGGAAAACACCCTGGGCCTGTTCGAGCAGTGCCTGCCCGTGCGCATCGAACTGGACGCCCAGGCGACCCTGCTGGAGCAAAGCACGCAAGTGGCTGTCACCCTGGAACGGGCGGTTGGCTGGCAGGACTACTACACCGGCACCCTCAACGGCGGATACGCCTTTGCCTGGCGCTCGGGCGATGCCCAGGAGCGTCATGCCAGCGCGGTGATGAACCCGCTGAAAGCGTGCCTGAACGTGCGCCAATTGCCCGATAGCCTGCACGCGCAACTGGTCTACGACCGCCATGCCCTCAGCGCCGAAGCCGCCGGCTGCCTCGCCGAACAATGGCTGCAACTGTTGCAAGGCGCACTGGCCGAACCGCAACGGGCCTGGGCGCAGTTGCCCCTCGGTGGTGCGCTGCAATCGCGGTTGATCGGCACCGGCGCGGAGGTGCCGTCCATCGAACCGGTGACGCTGGTGGAGTTGATTGCCCGCCAGGTGCGCCAGCAACCGAACGCTATCGCCCTGAGCGACCAGCACGGTGACCTCAGCTACAGCCGCCTCGACGCCTGCGCCACGCAATTGGCCCATCGACTGGTCGCCGCCGGCATCGGCCCTGGGGTGCCGGTCGGCATCCTTTTCGCCCGCGGCAACCCCGCCATTGTCGCCATGCTCGCCGTCCTGAAAGCCGGTGGCGCCTACGTCCCCGTCGACCCGACCTACCCGGCCGACCGCCGCGCCTACATGCTCGCCGACAGCGCCATCGCCCACATCGTGGTCAGCGCCGAACTGGCCGACAGCGTGCCGACCGACCTGCAACGCTTCGTGCTGGATGACCTGGCAACACCCGACCTCGTCGATTTGCCGGCGCTGCCGTTGCCGGACGCGAACGACCTCGCCTACTTGATCTACACCTCCGGCTCCACCGGTGCGCCGAAAGCCGTGGAAATCAGTCACGGCGCACTGAGCTTTTCGACCCAGGTGCGCATGGCGGCCTATGAGACGCCGGTACGCGCCTACCTGCTGCTGTCGTCGTTTGCCTTCGACAGTTCGGTCGCCGGGATTTTCTGGACCCTGGCCCAAGGCGGGCGCCTGGTATTGCCCGCCCCGGGTGAAGAGCTGGAGATGGCCCGCCTGGCGCAATTGATTGCCCAGCATCAGGTCAGCCACGGCCTGTCGTTGCCGTCGCTGTATCAAGCCCTGCTCGATCAATTGCAACGCAGCGGCGCAACCGACAGTCTCGCCTGCTGGATCGTCGCCGGTGAGGCCTGCCCGCCGTCGCTGATCGCGCAACACAGCAAGACCCTGCCCCATGCACGGCTGGTGAACGAATACGGCCCCACCGAAGCCACCGTCTGGGCCACCTACGAGGTATTGGAGCCAGGCCGGAACGTCAGCATCGGCCGCCCCATCGCCGGCATGGATCTGCGCCTGCTGAACGAATTCGACAGTGCCTGCGGCATTGGCGAGCCGGGTGAAATTGTCCTCGCCGGCCCAACCCTGGCCCGCGGCTATCGCAACAAGCCCGAAGAAACCGCCAAGGCCTTCGTCACCCTGGCCGACGGCACCCGAGCCTATCGCACGGGTGACTTGGCGTGCTGGTTGGCCGACGGGCGCCTGGCCTTCCTCGGGCGCAAGGACCATCAGGTCAAGGTGCGCGGCTACCGCATCGAGCTGGGGGAAATCGAACGCCAGTTGTGCAGCCACAGCGACGTGCGCGAAGCCGCGGTGATCGTCCAGGAACAGCCCGCCGGCAAGCGCCTGCTCGCCTACATCCTCGCCGCCCACGGCTACGCGCCGGATTCGGAAGCGATCAAGCGCTTCCTCGGCGAACGCCTGCCGTCGTACATGGTGCCGGCCCTGGTGCTGACCCTGCCGAGCTTTCCGCGCACGCCCAACGGCAAGCTCGACACACGCCAGTTGCCCGACCCGGAGCAGTTCGACGAAAGCGCCCACGTGGCGCCGCGCAACGCCATGGAAAGCACTTTGCAAGCCATCGTCGCCAAGGTCTTGAAGCTCTCGACGGTGAGCGTCACCGACAACTTCTTCGCCATCGGCGGCGACTCGATCCTGAGCCTGCAAGTGGTGGCCCAAGCTCACGAGCAAGGCATCGCGCTCTCGGCCAAGCAAGTCTTCGAACGCCAGACCATCGCCGCCATGGCCGAGGTCGCGCAAGCACTGGACCCGAGCGCCGCCGAGCCGGACGCCGACAGCACCGAATTCAGCGCCTCGGGCCTGTCCGATGACGAAATGCAAGCGTTGATGGCCGAACTGGACGAGGCCGACCTGTGAACGGTACCTCCCCTCGCCACGCCATCACCGTTGCCCCTTTTTACGCAGGACGCTTTCAATGACCACCGAAAAAACCACCGGCAACCCGATCGAAGACATTTACCCGTTGTCGCCGCTGCAACAAGGGATGCTGTTCCACTCCCTGTTGCACGAAGACTCCGGGGTGTACCTGATGCAAGATCGCTACCGCATCGGCGGGGCCATCGATGAAGGGGCGTTCCTCGAATCGTGGCGCCAGGTGGTGGCGCTGCACCCTTCCCTGCGCGCCAGTTTCCAGTGGAAAAGCCAGAAGCAACCGGTGCAGGTCATCCATCGCCAGGTCAAGGTGCCGCTGGACACCCTCGACCTGCGCGGGCTCGCTCCCCATGAGCAGGAAGCGCGGATTCGCACGCTGCTGGAAGACGAGCAGAAAGTCGGCTTCAACCTGTCCAAGCCACCGCTGATTCGCTTCCGGCTGGTGCGCCTGGCCGACGAGTCCTACGAATTCATTCGCAGCTTCCACCACATCCTGATGGACGCCTGGTGCATTTCCCTGGTGACCGTGGACTTTCTCAAAGTCTACGAAGCGCTGTGCAACGACCGCACGCCCGAGCTGAAGAGCCCTCGGCCATTTCGCGACTACATCCAATGGCTGCAGCGCCAGGACGCGGGCAAGGCCGAGCAATTCTGGCGCGGCCAGTTGCACGGCCTCAATGCGCCCACGCCACTGACCGTGGACAACGGCGTGACCCGCGACCGCTACACCGATGCGGTGCTGGTGGACGACCAATTGATTCACCTCGACGAACAGGAAACCCAGGCGCTGGCAGCGTTCTGCCGCAGTCGCCGGATCACCCCGAACACGTTTTTCCAGGGTGCGTGGTCGTTGCTGCTGTCGCGCTACAGCGGGCAACAGGACGTGGTCTTCGGCGTCACCGTGGCCGGGCGTCCGGCCGACCTGACTGGCGTCGCGGAAATGATCGGCCTGTTCATCAACACCTTGCCGCTGCGGGTTTCGGTGGACCCGAACGCCGCGCTCGGCAACTGGCTGGGCGACCTGCAAAAGCTCAACGTCGACATGCGCGACTTCGAGCACACGCCGTTGACCGACATCCAGGGTTGGAGCGATTTTCCCCGCGGCGAGACCCTGTTCGACAGCATCCTGGTGTTCGAAAACGCGCCCATCGACGAACAGATCCTCGAAGGCGGCTTCCAGTTCAGCCTCGAAGGCATGGACCACAGCGTGCACACCCACTACGGCTTGACCGTGGTGATCCTGCCGGGCGAACAACTGGGCATCCGCGTGTCCTATGACCGCGAACGTTTCGACGCCGCCACCGTGCAGCGCCTGCTGGGCCACATCGCCAGCCTCGTGCGCAGCATGCTCGCCGCCCCCGACGCACCGTTGGCCAGTTTCGAACTGCTGGCCGCCGAGGAACGTCAACAGTTGCTCGGCGAGTGGGCGCTCAACCCCCACGATTTTCCGCTGGAGCAAAGCTACGCCGAGCTGTTTGCCGCCCAGGTCGCCCAGCGCGGTGATCAGGTCGCCGCGATCTGTGCCGGTGAGTCGCTGACCTACGCCGAGCTGGACCTGCGTTCCACGCGCCTGGCCCATGCCCTGCGCGAGGCCGGCGCCGGCGAAGACCAACTGGTCGCGCTGGTCGCCCCCCGTGGCCTGGCGCTGTTGACCATGATGCTGGCGGTGTTCAAGGCCGGCGCGGCGATGCTGCCCCTTGAAGTCAATCACCCGCCCGAGCGCCTGCGGGAAATCCTCGGGCTGTCCCGCGCGCCGTTGCTGGTTGCCAGCGAAGGGTGCCGCGGCCTGCTCGATCAACTGCTCAGCGGCCTCGAGCAGGCGCCCAACGCGCTGTTCGCCGAGGCCTGCTGGGCGTCTGGCCACGACACGCCACTGCCGGCGCTTGCCCGCCCCGCCAGCCTGGCCTACGTGCTGTTTACCTCGGGTTCGACCGGCACACCGAAGGGCGTGATGATCGAACAGCGCGGCATGCTCAACAACATCTTCGGCAAAGTACCGGCCCTGGGGCTCAGCGCCGCCGACCGGATTCCCCAGACCGCGTCGGTGGCGTTCGACATTTCGGTGTGGCAGTTCCTCGCCGCGCCAGTGCTCGGCGCCACCGTGCACATTCTCCCGGATGAAGTCGCCCACGACCCACAACGCCTGTTGCAGGTGCTCGCCAGCGAGCGCTTGAACGTGCTGGAAATCGTCCCGAGCCTGATGCGCACCCTGCTCGCCTTGTGCCCGTGCGACCTGCAATTGCCGGACCTGCGCTGGGTCCTGCCCACCGGTGAAGCCCTGCCGCCCACCGTGGCCCGGGACTGGTTCGCGCGCTTCCCCGACATCGCCCTGATGAACGCCTACGGGCCGGCCGAATGCGCCGACGACGTGGCCTTCCAACCGATCTTCGCAGCACCGGGGGCCGAAGTCAGCCACATGCCCATCGGCCAGCCGACCGCCAACAACCGCCTGTATGTGCTGGACGAAGCCCAGCGCCCGGTGCCGGTGGGCGTGGCCGGGGAAATCTGTGTCGGTGGCGTCGGCGTTGGCCGCGGCTACCTGCACGACCCGCAGCGCACCGCTGAGGCCTTCATCAACCATCCTCAACTCGAAGGTCGCCTGTACCGCACCGGCGACCTGGGACGCTGGCGAGCAGACGGCGTGATCGAGTACCTCGGCCGCCGCGACCAGCAAGTCAAACTGCGCGGGCACCGGATCGAACTGACGGAAATCGAACACCGTCTCGCCCAGCACCCGAACGTACGCGAAGCCGCCGTCCTGCTGCGGGAAAACACCGTCGACGAAGCCTGGCTGGTGGCGTACTGGTCGGCCCATGACCAGAACGTGGGCGGTGAAGGCCTGAGCGAACACTTGCGAGCGCAACTGCCGCCGTACATGGTGCCGGCGGCCTTCGTCTGCCTGGACAAACTGCCCCTGAACAATAACGGCAAGGTCGATCGCAAGGCCCTGGCCGCCCGCGAGCTGGACTGGCAGGCCGACACCCAGGAAAGCATCGCCCCGCGCAATGCGCTGGAAACCACCGTGGCCTCCATCTGGGCCGAGGTCCTGGGGCGTGACACCGTTGGTGTGGAAGACAACTTCTTCACCCTCGGCGGACACTCACTACTGGCGACCCAGATCGTTGCCCGCCTGCGCACTCAGTTCAAGCTCGACCTGCCGTTGCGGGTGTTGTTCGAACAACCGACCGTGGCCTTGCTGGCCGAGGCCATCGGCGCCCGCCAGGCCGAGGCCGCCGCACCGCACGCCAACGCGCTCAGCGTACCCAAGGCCCAGCCACGCCCGCCGTTGCTGCCGCTGTCGTTCTCGCAACAGCGCCTGTGGTTCATCGAGCAACTGACACCCGGCACCACCCTGTTCAACATCCCGTTCGCCCTGCACCTCAAGGGTGAACTCAATGTCGAGGCGCTGCACGCCAGCCTCAACGATCTGCTGGCGCGCCACGAAATCCTGCGCACCGGCATCCACAGCAACGACGGCGTACCCTGCCAACACATCAGCCCGGCGCTGGACATCGCGCTGCCCTTCGAAGACTTGTCGGGCCTGACCGCCACCGCGCGCGAAGGCGCGCAGTTCAATGCGCTGCAAGACACCTTCGAGCAACCGTTCGACCTGACCTGCCCACCGTTGCTGCGGGCGCGCTTGCTGCGCCTGGGGCCGGGCGAGCACGTACTCGGCATCGCCCTGCATCACCTGGTCTCGGACGCGTGGTCGGCCACCATCGCCCTGCGCGAACTGGCCTTGGGTTATGAAGCCCGTTGCAACGGCGCCCCCGCCGAACTGCCGGCCCTGCCACTGCAATACGCCGACTTCGCCCTGTGGCAGCGCGAGCACCTGCAAGGCGCCGAACTCAAGCGCCAGCTCGATTACTGGACCACCGCCCTCGACCGACGCGACAGCGATGCCAGTCCATTGCTGGCCTTGCCCACCGATCATCCACGGCCCTCGGTGCAAAGCTACCGCGCCGGCATCGTGCAGCGTGAACTCAGCGCCGACCTCAGCGCCCGGGTGCAAGCCTTTGCCAGTCGCCTCGGCACCACGCCGTTCACCGTCCTCTTCGCCGGTTTCGCCGTGCTGATGCACCGCTTGAGCGGCGACGCCACGGTGCTGGTCGGCACCCCGGTCACCCACCGTGAACAGCCGGGCACCGAAGGCCTGCTGGGCATCCTGTTGAACAACCTGGCGATCCGCGCGGACTTTGAGCCGCAAGCCGACTTCAGCGCCTTGGTCAAACAAGTCGCCGAACGCCTGCGCAGTGGCCTTCAGCATCAGGACCTGCCGTTCGAGCAATTGGTGGACAGCCTGCAACTGCCACGCAGCCTCAGCCATGCGCCGCTGTACCAGGTGATGGTCGCCCAGCAACTGGCCATGGAGTCGCGGTTGCGCTTCCCCGGGCTGGAATTCGAAGCGCTGGACACGCCGCTGCGACACTCCGAATGCGACTTGGACCTGCACGTGCTGTGCCCGGCGAATGCGCCGATCCAACTGGAACTGATGTTCGCCCTCGATCTGTTCGTCGCCGACAGTGCCCGCCAGACCCTCGCCCGCCTGGAACACCTGCTCGAACACATGCTCGCCGAGCCCCAGCGCCCGGTCGCCGCCTTGCCGCTGTTGATGGACGCGGAGTGGCAACGCACCGTGGTCGAGTGGAACCGTACCGAGATGGCGGTGCCGACGCACCTGACCTTCGTTCAGTTGTTCGAACAACAGGCCGAACGCACCCCGGAGCGTGACGCGCTGTGTTTCGAAGGTCGCAGCCTGAGCTACGGCGAATTGAACCGTCGCGCCAACCAAGTGGCGCACTACCTGCGCAGCCGCGGCGTCGGGGCGAACAGCCCGGTGGCGCTGTGTGTCGAGCGTTCGCTGGAGCTGCTGGTCGGCCTGCTGGGCATCCTCAAGTCCGGTGGTGCCTATGTGCCGCTGGACCCGACCTACCCGGTGGATCGCCTGGCGTACATGCTCGAAGACGCCCGACCGGCACTATTCCTCGGCCAGCAGGGCCTGTTGGAACAGTTGGGTGCCGAACTGCCACGCTTGCGCCTGGACAGCGACGCGGCGCTGTTCGCCAACCAACCCGACAGCAATCCCGTCCCGCTCGCCGGCCCGCAAGACCTGGCCTACATCATGTACACCTCCGGTTCGACCGGTAAGCCCAAGGGCACCCTGGTGACCAACGGCTCGGTGGTCAACCTGGCCTGGGCGCGTATCCATGGCTTGTATCGCCGCTACACCGACCAACCGATGCGCACCAGCTTCAACTACTCGTTCGCCTTCGACAGTTCGGTGGCGGAACTGATCCTGTTGCTCGACGGCCACAGCCTGTACCTGACGCCGGAAGACGTGCGCTACGACCCCGAGGCCCTCGCCGGTTTCTTCCGCGACACCCGCCTGGAGGCCTTCGAGTGCACCCCGGCGCAGCTCAAGGCGCTGCTGGAAAGCGACGGCGTTCGCCAGGGCGAGGTGTACCTGCCGCGCTTCGTGCTGTTCGGCGGCGACGCGGTGGATGCGCAGCTATGGCAACGCCTGCCGTCGATTGCCGGCAGCCGCTTCTTCAACACCTATGGCCCGACCGAATGCACGGTGGATGCCACCGGCTGCGCGGTGGATGACTTCCCGCCGCGGCCGATCATCGGCCGGCCCATCGCCAACGTGCGCACCTATGTGCTCGATGCCTTCCTCAATCCGATGCCGGTGGGCGTCCCGGGGGAACTGCACATCGGCGGTGCCGGCGTGACCCTGGGCTACCTCAACCGCGCCGAGCAGACGGCGAAGGTGTTCATCGAAGACCCGTTCGCGTCGCAGCCAGGCGCGCGGATGTACAAGTCCGGCGACCTGGTGCGCTGGTTGCCCGACGGCCAGCTCGAATACCTGGGACGCATGGATCATCAAGTGAAGATCCGTGGCTTCCGCGTCGAACTGGGGGAAATCGAAACCCTGATCGGCGCCCAACCGGGCGTGCGCCAGGCCGTGGTGCTGGCCCGTGAAGACGTGCCCGGCGACAAGCGCCTGGTGGCCTATGTGACGTGCGACCAGCAGGCCGACATCCACGCCTGGCGCAAAACCATTGGCGCCGCCCTGCCCGACTACATGGTGCCCTCGGCGTTCGTGGTGCTCGATGAGCTGCCGTTGACGGACAACGGCAAACTCAACCGCAAGGCCTTGCCGGCCCCGGATATCCAAGCCGCGCCAGACGCCCTGGACCCGCCGCGCAGCGCCGCCGAACAACAACTGGCGGCCCTATGGGCCGAGTTGCTGAACGTGCCGACGACGCAGATCGGCCGTGACAGCCATTTCTTCTACCTCGGCGGCCACTCGCTGCTGGCGGCGACGTTGTTTGCCCGCCTGCGCCAACAATTCGCCAGCGTGCCGCCGTTGCGGGCCGTGTTCGAACACCCGACCCTCGAGGCCTTGGCCGCGCTGCTGGGCGATCCCCTGCAAGCCCCGGCGGCGACCTTCATTCCGGCGGTTCGTCCGGCGCGCCTGCCGCTGTCGTTCGAACAGCAACGCTTGTGGTTCCTGGAACAACTGAGCGCCGGTGGTGGCGAGTACAACGTGGTCAGCGCCGTGCAACTGGACGGCGAACTCAACGTCCAGGCCCTGCGCACGGCCCTGAACAGCGTGGTTCAACGCCACGAGATCCTGCGCAGCCGTATCGTGCGCGATAGCGATGGCGAGTTGGCGCTGGTGATCGAACCCCAGGTCGATATCAGTGTGCAGGTGACGGCACTGCAAGCGACCAGCGAAGCGCAATGGCAACAGCTGACCGACGCGGCGATCCACGCAGAAACCGGCCGCCGCTTCGACCTCGCCGCCGAAGTGCCCGTGCGTGCCACGCTGCTGCAACGCAGCGGTGCTGCCCAGTCGCTACTGTTGCTCAACGTGCACCACTGCGCCACCGATGACGCCTCCAGCCAGAACCTGCTGGATGAACTGCGCCAATGCTACATCGCCCAGTGCCAGGGCACCCCGGCGGCACTGCCGGCGCTTGCGCTGCAATACCCCGATTACGCCCTCTGGCAGCGCGAGCCCGCTCAACAGACCGCGTTCAGCAGCCAACTGGATTACTGGCGCGACCAACTGGAGGACGGCGACTACCTGCTGGACCTGCCAACCGAACAGGGCCGGCCAAACCAGCTCGCCCCGACGGCCGGCGCGGTGCAACTGCAATTGCCGCCGGCCCTGGTGGAGCGCCTGCGCCAGTTCGCCCAGCAGCGCGGTGCCACGCTGTACATGCTCATGCTCGGCGCCGCGCAATTGCTCCTGGGGCGCTACGCCAACCAACGCGACGTGCGGGTCGGCAGCCCGGTGGCCCAGCGTCCGTTCGCCGAGCTGCAGCCGCTGATCGGCTGCTTCGTCAACACCGTGGTCATGCGTGCCGACCTGGATCCGGCGTTGGACTTCGCAGGTTTGCTCGACCAGGTGCGCAGCCGTGTGCTGGATGCCCAACAGCACCAGGACGTGCCGCTCGACCAAGTCGTGGAGCACTTGAAGCCGTCGCGCAGCCTCGGCCAGACACCGTTGTTCCAAGTGCTGTTCGCCATGCAGAACGCCGACGCGTCGAGCCAGCCATGGCCCCGGTTGCAGGTCAGCGAACGCGCCGTGACCGCTAAGGCCACCAAGTACGACCTGAACTGGGAAGTCCACGACGGCGAGGTGCTGTCGGTGTTGCTGGAATACCGCGCCGCGCTGTTCAGCGACACCACGGCCCGGCGTTGGCTGGAACAGTGGCAACAACTGCTGGAAACCATCGTCGACGCGCCACATACCCGCCTCAGTGATTGGACTCCGTTGCCAGCGGCCGAGCGTCAACGCCAACTGATCGAGTGGAACGCCACCGAACGTCACTACAGCGGCCCGACCAACCTCCACACCGCCCTGAGCCAACAAGCGGCCCTGAGCCCCAACGCCCCGGCGCTGGTGTTCGAAGGCCAGCGCCTGAGCTATGCCGAACTGGACCAACGGGCGCAAACCGTCGCCCGGGCCCTGCGCGCCGCCGGCATAGGCACCGACAGCATCGTGCCGCTGTGCATGGAGCGCTCGGTGGAGATGGTCGTGGCCTTGCTCGGCATCGTCCATGCCGGTGCCGCGTGGCTGCCGCTGGATCCGGAGTTGCCTGCGACGCGCCTGGCCTTCCTGATCGAAGACGCCGACGCCAAGGTCACCTTGACCCAAGCCCAGTGGCTGTCGCGCCTGCCCGCCGGGCATGAAGCCTGGACGCTGGATGCGTTGCCAAACGCTGAAGCCTTCGAACCGATCAGCGTCGAAGCCAACCACCTGGCCTACGTGCTCTACACCTCCGGTTCCACCGGCCAGCCCAAAGGCGTGATGAACGAACACGGCGCCTTGATGAACCGCCTGCACTGGATGCAGGACGCCTTCCCGATCGGCCCGAACGACCGTGTGCTGCAAAAGACGCCGTACAGCTTCGACGTCTCGGTGTGGGAGTTCTTCTGGCCGCTGATCACCGGCGCGACCCTGGTGGTCGCCCGTCCGGACGGTCATCGCGACCCGGCCTACCTCAGCCAGTTGATCCAACAGGAACGGGTCACGACGCTGCACTTCGTCCCTTCCATGCTCCGTGCGTTTGTCGAGGAACCGAGCCTGGCCGACTGCCACAGCCTGCGCCAGGTCTTCGCCAGCGGCGAAGCCTTGCCGGTGGACCTGGTGCGGCGCTTCATGGGCCAACACCCGGCGGCGCTGGTCAACCTGTACGGCCCGACCGAAGCGGCCATCGACGTCTCGGTCTGGCGCTGCTCGGCGGACGATACGATCGTGCCGATCGGCAAACCCATCGCCAACCTGCGCTTGTACATCCTCGACGAAGCCCTGCAACCGTTGCCGATTGGCAGCATCGGCGAGCTGTACATCGGTGGCGTCGGCGTGGCCCGTGGCTACTTGAAACGCCCGGACCTGACCGAAGAACGTTTCCTCACCAGCCCGTTCGTGGCCGGTGATCGGCTGTACCGCACCGGCGACCGTTGCCGCTTCCTGGCCGATGGCAACATCGAATACCTGGGGCGTCTCGACCACCAGGTGAAGCTGCGTGGCCAGCGCATCGAATTGGGTGAAATCGACGCGGCACTGCTGGCCCAGGCCGGCGTTCGCGACGCCGCCACCTTGTTACTCGACCAGCGCCTGGTGAGTTTCTGGTGCGGTGACGCCGATGAGGCGACCCTGCGCACCGACCTGAGCGACAGCCTGCCCGCGCACATGCAGCCAAGCCTGTTCGTGCAGCTCGATCAGTTGCCGCTCAACAGCAACGGCAAGCTCGACCGCAAGGCCCTGGCCGCCATGCCGCTGCCACACAGCCAAAGCGACCAGCCACGCACCGCCCCACGGGACACGACTGAAACCGTGCTCTGCGAACTGTTCAGCGAAGTGCTGGGTGGTTCACCCGTCGGCATCGAGGACAACTTTTTCCAACTCGGCGGCCACTCCTTGCTGGCCACCCGCCTGGTCAGCCGGGTCCGTGAGCGCCTCGGGGTTTCCCTGCCCTTGCCGCTGGTGTTCGCCCAACCGACGGTCGCGGCCCTGGCCGAGCATCTGCGCACGGCCATGCCCGGTGAGTCGATCACCGCGCAACCGCGCCCGGCGCACTTGCCCCTGGGCCTGGCCCAGCGCCGCTTCTGGATGCTCAGCCGCCTGGTGCCGGAGTCCCGCGAGTACCACATGCCCTTCGCCCTGAGCTTGCGCGGCGAGCTGCAGGTCCAGGTCTTGCGTGAAGCTTTCGAGCAGGTCAGCCAACGCCACCTGGTGCTGCGCAGCCGGATCGTCGAAATCGACGGCGAGCCGCAATTGCTGATCGACGACCACGGGCCGGCGCTTACGGTCACTGGCGTTGCAAGCCAGGACTGGGCCGCGACCTGCGCCAACGCCCAAGACGAACTGATGACACCGTTCGACCTGGCCGCCGCCGCGCCTTGGCGAGCGCAGCTGCTGCAACGCCAGGGCAGCGACGAACACCTGTTGCTGGTGTGCCTGCACCACAGCGCCACCGACGGCTGGGCCATGCAGTTGCTCATCGACGAACTGACTCAGGCCTACACCGCCGGCCTGAACGGGCAGTCGCCGGCCTGGACCCCGCTGGAGATCGACTATGTCGATTTCGCCCTGTGGCAGCAGCACCCAGACACCCAGGCCCGGCGCAGTGCCAGCCTGGACTACTGGAAAAACCACCTGGGCCAGGACAACTATCAGCTCGACCTGCCCATCGACCATCCACGTGGCGCCGAAGCCGATCGTCGCGCCCGGCAACTGACTGTCCGCCTCGGCAGGCAGCGCGCCGAAGCCATCCGACAGTTCGCCCGCCAGCGTGGCACAACCACCTATGTGGTGTTGGCCACGGCCCTGAGCGCACTGCTGGCCCGCTACAGCGGCCAGCGGGAGATTCGCCTCGGCACCCCGGCGGACCAACGTGACCACGCCCAGACCCAGACCTTGCTGGCGTGCCTGGTCAACACCCTGGTGATCCGCAGCGACGTCGACCAACGGGCCCCGGCCGAGCAACTGCTCGCCAGCCTCGAGGCCGACCTGCGCGCCGCCCAGGCCCACGCCGACCTGCCCTTCGCCACCCTGGTCGGCGCCATTGCGCAGAATCGCGACTTGAACCGTACGCCGCTGTTCCAGGTGCTGTTCTCCCTCAACTACGGTCGGGTCGACAGCAGCCAGTGGCCAGGGCTGAACGTCGAAGAGCAGATGCTGCCGGTGATCGACGCCAAATTCGAACAGAGCTGGGAAATCCAGGACGACGGCAGCGACATGACGCTGGCGCTGGAATACCAATCGGCCTTGTACAACGAAGCGACCATGCAACGCTGGAGCGCGCAATGGTGCGCGCTGCTCGACGCCTTGGTGGCCGCCCCTGGGCGCAACCTGGTCGAGCTGTTCCCGCAACAGCAGGACCAGCAGCAACTCGACCGCTGGAACGCCACCGAACGTCACTACAGCGGCCCGACCAACCTGCACACCGCCCTGAGCCAACAAGCAACCCTGAGCCCCAACGCCCCGGCATTGGTGTTCGAAGGCCAGCGCCTGACGTATGCCGAGCTGGACCAGCGGGCGCAAACCGTCGCCCGGGCCCTGCGCGCCGCTGGTGTGGGCAGCGACAGCATCGTGCCGGTGTGCATGGAGCGCTCGGTGGAGATGGTCGTGGCCTTGCTCGGCATCGTCCATGCCGGCGCCGCATGGTTGCCGCTGGATCCGGAGTTGCCGGCCACGCGCCTGGCGTTCCTGATTGAGGACGCCGACGCCAAGGTCACCTTGACCCAAGCCCAGTGGATGCAGCGCCTGCCAGCCGGGCATCAGGCCTGGACGCTGGATGCGTTGCCAAATGCTGAAGCCTTCGAACCGATCAGCGTCGAAGCTAACGACCTGGCCTACGTGCTCTACACCTCCGGTTCCACCGGCCAACCCAAAGGCGTGATGAACGAACACGGCGCCTTGATGAACCGCCTGCACTGGATGCAGGACGCCTTCCCGATTGGCCCGAACGACCGTGTGCTGCAAAAGACCCCGTACAGCTTCGACGTCTCGGTGTGGGAGTTCTTCTGGCCGCTGATCACCGGCGCGACCCTGGTGGTTGCCCGCCCGGACGGTCATCGCGACCCGGCCTACCTCAGCCATTTGATCCAGCAGGAACAGATCACGACACTGCACTTCGTACCGTCGATGCTGCGTGCGTTTGTCGAGGAGCCGAGCCTGGTCGATTGCCACAGCCTACGCCAGGTCTTCGCCAGCGGCGAAGCCTTGCCGGTGGACCTGGTGCGGCGCTTCATGGGCCAACACCCGGCGGCGCTGATCAACCTGTACGGCCCGACCGAAGCGGCCATCGACGTCTCGGTCTGGCGCTGCTCGGCGCACGATGCGATCGTGCCGATCGGCAAACCCATCGCCAACCTGCGCTTGTACATTCTCGACGAAGCCCTGCAACCGTTGCCGATTGGCAGCATCGGCGAGCTGTACATCGGCGGCGTCGGCGTGGCCCGTGGCTACTTGAAACGCCCGGACCTGACCGAAGAGCGCTTCCTCGCCAGTCCGTTCGTGGCCGGTGATCGGCTGTACCGCACTGGCGACCGTTGCCGCTTCCTGGCCGATGGCAACATCGAGTACTTGGGACGTCTCGACCATCAGGTGAAACTGCGTGGCCAGCGCATCGAGCTGGGGGAAATCGACTCAGCCCTGCTGAACCTGCCGGCCATCACTGGCGCCTGCACCCTGGTCATCGACAACCGCCTGGTGGCGTTCTACAGCGGTAGCACCGCACAGTCGGACCTCGACACCCAGCTGGCGGCCGAGCTGCCGGCCTACATGGTGCCGGCGGTGTGGGTGCAGATCCCGGCGCTGCCCCTGAGCACCAACGGCAAGATCGACCGCAAGGCCCTGGCAGCCCTGCCCTTGCCGAACACCCAGAAAGACTACGCAGCACCGCGCAACGACCTGGAGCGCCTGCTCTGCCAGTTGTTCGGCGAACTGCTCGGGGAAACCTTGACCGGCGGCCGTGAAGTCGGCACCTCGGACAGTTTCTTCGCCCTGGGCGGTGACTCGATCCTCGGCCTGAAACTGATCTCACGCTTGCGTGAACAGGGCTATTCGCTCACGCCACGGGACCTGTTCCGTTCGCCGACCCCGGCGGCCCTGGCCCACGTGACCACGGCCCTGCTGACCCAGGCCGAACAAGGCGACGTGACCGGACCGATGCCGCTGATGCCGTTGCACCAGTGGTTCTTCGACCAGCAACAGGTCCAGGCCGCGCACTGGAACCAATCGGTGCTGGCCGACAGCGACCGTCGCCTGAATCCGGCCATCGTCCAAGCCACGCTGGACCGGCTGGTGGCCCACCACGACGCCCTGCGCCTGCGCTTCACCGAGGTCGACGGTCAATGGCAAGCGCACATCGCGCCAGTGGCGCCGGCCCAACTGACCTGCTGCGAACACCCGGACCAACTGCTGCACATTGCGCAAAGCCTGGACCTGCAACACGGCCCACTGTTTGCCGCAGCCCTGGTGGAAGGCACGCCGCAGCGCCTGTACCTGGTGGCCCATCACCTGGTGGTCGATGCGGTGTCCTGGACGCCGCTGCTGGAAGACTTCCAACAGTTGTACCCGGCCCTGGAGCGCGGCGAACAGCCGACGTTGCCGGCGAAAACCACCTCGTATCGTCAATGGGCCGAGCACCTGCAAGCCCATGCCGCGAAGGCTGCCGGCGAGCATCGCTACTGGAGTGCCCAGGCCTCTGCGAACCGGCCACCCATGGCCACGGTCGCCGAGCGCCAGACCCTGTCGGCCCGCTGGGACGCCAGCCACACGCACCAATGGCTGACCGAATCCCACGCGGCTTACCGCACGCAACCGGAAGAACTGTTGATCGCCGCCCTCGCCGCGACCCTGGCCGAGGTCGAACAGCGCAGTGACATCGTCGTGGATCTGGAGCGCCACGGGCGTGACGCACCGTTTGCCGGGTTGGACGTCGGCCGCACCGTCGGCTGGTTCACCACCCTCTACCCGCTGCGCGTGAGCGCCAGCGGTGCCGCGGGCGATCAGGTGCGCAACGCCAAGCAAGCCTTGCGTGACGTCCCCGGCCTGGGCCTGGGCTACGGCTTGCTGCGCCAGTGCGGTGAGTTGCCGGCCAGCCACGGCGACGTGCTGTTCAACTACCTGGGGCATGAGCAAACGCCCGCGGGCTGGTTGCGCGCCAGCGCCCTGACCCCGCCGCCGGAAGTGGCCCCGGTGAACCGAGTGACCCATGCCCGGGAAGTGGTGGCCTGGCTGGAGGACGGCGTGTTGCGTGTCGAATGGCACAGCGTCACGCCGAACGCCGACCGCCATTTACCCACTCGCCTGCTGGAACGTTTGCAGGCGCTGGTCGAACACTGCCTCGACCCGCAGGCCGGTTCGCTGATGCCGGCGGATTTCCCGCTGGCCAAGGCGCTGAACCAGAAATCCCTGGACAAACTGCTGGGCAAGCTCAAGACCAAACCCAATTCCCAAAGCTAGCGAGCGCCGCCGCGCCTGCGCAGGTCTGAGACCTGCGCGGCGCCTGGATCGACTCACTTGAGTTTTCAAGACTTTGAAATGGACCAAGCAAGCATGAACAACATCGAAGACATCTACTCCCTTTCGCCGACCCAGCACGGCCTGTTGTTCCACAGCGTCTATGAACCGGATTCGCGGGTTTATTACCAGCAATTGAGCCTGGACATGAACGGCCCGCTGCAACTGAGCGCGTTTCGCGGCGCCTGGCAGGCGCTGATGCAGCGCCACGCCGTGCTGCGCAGTGCATTTCTCTGGGAAGAACTGGACGATGCCTATCAGGTGGTGCAACAGGACGTGCCATTGCCCCTGACCGAACTGGACTGGCAAGACCGCGCCGAGCCCCAGGCCGCGCTGGAACAGTTGGCGCAGGAGCAGCGGGCACAACCGCTGGAGCTCAATGACTCGCCACTGATGCGCGTGTGCCTGGTACGTCTGGCCCCCGAACGCTGGCACCTGATCTGGACCTTCCATCACATCCTCATGGATGGCTGGAGCGTCGGCATCGCCGTCCAGGAATGGCTGGCGCTGTACTACGAACAAGCCCATGGCCGCCCCGCCGACCTGGCGCCGACCCGCCCTTACCGGGACTACATCGCCTGGCTGGCGGAACAGGACATGGCCGCCACCGAAGGCTTCTGGCGCGAGCAGTTGCAGGACGTCAGCGAACCAACGCCGCTGCCCACTTTCGCCGTACGCCACCCTGCGCCCGCGGGAGCACCGTTCGCCGAGCGGGAAAGCCTGCTGACGGCCAGCGAAACCGAGCAGCTGGCGAGCTTCGCCCGCCAGCACGACCTGACCATCAACACCCTGATCCAAGGCGCCTGGGCTCTGCTGCTTGGCCAACACGCCGGGCGTGACGACGTGGTCTATGGCGTCACCGTCGCCGGTCGTCCGGAGAACCTGGCGGCGGTGGACAGCACCGTCGGGCTGTTCATCAATACCCTGCCGCTGCGCGTGCAATGGGCCGACGCGCCGACGCTGGTGACCTGGCTGCAACATTTGCAGCAAGCCAACAGCGATCTGCGCCACCACGCCTACCTGCCGCTGGGCAAGCTCAAGTCGATGACGCGCATCGCCGCCGAACAGGCGCTGTTCGACTCGATCCTGGTGTTCGAGAACTTCCCGGTCACCGACGCGCTCAACCAGGACACCGGCGGCTTGAGCTTCAGTGCCCCGAGCAACGACCAGCAGGTCGACGGCATCACCCTTACCCAAGGCCGCAACCACTTCCCGTTGTCGCTGATCGTGGTGCCAGACAAACAATTGCACTACCTGATCAGCTACGACCGCAGTCGCTTCAGCGATGCCGAGGTCGCGGTGTTGTCGGCACAGTTGCGCGCCATCCTGTTGGCGATGACGGCGCAAGCGCAGCGCCGGGTCAGCGAGCTGGAGTGGCTGAGCCCTGAAGAACGCCAGCAACTGCTCGCGCAGGGGCGCGGCGCGCAACTGCCGGTGCCTTCCGCATGCCTGCACCAGCGCTTCGAACAACAAGTGGCCGCCAACCCGGAACACCTGGCGGTTCACGACCGTCAGGTCGCCCTGACCTACCGTGAACTGGACCAGCAGGCCAACCGCCTCAGCCAGTACTTGCGCACCCAGGGCATCGGCCAGGACAGCGTCGTGGCACTGGCCCTGGAACGCAGCGCCGAGTTCGTGATCGCCCTGCTGGCCACCCTCAAGGCCGGCGCCGCCTATCTGCCGTTGGACCTCAAGCAGCCCGCCGGGCGCCTCGCCGATGTGCTGGTGGACAGCCGCGCCGCGCTGCTGATCGGCACTGCCGCCTCGCCCCTGCTCAACGGCCTGGCCGAGCACACGCCGACGCTGTGGCTGGCGGAACAGGCCAACGCCATCGCCGCCCAGCCAGACACACCACCGGCCGTGCCCCACAGCCCGACTGACGCGGCCTACGTGATCTACACCTCGGGCTCCACCGGCACCCCAAAGGGTGTGGTGGTCGAGCACCAGTCCATCGTCGATTACCTGACGGCGGTGCACGCGGTACTCAACCCGCCGCCGGCGGCCCGCTACGGCTTGCTGTCGAGCATCGCCGCCGATCTGGGCCACACCCAACTGTTCGGCGCCCTGTGCAGCGGCGCCAGCCTGTTGTTGGTGGATGAAGACAGCGGTTTCAGTCCCCTGGCACTGGCCGAACTCTTCGACCAACACCCGGTGGATGTGCTGAAGATTACCCCGAGCCACCTGGCCGGCCTGTTGCAGGCGCTGCCCGATGCCCGCCTGTTGCCGCGCGCCCTGCTGGTCTTCGGTGGCGACGCCCTCAGCCCGGCGCTGCTGGAGCAGGTCAACCGCCTGGCGCCAGGGCTGCGGGTGTTCAACCACTATGGGCCGAGCGAAGCCACGGTCGGGGCGATTGCCACCGAACTGCCGGCGGGCCTGCGCAGCATCGCCCTCGGCCGGCCACTGCCAAATCGTCAACTGCAAGTGGTGGACGCCAACGGTCGCCTGGTGCCCACCGGGGTGTCCGGTGAGCTGCTGATCAACGGCGCCTTGGCGCGGGGTTACCTGCACCGCCCGGACCTGACCGCCGAACGCTTCCACCTCGACGCGGACCAGCAACGCTGGTACCGCACCGGCGACCGCGTGCGCTGGCAAGTGGACGGCCAACTGGCGTTCCTCGGCCGGGTCGACAGCCAGGTCAAGATCCGTGGCAATCGCCTGGAGCTGGGCGAAGTCGAAGCGCAGATCAAGCGCCTGTCGCCGCTGATCGAACAGGCCCTGGTCCGCGCCGTGGAACTGGACGGCAGCCTGCGCCTGGTGGCTTACCTCGTCGCCAGCCAGTCGCTGTCCGCGACGAAACTGCGCAACGACCTGGGTGCGCGGGTGCCGGACTACATGGTGCCGGCGCACTTCATCACCCTCGACGAACTGCCCCTCACCCGTAACGGCAAGGTCGATGTGCAGCGCTTGCCGCTCCCGCACAAACCCACGGACGACAGCGCCACCCACGTTGCCCCGCGCAATGAAGTCGAAGCGCAACTGGCCGCCATCTGGCAAGACGTCCTGAAGCTGGAACGTGTCGGCGTGCACGACAACTTCTTCGCCCTGGGCGGCGACTCGATCATCAACTTGCAGATCATCGCCCGTGCCAACCAGCAAGGGCTGAAACTCACGCCCCGCCAGCTCTTCGAGAACCGCACCATCGCCGACATCGCCCGCGTACTGGGCGCCGATGCCAGCCAGGGCGTGGCGCACGAGAGTGCCGATGGCTATGAACTGCCGTTGGCCGCCGGGCAACTGGCGCGCCTGCAACAAGGGCCATTGCATGCCACTTGGCGTTGCGTGGCGCTGACCCAGGCCATCGACAGCGACCTGCTGAGCCAGGCCATCAACGCCTTGCAGCAACATCACCAGGCCCTGCGCCTGGCGCTCAAGGCCCTGCCGGAGGGCGAGTGGCAGCAACGGGTCCTGGTCGCGGCCAAGGCCCCGGTGATCGCCACCGAGAAACTGGCGACCTGCGCCCCGGCACACCTGCAAACCCTGGCCCAGGCCGGTGTCGACGCGCTCGCACTGGACGCCGGCCAAAGCCTGTATGCCAACCTGCTGGAGGTGGACGGCAAGCAGTCCTTGCTGCTGGCCGCACATCCGCTGTGCCTGGACGAAGCGTCCTGGTCGCTGCTGCTGGCTGACCTCAACCTGGCCTTGGCGCAACTGCGTTATCAGCGGCCAGTTCGCCTGTCCTACGCCGGTGGCGACTTCACCCAGTGGACGCGGCACCAACTGGCCCATGCCCAGGGCGATGCCCTGGACGAGGCCTGGGAACACTGGTTGCAATACGCCGGCGTGGAACCGCTGCAACTGCCGGACAGCCAGCAGCCGGCCAGCGTGAACGAACAAACCCTGCCAGCCGTCACCTCAGGCGAACTCAAGCGCCTGGGCGAAGTGCTGCAACTGGACTGGAACAGCCTGTTGGCTGCTGCCGTGGCCGAACAGTGCCGCGAGTCGTGCGGCGATGGCCTGGTCGCCCTGAGCGTGCACGATGCGCGGCCGGGTGCCGAGCGCCTGCCGGTCGATGCGCCGATTGCCCTGGCCGACCTCGATCCGGCACGCATCATGGGCCCGTTGGCCCTGGCCGTGCCGTACTTTCTCCAGACCGAAGGCGACAGCCTCCTGCAACGCTTGCAGGCACTGGCCACGCAGATCCGCGCCTACCCGCAACACGGCGTCGACTATGGCGCGTTGCGCTACCTGTCGGACAACACCTACCTGCAAGAACCGCTGCGCGACCTGCCCGCGGCATCGGTCGCCATCCGCTGGCTGGGCAACCTCGACAGCCACCGCGAAGAACGCGGCATCCTGGCCCAGGTCGAAGCCGCAAGCCCATTGACGACGCCGACTTGCCCGCTGACCCTGGACGCCTGGTGGCAGGATGACTGCCTGCACGTACGCAGCCAAGGCACCCTCGCCGCCGACTGGGCACCACGCCTTGCACAACGCCTGGGCGAACTCGCCGAACTGGCCAGCGCAGCCGACCTGCGCCCGGCCAGCCAGGCCTTCCCGCTGTGCCACAAGCAAGCGGCGACCCTGGCGGCCGAACCGCTGGACTGGCTGAACATCGAAGACGTCTACCCGCTGTCGTCGATGCAACAAGGCATGCTCCTGCACACCCTGCTGCAACCCCACAGCGGCATCTACCTGATGCAGCAACGCTACAGCTGGGACGGGGCCTTGCAGCGCCCGGCGATGGAAGCCGCGTGGCAGCTGTTCCTCGAGCGCCACCCGATGATGCGCACCGCCTTCTGGTGGCAGGACGACCATGAGCCGCTGCAGTGTGTGTATCGCCAAACCCACCGGGCGTTCGACTGGCAGGACTTGCGCCACCTCGACGAAGAACAACAGCGCCTGGCGATGGACCAGGCCCTCGAAGCACAACGCCTGCAAGGTTTCGACATGGCCTGTGCGCCGTTGACCCACCTGCGGGTGTTCCAACTCGATGAGCGACGCTTCGCCGTGGTGCGCAGCTTCCACCACATCCTGACCGACGCCTGGTGCTTCGGCCTGCTGATGGAAGACCTGCTGGCGATCTACCAGGCCATCGTGCGCCAGGAGCCGGTGGCCCGCCCACGCCTGCGCTCGTTCCGCGGCTACATGAGCTGGTTGGAACGCCATGACATGGCTGCCGCCCACGCGTTCTGGCAAGCCGAAATGGCCGGTTTCAGCGAGCCAACGCCGCTGCATGTGGACGGCCCGGTGGCCCGTCCGGAGCAGGCACCGGAACAGGTCGGCGACTTCGACCAGACCCTGAGCATCGCCCAGACCCAGCGCCTGCAGCAGCTGTGCCAGCAATACCAACTGACACCCAACACTTGGATCCAGGGCGCTTGGGCGCTGTTGCTGTCGCGCTACAGCGGCAACCGCGACGTGCTGTTCGGCGTGACCGTCGCCGGTCGCCCGACCGACCTTGCCGGTGTAGAAGAAATGGTCGGGCTGTTCATCAACAGCCTGCCACTGCGCATCGATGTCGACCCGCAGGCGCCAGTGGCCGACTGGCTGCAAGCGCTGCTGTCACACAACGCGCAATTGCGCGAACACGAAAGCGCTTCGTTGGTGGACATCCAGCGTTGCAGCCAAGTGCCGCGCGGCCAACAGTTGTTCGACAGCCTGGTGGTGTTCGAAAACGCGCCGCTGGACATCAGCAGCGTGCAACTGGATGCCTTCAGCATCGACATCTATGAAGACCGCGTGCATACCAACTTCCCGATGACGGTGGTGCTGTACCCCGGCGACCGTCTGGGCATCCGCCTGTCCTACGACAGCCAGCGTTTCACCACGGACACCGTGCAACGCATGCTCGGGCACTTGGTGCAGTTGCTCTCGGGCATGCTCGAGACACCGCAGGCGCCCCTGGGCAGCTTGCACATGCTGTCCGAGACCGAACGCCAGCAGTTGCAGATCGACTGCAACCGCAGCGACATCGACTTCCCCCTGGAGCGCGGTTATGCGGCGCTGTTCGCCGAGCAAGTGCGCAGTCGCCCGCAACACCTGGCCGCCATCTGCCAGGGGCAATCGCTGACCTACGCCGAACTCGACCGTCGCGCCAATGCCATCGCCCATGCGCTGCAAGCCGCCGGTGCGGGCCCGGAAACCCTGGTGGCGCTGTTCGCTGAGCGCGGCCTGGCCCTGCTGACGATGATGATCGCCACGCTCAAGGTCGGCGCGGCGTTCCAAGCGCTGGATATCCAACAGCCCCACGCTCGCCTGGCGGAACTGCTGGACCTGGGCGAAGCACCGCTGGTGCTGGTGTGCGAAGACGCAACCGCGGCACTGGACAACGTCCTGCCGCAGATGCACAAGCAACCCACCTGTCTGATCGCCCAGGCGCTCTGGCAAGGCAGCGAGCAACCACCCGTCACCTACGCCCACACCCCTGAGCAACTGGCCTACGTGATTTTCACTTCGGGCTCCACCGGTACGCCAAAAGGCGTGATGGTCGAACAGCGAGGCATGCTCAACAACATGTTCGGCAAGGTCCCGAGCCTGGGCCTGGGTGAGCACGACCGGATTGCCCAGACCGCTTCGCCGGCGTTCGATATCAGCGTGTGGCAGTTCCTCGCCGCGCCGCTGTTCGGCGCCACCGTGCACATTCTTCCCGATACCCAGGCCCACGACCCCGTGGCCCTGCTCGACGCCGTTGAAGAACATCAACTGACCCTGCTGGAAACCGTACCGGCGCTGATTCGCGGCATGCTCCAGGAAAGCCAGGCGCACCACGCCCTGGCGAGCCTGCGCTGGCTCCTGCCCACCGGAGAGGCATTGCCACCGGCCCTGGCGCGAGACTGGTTCGCTCGCTTCCCGGCGATTGCGTTGATGAACGCCTACGGTCCCGCCGAGTGCTCGGACGACGTCGCCTTCTACCCCATCACCGAAGCGCCGGCCGACGACTGCCTGCACATGCCCATCGGCAAGCCGACCGCCAATAACCAGGTGTTCGTCCTCGATTCAGACCTGCGCATGGTTCCCATCGGCGTGCCGGGTGAGCTGTGCATCGGCGGTGTCGGCGTCGGTCGCGGCTACCTGCGCGATCCGCAACGCACCCGCGAAGCCTTTGTCCCGCACCCGTTCCAGGCCGATGCGCGCCTGTATCGCAGCGGTGATATCGGCCGGATGCGCGCCGATGGCGTGATCGAATACCTCGGCCGTCGCGACCAGCAAGTGAAGATCCGTGGCCACCGCATCGAACTGGGCGAGATCGAAAACCGCCTGATGCAGCACCCGGCCGTGGACAGCGCGGCGGTGCTCGCGTTGCCCGATGCCCGTGGCGCGTTGCAACTGGTGGCCTGGTATGTGCTCGACGAAGCGGCCGACCTGGGCGGCGAGTCCACGCAACAGGCCTTGAGCGCTTACCTGGGCCAGCAACTGGCAAGCTACATGGTCCCGGCTCGTTGGCTGGCCCTTGAGCAATTGCCACTGAACGCCAATGGCAAGGTCGACCGTCGTGCCCTCGCCGCCCTGGGCATACCCCAGGACGAGACGGCGCAGGCACAATCCATGGCACCGCGCACGCCGACCGAACAGGTCCTGGCCGAACTCTGGCAAGAGATTCTCGGCCTCGACAGCGTGGGTGTGCACGACGACTTCTTCGCCATCGGCGGTCACTCATTGCTGGCCACCCAGGTGTTGTCGCGGATTCGCCGTCGCTTGAACGTGAACCTGCCGCTGCGCACGCTGTTCGAGCGTGGCACCCTCGAACAGCTGGCAGACGCGGTGGATCAGCAGCGCGACGCCCAGACCGAGGCCGATGGCGACAGCGAAATCGCCCTGGCGCCGCGCAATCAACCGTTGCCGCTGTCCTACAGCCAGCAACGGTTGTGGTTCCTGGATCGCTTCGAAGGCCCTAGCGCCGCCTACAATATGACCACCACCGTCAGGCTGCGTGGCGCGCTGGACGTCGCGGCCCTGCAAGGGGCCTTGCAAGCGGTGTTCGAACGCCATGAGTCCTTGCGTACCGCGTTCCACCTCCACGGCGACCAACCTTGCCAAGTCATCAGCCCGGCGCCGATGGTCGACTTGACACCGACCGAGCTGAGTCACCTCGCCAGCGCGGAACAGGCGCAAACCCTGCAACGCCTGATCGATGAACAGGCCGGGCGCCCGTTCGATCTGCAACAGGCGCCGATGCTGCGCGCCAACCTGCTGCGCCTGGGAAGCGACGATCACGTGCTGCAACTGGTGCTGCATCACATCGCCACGGACGCCTGGTCCATGGGCATCCTGATGCAGGAGTTGATCGTCGGCTACCAGGCCCGCACCAGCGGCTCGACGCCGGTGCTGCCAGTGTTGCCGATCCAGTTCGCCGACTATGCCTACTGGCAACGCAGCGAAGCGCAACAGCGCCTGCTGGGCCGGGCCATCGACTACTGGCGTCGCCAGCTCGACGGCGCGCCTACCCTGATCCCGCTGCCGCTTGACCAGCCACGCCCGGCGCGCCCCGACTACCAGGGCGCGGCCCTGGAGCAACGTTTCACCGGGGCCCAGACACAGGTGCTCAAGGCCTATGCGCAGGAACAACGGGCGACGCTGTTCATGGTCCTGCTCAATGCCTTCAACAGCCTGTTGCAGCGGGCCACCGGGGCCAATGACTTCATCGTCGGCACCGACCTGGCCAACCGCGAACATCCGGCCCTGGAACACCTCATCGGGTTCTTCGTCAACGTGCTGCCGATCCGTGCCCGCCTGAGCGAAGGCGAAACCTTTGACGCGCGCCTGCAACGCTTGCGCGAGGATTGCCTGTCGGCGTTCCAGCACCAGCAAGTGCCGTTCGACAAACTGGTGGAAGAGTTACAACCGCCCCGTACGCCAGGGGTCAATCCATTGGTCCAGGTGCTGTTCGTCATGCAGAACACGCCAAGTGGCAATGCCAGCCTGCCGGACCTTGAGGTGGAACATCTGGTATCGCCCCAGGAGAGCAGCAAGTTCGACCTCGCCGTGTTTGTCGAAGAAGACGAAGAACAAGGCTTGAACGTGCGCTGGGTGTATCGCACCAGCGTGTTGCAAGCGCAGACCATCCAGCGCCTCGAACAAGGCTTCGAGCATCTTCTGGAACAGCTCGTCGCGACCCCGGCGCAAGCGCTGGAGCAGTGGTCGTGGCGCCTTGAAGGCAGCAACGCTGGCGCCACGCCTGATTCACCGCTCGACGACGCTTCGGCCCGCAGCGCGCGCAAACAGTCGAAACTGAGCAAGCTCAAGCAGACCCGCGCAACCGCCGTGAGCCAGGTGGCTCACGAGCAGGTCCGTACCCGCACCTTCGACGCCGGGCAAGCCTTGCCGTTGGTGATCGAGCCGTTGCTCGGCGACCTGGACCCGGTGCACTGGGCGCTGCAAGCCCGGGAATGGATCAACGCCCAACTGCTGACCCACGGCGGCCTGCTGTTCCGCGGCTTCAATCTGCCGGATGCCGCCGCTTTCGAGCAGTTCGCCCAGGCTATCGAGCCGGACCTCTACGGGACCTACGGCGACCTGCCAAAAAACACTTCCGGCAAGAACATCTACCACTCCACGCCGTACCCGGAACAGCACATGATTCTCTTCCACAACGAGAGCTCCCATCTGCCGCAGTGGCCACGCAAGCAATGGTTCTACTGCGAAACCCCGGCGCCACGTGGCGGCTGCACGCCCATCGTCGATTGCCGGCAGGTGCTGGCGCGCCTGCCCGAAGACATCGTCGCTCGCTTCAAGGCCCTGGGCCTGCTTTACGTGCGGCACTTCACCGACAAGCTGGATGTGCGCTGGCAAGACTTCTTCAAGACCGAACAGCGCGAGGAGGTCGAGCGCCAATGCCTGGCATCGGGCATGCGCTGGGAGTGGCTGGGGGCCGACAACCTGCGGATCGCCCAGCACTGCCCGGCCATCGTCGCGCATCCCGACACAGGGGAATTGTCGTTCTTCAATCAGGTGCAACTGCACCACACCGCCTGCCTGGAGCCGGAAGTGCGCAGCAACCTGATCAGCCTGTTCGGCCCCGGGCACCTGCCCCGCAACGTCTACTACGGCGACGGCAGCGTGATCGAAGACGCCGTGATGCAGGTAATCGGCGAGGCCTATGAAGACTGCGCGGTACGTTTCAGTTGGCAAAAGGGTGACATGGTGATGCTGGACAATATGCTGGTGGCCCACGCTCGGGATCCCTTCGAGGGTGAGCGCAAGATCTGCGTCGCCATGGGCCAGATGATGCGCCGTGAACAACTGACCGAAGCACAGCTTGCGCCGGCTGCGGAGGTGCAAGCATGAGCGCCTTCGAGAAACGTGAAGAAGCCTTCGCCCTGTCGCCGCAACAACGCAGCCAATGGTTGGCGGGGTTGCCCGCGGTGCGCCTGGAACTGGAGATAACGGGCCCGTTGGCCCTGGAGCGCCTGCGTCAACGGCTCGTCGCCCTGAACGCATGCCATGAAGCCCTGCGCCTGCGGGTGCGGCCTGAACCGGGCTTGCTGATGCCGTTGCAAGTGGTGGAATCCACCGTCATGGCCGCGGACGCCATCAGCGTCGAGGCGCACGCGGTCGGCGACGATCGCCACCGGGTGACGCTGCAACTGCCGGCGCTGAGCGCGGATCGCGGGACCCTGCTGCGCCTGGTGCAGGCATTGGCCTCGACGGATGCGCCGACGGTGGATGACGAGGCCATGACCTATACCCAGTACAGCGCCTGGCTCTACGAATTGCAGGCCGATGAAGACGCCGAGCCTGGCCGGCGTTTCTGGGCCAGCCAGGCCTTGGACGAGCCGGCCGCCGGCGAGTTGCTCTACCGCCAGGTACGCAGCGACCGCCCCGGCGCCCCGGTGACCACTCGCCTGAGCGCCAATCCACAGTTGAGCGTCGCCCTCGACGGCTTTTGCCAACGTCACGACGCCTCGCCCGAGCAGGTCCTGATGACGGCCTGGGGCGTACTGTTGCAACGCCTGAGCACCGCTGACAACCCGGCACTGATCTTGAACTGGGTCCACGATTGCCGCGACGACTATGAGGAACTCGCCGACTGCTGGGGCTTGTTCGCCAAGCCCCTGCCGCTACGCTGGCAACCCCCGGCGGGCAGCGCTTTTTCCCAGGCGCTGGCAGACCTGCAAGCGCTTTGCGAACAAGCCACGGAATGGCAGGAATACTGCGGCGTCAGCGCTGCACTGCCGGTCGAGGCTTCGCAGTACGGCTTTCAGTGGGGTGGTCAGTTGCCCGATCGACTCGACACCTTGGGCAGCCTGGCATCGACCCTCACGGTGCTGGACGCACAAGCCATCCCCGCGGGCATGGAGCTGTTGCTGGTGGCCGAGACCAGCGCTGGCGGCTATCGCCTGAACCTCTGCCACCTGCCGGGCCGCTACAGCGAACAAGCCGCACAGGTCCTGCTGGAGCAGCTGCAATCGCTGCTGCTCGACGCCCTCGCCCACCCCGACAAGCCCCTGGCCGAGCTGTCGATGCAGGCGCCGAGCTTCACCGCGACGCTGGCCACCCTGCAAGACGATGTCGCCGTGCTGCCGTTTACCAGCGTGCCGGCCGATTTCGATGCCTGTGCCGCGCAGTTCCCGGACCACTTGGCCCTGCGCGACCACAACGGGCCACTGAGCTACGCCCAATTGCAGGCCCGCAGCGACCAATTGGCGAACTACCTGCGCGCCCAGGGCGTGGGTCGCGAAGATCGCGTGGCGTTGTACCTGGACCGCTCGGCGCAGATGGTCCTGGCCATGCTCGCCGTGCTCAAGAGCGGCGCGGCATTCGTTCCCCTGGATGTGCATCAGCCGGCGCAACGCTCCCTGGCGATCCTGCAACAGGCCCAGCCGGTCTTCGTCCTCAGCGGTTCGGCCGGCAGTGCCCCCGCGTTGCCCGGCATCGGCAGCCTCGACCTGCGTGAAGAAGCGACTTGGCAGCAAGCACCTGCCACGGCAATCGACGCCGAAGTCCAAGGCCAGGACGCGGCCTATGTGCTGTTCACTTCCGGCAGCACCGGCACGCCCAAAGGCGTGATCGTCGAGCATCGGCAGCTCGCCAGCTATGTCGCCAGCGTGTCCCGACGCCTGGAACTGGCGGCCGGCGAACGCAGTGCGGTGGTCACTTCACTCGCCGCGGACCTGGGCTACACGTTGCTGTTCCCGGCGCTGCTCAGCGGCGGCGAATTGCACCTGCTGGACAAGGAAGCGGCCATGGACGCCCAAGCCTGGGCAGCCTGGCAGGCGCAGTACCCGATCGACCACCTGAAGGTCGTGCCATCGTTGCTCGACGCCTGGCTGATTCACGCTCAGAGCGCTGCGGTGTTGCCGCGCAAGCAATTGATCCTCGGTGGCGAAAGCTGCTCGCGGCGCCTGCTGCAAAGCATTCGCAACCTCGCGCCGGCGTTGACAGTCTTCAACCATTACGGCCCGACCGAAACCACCGTGGGCGTGGTGATGCACAAAACCGAACCGGCCATGGACTATCGCCGCCTGCCCCTGGGCGACCGCCTCGACGGCATGCGCCTGTACCTGCTCGACGAGCAGCAAGCGCTGGCCGCTCCCGGGCAGAGCGCCGAGCTGTATATCGCCGGCCCGCAACTGGCTCGCGGTTACTTGGACGCACAACACAATGCCGGACGTTTCATCGAACTGGCCCACCGGCCAGGTGAACGCCTCTATCGCACCGGTGACATGGCCCGCTATCGCCATGACGGCAGCCTGGAAATCACCGGGCGCGCCGACCGCCAAGTGAAAATCCGCGGTTTCCGCGTGGAGCTCGACGAGATCCAGGCACAGCTGACCGGCCTTCCCGGCGTGGCTCAGGCTGCGGTGGAGTGCATCCCCCGGGGCGAGCTCGGCCAGCAACTGTTCGCCTTTATGACGTTGACGCCCGGGCATTCGACCACGGTCTCGCGGCTGCATGGCCAGGCGCAGGATTGCTTGCCGGACTACATGCTGCCGACCCTGCGGATCGTCGAGGCGTTGCCACTGATGGGCAACGGCAAGCTCGACCGCAAGACCTTGCAGCAATGGGCCGACAAAGTCCTCGACACGGTCGGCAGCGCCTTGCCGCGCACACCGCTGGAAGCCCTGCTCGCCGAGGTCTGGGCACAGGTGCTGGGCCTGGAACGGGTGGGCATTGACGACGACTTCTTCGAGCTGGGCGGCCACTCCCTGGCGGCGGTGACGCTCGCCAGTCGCTTGCAGACCGCACTGTCGGCACCGGTGACGGTCAATGCGGTGTTCAATGCCCCGAGCGTCTCGGCGTTTGCGGCGTTGGTGCAGGCCGAGCTCAAGCTTTCGCCACTGGTGCGGTTGTCGGCGCCCAACGCCGTTGAAGCCGCCAATCTGTTCTGCTTCCACCCCTCCACCGGCCACGTGCAGGATTACCGCACGCTGCTGGCGCCGCTTGCGTCCTGGCACCTGTGGGGCTTGCAGGCAGCGTACCTGACCGACGACAGCACCACGCTGGGCGGCGATATTGAGAGCCTTGCCGCGTGCTACGTCGAGCACCTGCGCCAACAGCAACCCCAGGGACCTTATCACCTGCTGGGGTTCTCCCTCGGCGGGCTGCTCGCGATTGCCGCGGCCGCGCACCTGGAAAGCCAGGGCGAAGAAGTGGCGTTTCTCGGTATCATCGACTCGCAATACCAGCATCAAGCGCCGGAAGACAGTGTCGAAGCGCTGCTGGAGTCAGCCTCCCAAGCGCTGACGCTGGACAGCCAAGCCGTGTTGCGCCAGTTGTCAACGCCGATCATGAACGCGTTGCTGGCGCAACTGGACGCCCTGCCCCCGGCGGCACGCCTGCCGGAACTGGTCCAGTGGGCACGGCAACAGGGCCTGCAGCTCGATGGTGACAGTTGGGAACATTTGCAAACACGGCTGCGCTACCAGCAGCATACGCAGCACCTGCTGGCCACGTTCAAGCCCGTACGGTTGAGCTGCCCGGTGCATGTCTGGTGGGCCAGCGATACCCTGGCCCAGGCTGATGAGTTCGCCGACCCGCATTGGGAAGACCTCAGCAGTGGGCCGTTGACCCGCGAGGTCATCGCAGCGCAACACCTGACCATCCTTGAGCAACGCGCCCTGCACGAACAATTGGCGGCGCGTCTCACGGCCATTGCTACACACGGAGCGGTTTGAAATGGATCTGTTGTTACTCATGGCTAAACGCTCTTGGCGCGCACTGCTGGTGGCGACCCTCACGGGTCTGACCTGCGGCCTCGCAGCAGCCGGCCTGATCGCCAACATCAACCACAGCCTGGAGGTGTTCGAAAAACTGCGCCCGGTGGATGGCCTGCTCTTCGCCGGCCTGGTGGTGTTGGTCGCGGTGTCGCGGATCATCTCCGACATCAGCCTGCTGCGCCTGGGCCAGGCCGCGGTCAACGACATGCGCCTGCACCTGAGCGCCAAGCTGATCGACACGCCCTACGCGCAATTGCAGCGCCTGGGCAAGCATCGCCTGCTGGCGATGCTCACCGACGATACGCAAACCATCAGCCAGGCCGTGGAGTTGGTGCCGATCCTGTTGGTCAACGTCGGGATCATCGCCGCGTGCCTCGCTTACCTGGGTTGGCTCAGCATGCCATTGCTCGGCCTGACACTGCTGCTGATCGCCCTGGGCAGCCTGAGCTTTCACTGGCCGCAACGCCGGGCCCTGACCTCGATCTCTCGTGCTCGCGAGCTCAAGGACCAGTTGTTCAATCAATACCGCCTGCTCACCGATGGCAGCAAGGAACTGCAACTCAACCATCCGCGCCGGCAGCACTTCTTCACCCGCCTGCTGATACCGGTGAGCCAGCAATACCGCCGCGATTTTGTTCGGGGCATGAGCATCTACGCCCTGGTCCTGAACTGGGGCAATGCCGTGTTCTACCTGCTGATCGGCGTGGTGCTGTTCGCCGCGCCGCATTTCATCGACCTGAGCGCGAGTCTGGTCACCGGCTATATCCTGGCGATCCTCTACATGATCACGCCCTTGTCCGAGCTGATGCATGCCTTGCCGACCCTCGGCCGGGCCAGCGTGGCCCTGAACAAGATCCGCGCCCTGGAAGGCGAGATGCAGACCGCCGACGAGACCCACGACACCATCTCGCCGACCCAGGTGCGCAGCCTGGTGTGCCGCCAGGTCACCCACACCTACTACCGCGAGCGCGAGGACGGGCATTTCACCCTGGGGCCCATCGACCTCACCCTCAATGCCGGCGAAGTGGTGTTCATCACCGGCGGCAACGGCAGCGGCAAGACCACCCTGGCCTTGTTGCTGACCGGGCTGTACCGGCCGGAAAGCGGCGAGATCATGCTCGACGAGCAAGTGTCCTCGAGCAATGACAACCACCATTACCGGCAGCACTTCTCGGCGATCTTCACCGACTTCTGCCTGTTCGAGAACCTGTTCGATGGCGATGATCCGCACTTGGTGAAACAGGCACAGGACTACCTGGTCCACCTGCAACTGGACCATAAGGTGCAAATCGAGGAAGGCAAGCTGACCACGCTGGCGCTGTCCACTGGGCAACGCAAGCGCCTGGCGCTGCTCAGTGCCTATCTGGATGATCGCCCCTGCTATTTGTTCGACGAATGGGCCGCTGACCAGGACCCGGTGTTCAAGCACTTTTTCTACACCCGGATCCTGCCGGACCTGCGCGAGCGCGGCAAACTGCTGATCGTCATCTCCCATGACGACGCCTACTTCGGCCTGGCCGACCGGTTGATCCGCATCGAACAGGGTAAGCTCAGCGAAGTCGCCCCACAGGCTGATGCGATGCGTGTGGTCGAAATGCTGTCTTGAGGAAATCCTGAACACTGGGTAGTGCTGTTGACTTAGGAAAAACGGCGCTTGTTTCAGAAATGAAAAGCGCTGTTGTTTTTGGGGTAGTGTGCATATCCGTTGCTGCGGTAAGGGCCACTTATGGTTCCGCTTTTACAGCGGGTCACTTTTGGAAGAGCCGGGAGCCGGACCAGCCAAAAGTAACCAAAAACGCTCTGCCCCACCACTCGGTGCCTCGCCTAGGCTCGGCATGCCTGAACGAAGGCATTGCTCCGTGGGCCGCCGCGAAGGGCCATCCATGGCCCAGCGCGGCTAACCCGGCATCCATGCCGGGTTGCCCACTGCACAACGCCTCCGTTCAGCCATCGTGGTTAACGGGGCGTCCGAGATCAACGTCCACCACGAGGCGGCCTAACAGCCGACCTGGTTCTTGGTGAGACCGCGTTTCCCCTGTAGGAGCGAGCCTGCTCGCGAAGACGATGTGTCAGTTTGCGGTGATGTTGGATGTGCCGGCCTCATCGCGAGCAGGCTCGCTCCCACAGGGTTCTGCGGCGTATGTGCATTTTTGTGGTTGCCGATAATCCATGTGGGAGCGAGCTTGCTCGCGATAGCGGCGGCTCAGCCACATAAAATGTCGGCTTGTACCCCGCTCTTGCTCTTGCTCTTGCTCTTGCTCTTGCTCTTGCTTTAGATCTTGATCTCGACGCCCCGTTAACCACGATGGCCGAACGCAGGCATTGCGCAGTGGGCATCCCGGCATGGATGCCGGGATAGCCGCGCTGGGCCATGGATGGCCCTTCGCGGCGGCCCACGGAGCAATGCCGGAGTGAG
>NZ_JAGDEZ010000003.1:0-306782 GCF_017498305.1 Pseudomonas sp. OA65
CGCCCACCAGGGTGATGTTCTTGCCCATGGCCTGGAACAGTGGCAGCGCGCGTTCGAAGGCGGCGCTGTCGCCACCGACCATGATGCTCAGGGTGGCGGCCTTGGCACCGACTTCACCACCGGAGACCGGGGCATCGAGGTACTGCGCGCCTTTTTCATTGATCTTCGCCGCGAACGCCTTGGTGGCGGTGGGGGAGATCGAACTCATGTCGATCACCACCTTGCCCGCGCCCACGCCCGCCGCGACGCCATCGGCGCGGAACAGCACGTCGTCGACCTGCGGCGTGTCCGGAACCATGACGATGATGAACTCGGCTTCCTGGGCCACTTCCTTCGGGTTGGCCAAGGCCACCGCGCCGCCGGCCAGCAGATCGGCCGGGGCCGCGTTGTGGTGCTGGGACAGGAACAGGCTGTGACCGGCCTTTTGCAGGTTCAGTGCCATGGGGTGGCCCATGATGCCGGTACCGATGAATCCGATTTTAGCCATGAGAAAATCCTCTTGTTGTTATCGCTGCTTCAGGCAAATGAGGGACTGCTTTCCTGTGGGAGCGAGTCGGGTCAGATCGCGTTATGGGTCTTCAGCCAGCCCAGGCCGGCTTCAGTGGTGGTCAATGGCTTGTATTCGCAACCGACCCACCCCTGGTAGCCGATGCGATCCAGGTGTTCGAACAGGAAGCGGTAGTTGATCTCGCCCGTACCCGGCTCGTTGCGGCCCGGGTTGTCCGCCAGTTGCACGTGGTTGATCTCGCCCAGGTGCGCCGACAGTGTTCGGGCCAGATCGCCTTCCATGATTTGCATGTGATAGATGTCGTATTGCAGGAACAGGTTGGCGCTGCCTACCTGCTCACGGATCGACAGGGCCTGGGCGGTGTTGTTCAGGAAGAAACCCGGGATGTCGCGGGTGTTGATGGCTTCCATCACCAGCTTTATGCCGGCGCCCTGGAGCTTTTCGGCGGCGTACCTCAGATTGGCAACGAAAGTTTGTTCTAAAATTGCCTCGTCACAGTTTTGCGGACGGATCCCGGCCAGGCAATTGACCTGGGTATTGCCCATCACCTTGGCATAGGCGATCGCCCGGTCGACCCCGGCGCAGAATTCCTCAACCCGGTCCGGCAGGCAGGCAATGCCGCGCTCGCCTTTGGCCCATTCGCCGGCCGGCAGGTTGAACAGCACCTGGGTCAAGCCGTTGCCGTCGAGCAGGGCCTTGAGCTCGGCAGAGCTGTAATCGTAAGGAAACAGGTACTCGACACCACTGAAACCGGCCTTGGCGGCCGCTTCGAAACGGGCGAGGAAGTCCTGCTCGGTAAACAGCATGGACAGGTTCGCGGCGAAACGCGGCATGATGGTCTCCCATAAATTTGCAAGCCCCCGTGGGAGCAATCAATTGTTAGTCCAGCAATGAAGTGGCCGTCGGTGCATCGTTGCCGACCAGCGCCAATTCTTCGAATTCATTGACGGCGTTGATCTCGGTGCCCATGGAAATGTTGGTCACTCGCTCCAGAATAATCTCGACGACCACCGGAACTTTGAACTCTTCGATCATCCGCTCGGCTTTGCGAAGAGCAGGGGCAATTTCAGACGGTTCGAACACACGTATAGCCTTGCAGCCAAGGCCCTCGGCCACAGCGATGTGGTCTACGCCATAACCGTTGAGTTCCGGGGCGTTGAGGTTGTCGAACGATAGCTGCACGCAGTAATCCATGTCGAAACCGCGCTGTGCCTGGCGAATCAAGCCCAGGTAGGAATTGTTCACCACGACATGGATGTAAGGCAGCTTGAACTGCGCACCCACCGCCAGCTCTTCGATCATGAACTGGAAATCATAGTCGCCCGACAGCGCCACGACCTTGCGGCTCGGGTCGGCCTTGACCACCCCCAGCGCGGCCGGAATCGTCCAGCCCAAAGGACCCGCTTGGCCGCAGTTGATCCAGTGGCGTGGTTTGTAAACATGAAGGAACTGCGCCCCGGCGATCTGCGACAGACCGATGGTGCTGACATAGCAGGTGTCCTTGCCGAACACTTGGTTCATTTCCTCGTAGACACGCTGCGGCTTCACCGGCACGTTGTCGAAGTGGGTCTTGCGCTGCAGGTTGGCTTTGCGTTGCTGGCAATCCTGGAGCCAGGCAATGCGATCCTTCAGCTTGCCATCGGCTTGCCACTCACGAGCCACTTCGATGAATACGGTAAGGGCCAAGGCCGCGTCGGAAACGATGCCCAGGTCAGGCGTAAACACACGGCCGATCTGTGTGCCCTCGATGTCGACGTGGATGAACGTGCGGCCTTCGGTGTAGACATCCACCGAGCCGGTATGACGATTGGCCCAACGATTACCGATACCCAACACCAAGTCGGATTTGAGCATCGTCGCGTTACCGTAGCGATGGGACGTCTGCAAGCCGACCATACCGACCATCAGCGGGTGATCGTCCGGTATGGTGCCCCAGCCCATCAAGGTCGGAATCACCGGGATGCCGGTCAGTTCGGCAAACTCCACTAGGAGTTTGCTGGCATCGGCGTTGATGATGCCGCCTCCAGCTACCAGCAATGGGCGCTCAGCCTGATTCAGCATCGCCAAGGCCTTCTCGATCTGCACCCGGTTGGCGGCTGGCTTGGCCAGGGGCAGCGGCTGATAGGCGTCGATGTCAAATTCGATTTCGGCCACCTGCACGTCAAACGGCAGGTCTATCAGGACTGGTCCAGGGCGACCGGAGCGCATTTCATAGAAGGCTTTTTGAAACGCGTACGGCACCTGACCTGGCTCCATGACGGTGGTCGCCCATTTAGTCACTGGTTTGACGATGGCGGTGATGTCGACGGCCTGGAAGTCTTCCTTGTGCATACGAGCGCGGGGGGCTTGCCCAGTGATGCAGAGGATCGGAATTGAGTCGGCCGACGCGCTGTAAAGGCCAGTGACCATGTCGGTCCCAGCAGGGCCGGAGGTGCCGATGCACACGCCAATTTTGCCGGCCTTGGCGCGGGTATAACCCTCCGCCATGTGCGAAGCGCCTTCCACGTGACGAGCGAGGACGTGATCAATACCACCGTTTCTCTGCAAGGCGGAGTACAGCGGGTTGATCGCGGCACCCGGGATGCCGAAAGCGGTGTCCACACCTTCACGGCGCATCACCAAAACGGCTGCATCTATTGCTCTTATTTTTGCCATGGTGTAGTCCTAGGGCCGAACCCATATCTTTTGTAGAGGTCTGCAGTTTGGATTAGCTTTTTAAGGCGATGAACCCCCAAATAATGCTTTCTGTCGATATAAAAGGTATCGAATGGCTCGTTACACAGAACTCCACAGCTTCATTCAAATTGCTCAAAAGGGCAGCTTTGCAGCCGCGGCGCTCAGTGAAGGGGTAACGCCTGCCATGTTGGGACGGAGACTGGACTCTCTAGAGAGACGTCTGGGTGTGAAGTTGATGCATCGTTCAACCCGTGGGCTGCACCTGACCGAATTGGGTGAGCAATTGCTTGAGAGAGCGAGGTCGCTGATACGGGAATTTGATGATATCGAGGCGGACATCAGCAGCAGTGCGAAACGGGTTACCGGAAACTTGCTTTTGTCCGCGCCAGCTGGGTTTGGACGCTTGCACGTTGCGCCACATGCTTTGGCTTTTCACCGTCAGTTCCCGCACCTGAAGCTGTCTTTCAATCTCACTGACAGCCTGGTGGATTTGGTGGGGGAGGGTTATGACATGAGTATTAGGATCGGTCCGGTGACAGATCCAAACTATGTTGCCATTAAATTGTTCTCTAATCGGCGGGTCGTGTGCGGGACGCCTGCGTATTTCAAGGCGCATGGAACGCCGACAACACTAGAGGAGTTAGCTGGACACAACTGCCTGGCGTTTACTTCCCAAGGCGGTCAGCAGCGGGGATGGACCTTTCAGCAAGACGGCAGAGCAGTGGCCATACGCGTCGGCGGCAATCTAGCCTGCAACGATGGAGAACTGCTCTTTGCATGGATGCGCCAAGGAGTAGGGATTGGATGGCGATCTACGTGGGAGATCCAGAGAGAGCTCATGAGCGGGGAGCTCGTTACGGTACTCGATGACTTCGCCCTTCCTAATTATGACATCCAGGCCGTATACCCACAGCAACGATACTTACCTGCCAAGGTACGACACTTTATCGATTTTCTAAAAGCCGTTTACCAGCAACCTGGATACTGGTAGCGATTCGCTCTGGAATGCACCTGTTTTAAGCGCGTTATGACGGATTTACCGCTAAAAATGTCGCTCCACTGCGCCGTTCCGGCGCCTGGTCAGGGTGATAGCTTTTTATGATCAGATTCAATCGGCAATAAGAATTTGACGTTATCGGTGCCGAGAGCAACGATTGCCACAGCGCGATGAGCACGCTCCATACGATGTCGGAAGGATCCTGAACGAACGTTCTGAGAAACGAAAGGAAGAACGGACATTCAGAGTTGTGTGCATTAAGCCGAGTATCCCTACAACAAAAAAAGTGGCGTATAGCCGACCGTAATACTTGAATCTGTCTATTACGTTAGTTGTACGCATACAATTCGAAGGAGAAAGGAAATGGCAGTTAGTTTAGAGGCTGAAAGCGTGGCGAGTGTCAAGAGTGCGCCGATCAAGCTATCAGGGAGTATGGGTGCGCTCAGTTTAGCCATGACGGTTCTGGCATTTTCGGCGCCTTTGACGACAGTGGCAGGGTATATCCCTGTTTCTCTGATGTTCGGTGGTATCGCATCGCCGTTGCTCTTTATAATCGTCGGTATAATGATGTTGCTGTTCGGTATCGGTTACGTGACTTTGAATAACGCGGTCAAGCGACCGGGTGATTTCTACGCCTTCATCAGCTATGGCTTGGGCAAATCGGCAGGCTTGGGTTCTGGCATCGCCGCAGCCTTGTCCTATTTCATGCTGCTGGCGGGCGTCACTTCCTATTTCGGCGTTTCTTGTGCCGAACTCCAAAAAAGCCTAACCGGTACCGCGTTGCCCTGGTACGTGTTTACTTTGGGATGCTGGGCCGCTGTTGGTATTCTTGGTTATTTGCATGTGGAGCTTTCGGCCAAGGTGCTCTTCTGGGTGATGCTGACTGAAATTGTCATTTGCCTCGCGTTCGCTTTTGGTGTGCTCCAGGCAGGCGGCAATGGAGAGCTCGCCACCGGTGCTCCGTTCGCGCCGGGAGAGTTGACGAAAGAAGGGGTGAATATTCCCTTCGCAATGTTGTTTGCGGTCTCTTTCTTCATGGGGTTCGAGGCGACGGCACTGTTTCGTGACGAATGCAAAAATCCGGATATCACCATACCTCGTGCCACCTACGGCTCGATCATCTTCATTGGGATTCTTTACACGCTTTGCGCGTATGCGATGATCATGGCGTACGGTCACACGGCGCAGGCTGTGGCGACCGACAGTCCTGCGACTATGTTCCCCAATGCTTTCGGTCTTTTCGTCGATAACCGTGTCCAGGTAATCATCACTATCTTGGTGCTGAGCTCGGCATTTGCTGCGAGTCTGTCGACGCACAATGTTCTCTCGCGCTATCTATTTAATCTGGGAACAGACGGTGCTATCCCACGCTTTTTCAGTAACATCCATACTCGGCACTCGTCCCCGTTCGCAGCGTCCATGGCGGTGTCGCTCATGGTGCTGGCCATTCTGATCCCGTTCATCGTGATGAATGTGCGGCCAGAATTTTTGTATGGTCAGCTCTCTGGATTAGGGACCTCCGGGGTCATCATCCTGATGACTATCGTCAACCTGTCCGCTTTGACTTGGTACGTACGTCGTGGCAAGCAAGAGGGCGCAAGTTTTCTCAAAGCATTCCTGGCTCCGGCAATATCCACGATTTTCTTCGTCTCGCTGGTCGGTTTAGTGGCGTACCACTTCCACTTGCTGGTAGGCGGCGAGCCGGGCGAGCGGCGTTGGATGCTGTATTGCCTGATTGGAGTTCTGTTTGCCGGCATGGGGCTAGCTCAGTTTTACAAGTTCAAGCGCCCAGAAGTATTCGCGCGATTGGGGCGTGCTCATCACTGTTAACATTGGGAAGCGTTGAAATGAGAAACGGGGCCTTGGCCCCGTTTCGCATTTCAGCATTCACTGCTTTCAGATGCGCCAGTAATCGGCGGCAACCTTCTGTGCGAGCTGAGCGACGATACGGTTTAGTGGCATATCGGGTCGCTCGATAAAGCTCGCTGTAAATGACATGACTGGCATCTCATGTGGAGTATTGACGATTTCAAGTTTTCCACTTGCGAGCTCTTCAGCAACGACGTGCTGAGGAATAGCAGCGATACCAATGCCGTCGAGTGTCATGCGCACGATTGATGACAGGGAGGAATTGGCGAAAATTTTTGTTCGGTGCAGATTCTCTCGTTCAAACATTTCCTTGAGTTGCCAATAAGGTCGGGTGACTCGGGCATAGGTAATGATTGGGAATTCAGCTAATACTGCCAGGCTGGGGGTGTCGGTACCAATATCTAGCTCTTTAGATTTGATCCAAGTGATCGGGTATTGGCACAGCGGTAGATTTTCCGCATTGCCTATGTTCACAGGGCCCATCAGCAGCGCAACATCGAGGCTAAAGTCTGCCAGGCCCGCCGTCATGTTGGTTGTGCTGTCCACCACTATCTCTAGAGTTATTTCCGGATACTCACGGTTTAAATGCTTGAGCAGATCGGAAAGCCATGCGTGCACGATGGTGTCAGAGGCGCCTAAGCTTACGGTGCCTCGAAGCCCTCCATGACCGGCAACTGCCTCGATCATCTCGTTTTCAAGCGCAAACATTCGTTCCGCATAGGTCAGCAATTCCCGGCCTTGGGGCGTAAGAAAACATCCTCGTTTGTCTCGCTCCAGAAGCCGGCATTTCAGATGGCGCTCGAGCTGCGCGATACGCGCTGACACCGCTGGCTGAGAGGTGTGAAGCTTCTCCGCCGCCTTGTGAAATCCTCCTTGTTGAGCGACCGCATAAAACGTCTGAAGGCTTCTCAAGTCGATCATTCAGTGTCTCTCTATCATGGTTCGTCAGCTTGTTGTCTCGCCAGATGGCGTCCTAGACAGGTTACCGCAGCAAACTAAATGGTGAATCTTTTTTCAAGATCTCCCACTCAAGCGGAAAAGTCGAATGATTTGATAAGCGGACGTTATCTCAAGCAATCCGCAATCACAATTGGACGTTATCAGTGCTGCGCGCGACGATGGGTTCACAGGTTTTGGTTCCCGCCGCGTCCATGGGAAGCTGATGTCGAGTGTATGGTGTAGGCCAAAGCTCTATTTGCTACTTACAAAAAATCCGAAAGCAAAGTTCGAATGAGGAGAAGTGGAATGTTCTCGCAACATTTATCACGTGAACGGTTGCTCGAAGCCTATCGGGCCATGCAGACCATCCGCGTTTTCGAAGAGCGCATCATGATTGAGATGGGGACCGGTGATATCCCTGGGAACACCCACTTGTACGCTGGTCAGGAAGCAAGTGCGGTGGGCGTGTGCATGCATTTGTCTGATGAGGACTATATCTCTTCCACCCACCGTGGACACGGCCACTGTATTGCAAAGGGCTGTGACATCGTCGGTATGATGGCTGAAATTTTCGGCAAGGCCACTGGCACTTGTGGTGGTAAAGGCGGTTCGCAACATATTGCCGATCTGCGCAAAGGGATGCTCGGTGCCAACGGCATTGTTGCGGGTGGTGCACCGATCACCTGTGGCGCAGCGCTGACTGCCAAGCTAACGGGGACCAAGCATGTTGCCATAGCATTCGCCGGCGACGGTGCGATGAACGAGGGAGCCATGGCAGAAAGCCTCAACTTGGCAAAAATCTGGATGCTCCCAATGGTGTTCGTCATTGAAGACAATGGTTTTGGCGAAGCGACCGCAAATGAATTCGTGTCGGCCGGTACTTTTACTGGGCGAGCTGCTGGTTACGGTATCCCTGCCGCAGAAGTAGATGGCACTGATCTGTTCAAGGTCTATAGCGTCGCCGGTGAGGCGATTGAGCGTGCCCGTAATGGTGGCGGTCCGAGTCTGATTCATGTTCATGTCCCTCGTTATTACGGCCACTACAGTGGTGATCCGGACAGTTACCGCACCCCCGAAGAAAAGAAAGCCATGCGCCTCGAACAAGATTGCCTGACCAAGTTCCGTGCCGCGGTCGAATCGCAGTCCCTACAGGATGCACTGAAAGCCATTGATGAGGAGATCGAGCAAGCAGTGAATGAAGCAGTTTCTGCTGCTCGCGCCGCGCCGCTTCCTCCGCTTTCGGCACTCACCTCTGACGTCTACGTCAAGTACCTGTAAGGAGCTTCGTAATGGCTAAAATTTCTTATCGTCAGGCTCTCAACGATGCCCTTCACTTGGAAATGGCACGCGATCCGAAAGTAATCATGATGGGGGAGGATCTGACCGGTGGTGCCGGTGCCAATGGTGTTAAAGACGCGTGGGGCGGTCCTTTTGGCGTAACGCGCGGGCTATTGGGGGCTTTCGGTCCGGAACGAGTGCGCGATACACCGATCAGCGAAACAGCATTCGTTGGTGCGGCTGCGGGTGCTGCGCTCACCGGCATGCGTCCGATTGCCGAGCTGATGTTTGTAGACTTTGCAGGTGTGTGTCTCGATCAAATCGTCAATCAGATCGCGAAGTTTCGGTACATGTTTGGTGGTCACGCACGTACCCCTCTGGTGATTCGGGCAACGTTTGGGGCGGGCACCCGTTCGGCAGCTCAACATACCCAGGCCTTCTACCCAGTGTTCACGCACTTCCCCGGTTTGAAAGTGGTGATTCCATCGAACCCTTACGATGCCAAAGGGCTTTTGTTGCAGGCGATCCGCGATGATGATCCGGTTATTTTCCTGGAGCACAAAATGCTTTACGACATGGTTGGTGAAGTGCCGGATGGCGCTTACACCGTCCCGTTTGGTGAGGCCCGGGTAGTTCGCGATGGGAATGACGTGCTGTTAATTGCCTTTGGCAGAATGGTTCAAGTCGCTGAAGAAGCTGCTCGCAAACTCGCATCGGAAGGTGTGTCTGCTTGTGTGATTGACCCTCGGACCACCTCGCCGCTAGATGAAGACACTCTGCTGGAGTTCACCGAAGAGATCGGCCGCGTCGTCATCATTGATGAGGCTAATCCGCGCTGTGGCATGGCGGCGGATATCTCGGCCCTGCTTGCCGACAAATGTTTCCACGCCCTGAAGGCGCCTATCAAGATGGTAACGGCTCCTCACTCGCCGGTCCCTTACGCGCCGAACTTGGAAGATGCCTATGTTCCTAATGCCGACGCTGTGATCAAAGCGGTCAAGTCCATCATTTAGAGGTTGGGTCTATGTCTATCGAAGCAATCACCATTCCCAAGTGGGGAATGACCATGACCGAAGGGTTGTTGGCTGAGTGGATGGTAGCGGTCGGTGATCGGATCGAGCGCGGTCAAGAAATTATGGAGGTCGAGTCGACCAAGACTACCAATGCGGTGGAGTCTCCAGTCAGCGGCACATTGCGCAGGATTGTGGTGCCCGAGGGAGATACCGCCCCGGTAGGCGCATTGGTGGCTGTTGTCGCAGACGACAGCGCCACTGATGAAGACATTGATGCTTTCATTGCTCAGTTTGCGAGCTCGATCAAGCAGGATGCTGACGAAGAGTCTGGCGCAGTTGCGGCAAAGAAAATCGATGTCGGCGACGGTACGGTCATCAACGCATTGGTCATCGGGCCCGAAAGCGAAAACACGGTGGTTTTGCTTCACGGTTTTGGTGGTGATCTGTCCACGTGGATGTTCAACCAGGACGCGCTCGCCAAAGATTTTCGCGTATTGGCGTTGGATCTTCCCGGTCATGGCGCATCGACGCCCATTAGCGGGGGGGATGTGCTGGGTTCCTTGACCGACGCGGTCGAGAAAGCGATCGATAGCCTGGCTAAAGGCAAGCTCCATCTAATAGCACATTCCTTCGGCGGGGCTGTTGCTGCTGCCTTGACTGAGCGCAAGGGCGAAGCTGTCGCGTCGCTTAGCCTTCTAGCGCCTATTGGCCTGAGTACCTCCATTAATAAACTATTCCTTGATGATTTCGTCACCGCTGAGCGACGCCGTCCGCTGAAGGAAGTATTGGAGCGACTGTTCGCCGATCCGTCGAAAATTAGCAATGACATGGTCGAGGCGACCCTGCAGTTCAAGCGACTGGAAGGTGTTCCTGCGGCCCTCGGAGCAATTAAAGACGTAATTGCCAACGAACAAGGGCAAGTGCAATCGATTACGGCGACGTTGAGTAAGTTCAGAGGTCCCGTGCTGCTGATTTGGGGTGAACGCGACGAGATTGTGCCAATGCCAACGGAATCTGAAGTTCCACAAAACGTCATACTTAATATACTGCCGAGCGTAGGCCATATGCCTCAAATGGAATCGACCGCAGAGGTTAATCGGCTGCTTATTGAAAATATCGCAAAAGCAAAGTAACGCTTACTTCTGATCTGGCGCCTCGATGTTGGAGGCGCCAGAAAAATTTGAATATGTAATTTTCGTATAGGCGGATAAAATGGCCAATCGATTGAAGGGTAAGTGCGTCCTTTTGACGGGGGGAGTTGCCAACATAGGATTGGCAATCCTGGACTCTTTTGTTGCCGAAGGCGCCACTGTAGCGGTGGTTGATATTGACGAAAAACGCGGCATGGAAATACAAAGTCGTCACCCGAGATCAGTTAAGTTTTTCCGGGCGGACCTTTCGCGCGAGAGCGAAATCCGCGAAGTCGTAAATAACGCCGCAGGTTGGCTTGGTGGTATAAATACTTTGTGTCTGAATGCTGGCGTTCAGTTATCCGGTAATATTGAAGATTTTGCTATGGAAGCTTGGGATAAAGTATTTGCCATCAACGTGAGGGCTAATTTCGTATTTATTCAAGAATCCTTGCCTTATTTGCGCGAAGCAACAAACTCATCTGTCGTGTTGATGTCTTCATTGGCTGGCAAACGAGGAGGGCCAGGTCTGAGTTGTTATTCTGCATCAAAGGCAGCAATTATTGGGCTTACTAATTCGCTGGCCATTGAGCTGGCTAAAGATGGCGTGCGGGTTAACGCCGTATGCCCAGGATGGATTGATACGCCGTTCAATCAGCCAATCATCGACTTCATGGGCGGTAAGAGCAAACAGGATTCGGTCGTTCAAGCGAACATTCCATTGGGACGTCAAGCGACCCCAAATGAGGTGGCGCCCCTATTTGTATATCTGGCGTCCGACGAATCCTCTTACGTCACCGCACAGGCAATCAATGTGTGTGGCGGCGCTTATAACTGATATGAGGTAGGTGTCATGGCGAAAAAAATTACGCATGAGACAGCACTTCTTGGTTTGACTGCTGGCATACGAAAAGCGAAAGAGCTGAATCAGCGCTCAACGCTCTCGGTGGTCGACGAAGGAGGTCATCTAATCGCCTCGATCCGTGTGGACGATGCTGCATTTGGCACCATTGAAATTGCACAGAACAAAGCCTATACGGCTGCAGCATTTCGACAGCCCACGGCTGCATGGATGGATGTTGTACAGCCGGGAGCTGCGTTGTACGGGCTTGAACGTTCATGCTCTCGTCCGTTTGTGGTGTTCGGCGGTGGATTTCCAGTCTTTGACGGCGACTCAGTCATCGGTGGTGTGGGTGTTTCCGGCGGCCCTGTAGAGGCCGACGAAGCGATTGCAAATGTGATCGTTTCGGCAATCCAAGAAAAATAGATATGCATACCTTGATACTGCCGAACAGGTGACAGTCGATGGAACCGATTAAAGCGATGCAAACGAAGTCAGCGCAGGAAGTCCGTCAAATGATTCGGGACGGTCAGTTACGTGGCCCAACGAGCGGTTACGCTGACGGCTACATGCAGGCAAACCTAATGATTTTGCCAGCTCAATATGCAGCTGATTTCAAAGGGTTTTGTGACAAGAATCCCAAGAGCTGCCCGCTGGTAGCCATGGGGAGGCCTGGAGACCCTTCTTTACCTTTAGCGGGCGACATCGACATCAGGACTGATGTGGCACGTTATCGTGTATATCGGCAGGGGGTTCATATCGACACGGTGGATAACCTGCTGAGTATCTGGAGAGATGATCTCGTCATCTTCGCGCTCGGCTGCTCTTTCTCATTCGAAAACGCTATTTTGAATGCGGGTATTGAGATCAGGCATATCACGGCCAAGCGCAACGTTCCCATGTACAAGACGAATTTACCAACGGTGCAGAACGGGCCGTTCAAAGGGAACATGGTCGTATCCATGCGAGCCTTTAGCCCAAGCGATCTGGTTCAAGCTATTTTGCTGTCGTCGCGTTTCCCACTCGCGCACGGTGCCCCGGTGCACATTGGTAATCCTGAAGAAATCGGTATCAAAGACATCTATCAGCCTGACTTCGGTGACGTTCCGGTTATTCAGGAAGGCGACATTCTCGGTTTTTGGGCATGTGGAGTCACCCCGCAAATGGCTATCCAACAAGCTAATGTGGACATCGCCATTACCCACGAGCCTGGTTACATGTTGGTAACCGATTTACCCGCTGATGCTAACGAGTTGTCAGTGGCTTGATATTCAGTTTTGTGCGTTCACAGAAACTAAGTTCAAGGAGGCTGAATGTCTGAGCATGTTGTGGATCTGGAGTGGAGTGCTGCGGCGCACTCGACCAAGCCGGAAACCTATAGTCGCGACCTGATAGTTCACGTCAGTCCAGAGGTGAAGATCATGGCCTCAGCGGCTGTGGACTACTTGGGTTCGTCGGAGAAAGCCGATCCCGAGCAACTCCTGGTTAGTGCCCTCGCGAGTTGCCATATGTTGTATTTCCTTGCACTCGCAGAAGGTCAGGGATATGTGGTCAGCACCTATACTGACAACGCCGTGGGCGTGGTCGACAAGCGTGATGAAGGTGGCTTTTGGGTATCGGAAATAACCCTCAATCCAAAGGTCCAGTTCAGCTCGGATAAGCAACCTGATGCGCGCACTCTTGAGCGACTGCACCATCGCGCGCACAAGGGATGTTTTATTGCCAACTCGATCAAGACCAAAGTTTCGGTGCGAGTCGGTTAAATCGATAGTGATTAATAAAGTGAAGAGGTGACGTATGAGCAATAAGTTGGTTGTGGTTGCAACGGTTACAGCTCAGCCGGGTAAAGAGGTCGAGCTAAGGGCGGCGCTGCAGACGCTGGTACCAGTCGCCAAGACCGAGAAGGGGTTCGTGCAGTATGACCTGCATGTCTCCAATGAAAATGCAGGTGAGTTTCTGTTCTACGAAATTTGGGATGACGAGGCAGCGTTGCAACTGCATTCGAGCAGCGATTTTTCGAAGGCCTTCGGTGAGAAATATGGCCATTTGATCAAGGCGTCGACCCTGACGAAATACACGCGCGTTTCTTAAGTTGCTGCGAATAGGTGCCCGTGTTTTATGACTAATGTTGAGACATAAACAATATGGTTAGTATCGACCTCAACAGCGACCTTGGTGAGAGCTTCGGCCCATGGCCGATGGGTGATGATTCAGCGATGCTGGATCTGGTATCCAGTGCCAACATCGCCTGCGGATTCCACGCAGGAGACCCAGCAGGCATCTTGTCTGTAATTAGGGAGGCAATGTCTCGCCGTGTCGTCATTGGAGCCCATGTAGGCTACCGTGATCTCGTCGGCTTCGGTCGCCGGGCAATGGAGCCTTCTAGCGCCGAGCTGATTGGGGATGTGATTTACCAGATTGGTGCGCTTCAAGGTTTAGCCAAAGCGGCGGGCACTTCCATCCACTACGTGAAACCCCATGGTGCGCTTTACAACACAATCGCCAACGATGCTCGACAGGCTTCGGATGTAATTGCAGCGATCAAGGCAATCGATCCTGAGCTTACCTTGCTGGCGTTGGCAGGGGCGCCGATTGTTCAACAGGCACGTCAAGCAGGACTTCGAGTGGTCTGCGAGGCATTCGCCGATCGGGCTTACAGCGCCGACGGCTCGTTGGTGAACCGGCGACTCCCAGGTGCCGTAATTCACGATCCGGAAGTGATCGCAAAACGCATGCTGCGACTCGTAAAGGACCGAGTGATTGAGTCAATTGACGGCGTAGAAATTACTATTGAAGCCGACTCGATCTGCATCCACGGAGACAATGCGACTTCTGTTGCGACGGCCCGTGTGTTGAAAGAAGCGTTCATTGCCAATGGCGTTCATATCGCCAGTTTCATTCCTGGAGTGAACGGAGGTGGGCGTGAGTGATTTCCTGCAGTTCCGGCGAGCCGGATGTACAGGAGTGCTGATTGAGTTGCCAGATTTAGACACTACTCTGGCAATGTTCGAGGCTATTGTTGCTGCGGTTTTCGAGGGGATAGAGGAGATAATTCCCGGCGCCCGGACGTTACTTGTTCGTTTCGATCCACTGGTCATAAGCCATGACGACCTGGTCAGGTTGATCAGTGGCGTTGAGTTGGATCGCCGAGCCCAGTCTGTAGGGCAGTTGATCGAAATTCCGGTCATTTATGATGGCGAAGACTTGGAATTTGTAGCGTCTCACCTGGGCTGGACTGTGGAGGAACTGATACGCCGCCACAGCGCCGCCACGTTCACCGTCGCTTTTACTGGATTCGCGCCAGGTTTTGCTTACATGACCTGTGACGACGATCAGTTGGATGTACCGCGTCGGAATAGCCCGCGAGTGCGAATTCCTGCCGGCTCTGTTGCGGTTGCAGGACCATTTTGCGGTGTTTACCCCACAGACAGTCCGGGCGGCTGGCAGTTGCTTGGCACGACTCCCTCTATGATGTGGGATTTGAACCGTGAGCGCGCCGCATTGCTGGCGCCGGGTGATCGGGTTCGCTTTCGCGAGGTCAGGAAAGGAGATTGCATTTCCGCAGAAGCTGCGGCGCAGGCATTTTCTAAACCGCGACCCAAAGGCTCCGTCGGTTTGCAAATTATTTCCACGGATCGTCCGGCCCTCTATCAAGATGCAGGACGACCAGGCTTAGGTAATCAGGGCGTCTCCGAATCAGGCGCCGCCGACCTTGCTGCTCTGCGTACTGCGAATGAGTTACTGGGTAATGTGCTTGACTCAGTCGCGGTCGAAATCACTTATGGCGGGTTCTCCCTGAAGGCAGGCGAGCCTGTAACTTGTGCCGTGACCGGCGCTGATGTACCCATTCGCATTGGGTCTGCACATGGACGCACCGTAGAAGTCTCCCCAGGTGTCGCTTTTGCTCTTGATGCTGGTGACCTTTTGACCCTTGGTGTGCCGCTCTCAGGCGTACGTAGCTACCTGGCAATACGGGGTGGGTTTGACGTGGATAGAGTGTTGGGATCAAGGTCCACCGACACACTGGCTAAATTGGGACCAGCACCAATCAAAGCAGGAGACATCCTGCTGCCTGCCAACGAGACTTGTGTTTCGATCTACCCATATCCTCTAGCTGGTACATCGCTCCCTTGTGGAAGCGACCTTATTACCATTGACGTTGTGATGGGGCCTCGTACTGATTGGTTCACGTCAGAATCCGTTTCGATCTTCTTCAGCCAGCCGTGGACGGCCACTACCGAATCGAGTCGTGTAGGTATACGCCTGCAGGGGGCTCAAGCGCTGGTTCGTGCCCGGCAAGATGAACTGCCTTCCGAAGGCACCTGTGCTGGCTCAATCCAGATTCCAGCAAGCGGTCAGCCCGTGTTGTTTCTAACCGATCACCCGCTTACGGGCGGCTATCCGGTAATAGCTGTGGTGGCTTCGCATCACCTGAGTCTGGCTGCGCAGATCCCTATTGGCTGCAAGATTCACTTCAACCCAATAGTGGATTTCCAGGTTATCGCTAAGGAACAAGAATAATGAAAAAATTATTGATCGCTAACCGCGGTGAAATCGCTATCCGTGTCATGCGTGCCGCTCGGGATTATGGTGTCGAGTCGGTGGCCATCTATTCCGACGCTGATGCTGAGTCGTTGCACGTCCAGCTTGCACAAGAGGCCTATGGGCTGGGTCCGGGCAAGCCGGGCGACACCTACCTAAATATTTCCAAGATCATTGACATTGCCAAGCGTGCCGGCGCTGATGCCGTTCATCCAGGCTATGGATTTCTCTCTGAGCGCGCCGAGTTCGCACAGGCCGTAATCGACGCGGGATTGATCTGGGTCGGACCTTCGCCTTCGGTGATTATGTCACTGGGGGACAAGGTCGAAGCCCGACGTATTGCACAAGCCGTCGGTGCTCCACTGGTCAAAGGTACTCCAGGTCCTTTGGCGAATGCCGCAGAAGCCATAGCCTTCGCCAAGGAAGCGGGTTTGCCGTTGGCGATTAAAGCTGCGTTTGGCGGCGGCGGTCGCGGAATGAAGGTTGCTCACAAGCTGGAAGTGGTGGGCGACCTGTTCAATTCCGCGGTGCGTGAGGCCGTAGAAGCATTTGGCCGTGGCGAATGCTATGCCGAACAATTTCTTGAGCGCCCACGACATATCGAAGCGCAAGTCATCGCCGATCAGCACGGCAATACAGTAGTTCTAGGGACACGCGATTGTTCTCTCCAGCGTCGTAATCAGAAGTTGGTAGAGGAAGCGCCTGCGCCATTCATCACTACTGATCAGAGTCATCGAATTCATGAGGCGGCCCGGGCGATCTGTGCGCATGCCGGCTACACCGGCGCAGGCACGGTCGAATTTCTTTTATCGCGGAATGGAACAATCTCATTTCTTGAAGTGAATACTCGGTTGCAGGTCGAACATCCTGTCACCGAAGAGACCACGGGCATAGACATCGTTGTTGAACAGTTGCGCATCGCTGACGGGTTGCCATTGTCGATTACCAAGGCGCCAGAATTAAGGGGCCACGCTTTTGAGTTTCGTATCAATGCTGAAGACCCGGGGAGGGGGTTCTTGCCGACGCCGGGGCGAATCAAACTGTTCCGTGCTCCGTCCGGGCCGGGGGTTCGCGTCGAATCGGGAGTTGAGACGGGCTCCGTTATTCCCGGCCTTTACGACTCAATGATGGCTAAGCTGATCATCACGGGGTCTACGCGCGAGCAAGCAATTGCTCGTGCGCGTCGTGCGCTAAAAGAATTCACCATTGAGGGTGTTGCGTCGGTGCTGCCATTTCATCGGGCGGTATTGGAAGAAGCCTGTTTCAATGGCGATGCTGAATTCGGCGTTTACACCAACTGGATTGAAACCGAATTCAACGGTGTGCCGCCGAGCCCACGAATCGAGGCAGTAAATTCCGACTTGCATCGGTGCTTCATCGAAATAGACGGCAAACGGCACGAGTTGGGTATTCCCTCTTCATTGTTCAGCGGAGTGCCCGTTCCTACTTCATCGGGTACGTCACCCGCTGCGGGCGCTGAGGGTGATGTTACTGCGCCGATTCCTGGCACTTTACAACAGTGGCTGGTTGATGACGGTGCGACTGTAAGAAAGGGTGATGGAGTCGCGCTAATCGAAGCGATGAAAATGGAAACGTTGGTTGTTGCAGCGAGCGATGGCGTCATTACACAGAAGGTTTCGGCGGGAACGATGGTCTCAATAGGTCAGCCTCTGGCGGCCATTGCTCTTTATTGAGATCGCCATGAATTGCTATGCGGTTTGTTGTTGAAGTTCAGTGAAAACTCTAAATACCCGACTTTGTTAACAGCCAATCCAGGCTGGAGGGAGTGTTGATCGTGAAGAAATACAATGTAGCACTTATCGGCACCGGATTTATGGGTAAGGCGCATTCCATTGCGACTGCTGTAGTTCCGATTTTATTTGGCGCACCTGTAGAGATCGAGCGCAAAATCATCGTAGATATCGATGAGGAACTGGCCCGTGATGCTGCGAAACAATATGGTTTTGCAGAATACACCACCGACTGGCGCGATGTGGTCAATCGTCCTGATATCGATATTGTCGATATTTGTACGCCTAATGATACTCACGCTGAAATCGCTATTGCAGCCGCACTGGCCGGTAAGCACGTCATGTGCGAAAAACCGATGGCCATGACCGTCGCTGATGCCGAAAAAATGCAAGCAGCTGCGCAGAAGACCGGCGTCGTGACCATGGTGTCCTATAACTATCGCCATACTCCTGCCATCCAAATGGCCAAGAAGCTGATTGATGAAGGCCGGATCGGTAAGATCCTCAGCTTCCGCGGGTATTACCTTCAGGATTGGGGCGCCGATCCATCAACTCCGCTGTCGTGGCGTTTTAACAAAGCCAAGGCGGGTTCAGGCACGCTGGGCGATATCGGTACTCATGTGATCGATGCTGCGCGTTTGTTGGTCGGTGAATTCGCTTCTGTAAACTCTATCGTGAAAACCTTTATCGCTGAGCGTCCTCTGCCTGCTGGGCGCTTCTTCGGCCCAGCTGGTCAGGCGTCTTCCGAAAAGGGTCAGGTGGATGTCGATGACGCAGCACTGACCATGATTCACTTCACTAATGGCGTCTACGGCACCATCGAGGTGACCCGAAATGCTTGGGGCCATCACAACCAGCTGGGCTTCGAGATCCATGGTACCAAGGGTTCAATTGCATTCGATTACCAGCGTTTGAATGAACTGCGCGTGGCTTTCGCTGATGATCCGGCTGACACCTTCGGCTTCCGTACTATCTATTCGGGTCCGCATCAGCCGTTTGGCGACAAGCTGTGGCCGGTGGCCGGCATGGGCCAGGGCTACATCGATGTGAAATCTATCGAGTGGTACAACTTTCTCAAAGCCATTGCGGAAAAAGCGCCTGCATCGCCTAACTTCGACGATGGTTTGCAGATTGAACGCATCGCTGAAGCGATCTTGAACTCGGGCGTAAGTGGCAACTGGGAAGAGATCGAACAACCGACTGCATAAAACCGCATTCGAGATGGGTGCGAGCGTTCACACCCATCTCGTGACATCCAACGACGCACGTAGCAAGTTCTTAGGGGATGGACGATGAGCATTGCAGTTGGGTTGGTGGGTGCGGGAGTGATGGGAAGCGAGCACGCGAGGATCCTGCGAGAGGATACTCCAGGGGCGAAGCTCGCGGGCGTCTGTGATGCGGACCCTCAAAAAGCCGATGCTGCAGCTTGCGGTTCGCTGACCTATTCAGATCCCTTGGAAATGATTCGGTCAAATAATATTGATGCGGTATTAATTGCCTCGCCTGATTCGACTCATGCAGAACTGGTTATGGCATGCCTAGAGGTGGGCAAGCCAGTGTTGTGCGAGAAACCGTTGGCGATGAATGCGCAGCAGGCGTTGGCTATCGTTGAGTTGGAGATGTCTAAAAGCCGGCGCTTAGTGCAAGTTGGCTATATGCGCAGGTTCGATCCCGCCTATCAGATGCTCAAGCATAGCTTCGACAGTGGGGAAATTGGTGAGCCGCTGATCGTCCATAATATTCATCGCAACCCGGTAGCCCCTGAGTGGATGACCGGTTCAATGTCTATTTCCAACGCATTTGTGCACGAGATCGATATTACTCGCTGGCTGCTCAACACCGAATTTTCGACCATAAGAATCACCACGACAAGAAAAGGCGATCCGCTTGTTATTGAAGCGTGTACCAACGGTGGTGTCATCATTACCACTGAAGTCAACATGAACTGCCAGTATGGCTATCACGTTCATGCGGAAATCGTTGGCGAACAGGGTGTTGTTTCTTTGTCGTCCATGCCTTCGAAAGTTATTCATAAGGGGGGGCAGAGAGCATTGTCTTATCCGTCCTATTGGGTGCCAAGGTTCCTTGAGGCCTACAAGGAGCAGACGAAGGCGTGGATTAAGACAATTCAGACGGGCAAACCCAATGCGGGCGCAAATGCTTGGGATGGTTATATTACGACAGCCGTAGCCGAACAGATTATCGCTGATAATAACGTATCACCATTAATTCATCTTTCTCTACCGACGTGCCCTTCATTCTATTCGTGAAAGTGGTTTTGGACGGAATATTGTTATTTCATGCCACCTGCCATTTCTCTCGCAGTTTAGCGGCAGAGCTTCGTTAGGAATCGTGAGGTAAAGATGATTAGATATGCAGTAGTAGGGCTGGGTTGGATTTCTCAAAAAGCATTCCTGCCGGCGTCAACGCTAACCGGTAATTCCGTTGTCACGGCACTTGTTACTGGCGACACCGAGAAAGCGAGAAAAATCGCGGAACAATATGGTATCGACACAGTAGTACCGTATGAGAATTATGACGCACTGCTGTGCAGCGATCTTATCGACGCTGTCTACATTGCCGTACCTAATCCCATGCACGCCTCGTTTGCGATCAGTGCGTTGAGGCATGGCAAACATGTCATGGTGGAAAAACCGATCGCCACATCACTGGCGGATGCCGAGGCCATGATCAGGTCTGCGCAGCAGACCGGCGCTCTATTGATGACCAGTTACCGTTTGCATCACGACATCGGCACTGTTGAAGCACTTAAGTCGATTCGTTCAGGTGCTATTGGCGACCCTCGTTTTTTTTCCGCGACCTTCAGTTTTCAATCCGATCCAGATAATCATCGCTTACGCGCGGAGTATTGGGGTGGGCCGCTTCAGGACATTGGTATCTATTGCATCAATGCGGCTCGCCACGTATTTGCTGCCGAGCCAATCGAAGTACTGGCTGTTATCTCCAGAGATGAGAATGACCAGCGTTTCAGAGAAATATACGATTCGATTGCGGTGACGCTACGCTTCCCAGGTAATCGTCTGGGGCAGTTCTATTGCAGTTTTGCTGCGCATCCGCTCGATGTCTATCGAGTTGTAGGCACCCAGGGAACGATAAGCATGGAGCCAGGGTTCCGCTTCGAAGAGCCGATGGCTATGGAGATTGAGAGCTCTGCAGATTCGAAGCGAATCGAATTTGCGCACTACGACCATTTTGCAGGCCAGATCGCCTATTTCTCCCAGTGCATCGTCAGCGGTTCTAGACCGATAGACGATGGAGAAGAGGGGATGGCCGATCTCCGTGTCTTGATTGCCATAGAGCGATCGGTTTCAACAGGTCTGCCTGTGTCTCTGGAGCCACAGGTTTACCGAAATGGCCCTAGCCACGCTTCGGTACGAATGATTGAACCTGCGTCCCTACCTCCGAAAGTGGACGTTCGCTGAAGCACTAGCCACGTTGGGCTTCCCAATTCTTATAACAACAAGGAGTAACTTTCTTGCACATTGGTGTTCCCCTCGAAACCCAGACCGGTGAAACGCGGGTGGCTGCTACCCCGGAAACCATCAAGAAATTGATCGGCCAAGGCCATAAAGTCACTGTTCAAAGCGGCGCCGGCATCAAGGCCAGCGTTATCGACAGTGCCTATGAGGCGGCGGGCGCAACCATTGGCAGTGCCAGTGATGCATTCGGGGCCGAGCTGATCCTCAAGGTGGTCGCCCCCAGCGACAGCGAACTGACGCTGATCAAGAGCGGCACCGTTCTGGTGGGCATGCTCAATCCGTTCAACAACGAAACCATCGCCAAGCTGGCCGAACGCGGCATTACCGCTTTCGCCCTCGAGGCCGCGCCACGTACCTCCCGCGCCCAAAGCCTGGATGTGCTGTCGTCTCAAGCGAACATTGCCGGCTATAAGGCCGTGCTGCTGGCCGCTCACCACTACCCGCGCTTCATGCCGATGCTGATGACCGCCGCAGGTACCGTGAAAGCGGCGCGCGTGCTCATTCTCGGCGCGGGCGTGGCCGGGTTGCAGGCGATTGCCACGGCCAAGCGCCTGGGCGCGGTGATCGAAGCCTCGGATGTGCGTCCGGCGGTCAAGGAACAAATCGAATCCCTCGGCGCCAAGTTCGTCGACGTGCCATACGAGACCGACGAAGAGCGTGAATGCGCCGTCGGCGTCGGTGGTTACGCCCGGCCGATGCCGGCCAGCTGGATGCAGCGCCAGGCCCAAGCGGTGCACGAGCGCGCCAAGCAGGCGGACATCGTCATCACCACCGCTCTGATTCCAGGCCGCAAGGCACCGACACTGCTGAGTGCCGAAACCGTCGCGCAGATGAAACCCGGCTCGGTGGTCATCGACCTCGCGGCAGCCCAGGGCGGTAACTGCCCGCTGACCGTGGCCGACCAGGTCGTGATCGAGAATGGCGTGACCATTTGCGGCCCGACCAACCTGGCCGGTGAAGTCGCGGCAGACGCTTCTGCGCTGTACGCCCGCAACCTGCTGGACTTCCTGAAGCTGGTCTTCACCAAGGAAGGTCAGTTCGACGTGAACCTGGAAGACGACATCGTTGCCGCGTGCCTGATGTGCCGCGACGGCCAAGTCATCCGCAAAAACGCCTAAGCAGGGATTCAGACAATGGAAGAGCTTATCTCCCCCGGTATCTACAACCTGATCATCTTCGTGCTGGCGATTTATGTCGGTTACCACGTGGTCTGGAACGTGACACCCGCGCTGCACACGCCGTTGATGGCGGTAACCAATGCCATTTCGGCGATCGTGATCGTCGGTGCCATGCTCGCTGCCGCGCTGACCGTAACGCCTCTGGGCAAGACCATGGGCACCCTCGCCGTGGCCCTGGCCGCGGTCAACGTATTCGGTGGCTTCCTGGTGACGCGCCGCATGCTTGAGATGTTCAAGAAAAAAGCCCCGAAAGCCGTAAAAGAAGAGGCGCCCAAGTAATGAGCATGAACCTGGTAACGACGCTCTACCTGATCGCGTCGATCTGCTTCATCCAGGCCCTCAAAGGCCTGTCGCACCCCACCACCTCTCGCCGAGGCAACCTGTTCGGCATGCTCGGCATGGCGCTGGCGGTGCTCACTACCGTGGGCCTCATCTATAAGCTCGGTGCGGAGCTAGCGACAGCTGGCATCGGCTATGTGATCGTCGGCCTGCTGATCGGCGGTACCGCCGGCTCGATCATGGCCAAGCGCGTCGAGATGACCAAAATGCCGGAGCTGGTGGCGTTCATGCACAGCATGATCGGCCTGGCGGCGGTGTTCATTGCCATCGCGGCGGTCGTCGAGCCGCAATCCCTGGGCATCGTCAAGCAACTGGGTGATTCGATTCCGGCCGGTAACCGCCTGGAGCTGTTTCTCGGCGCTGCCATTGGTGCAATCACCTTCTCCGGTTCGGTGATCGCCTTCGGCAAGCTCTCGGGCAAGTACAAGTTCCGCCTGTTCCAGGGCGCACCGGTACAGTTTGGTGGCCAGCATAAGCTCAACCTGATCCTGGGCCTGGCAACACTGGGCCTGGGCCTGACCTTCATGTTCACCGGCAACCTCGGCGCGTTCGCCTTGATGCTGGCCCTGGCGTTTGTCCTGGGCGTGCTGATCATCATCCCGATCGGCGGCGCGGACATGCCGGTGGTGGTCTCGATGCTCAACAGTTATTCCGGTTGGGCCGCAGCAGGTATCGGTTTCTCGCTGAACAACTCGATGCTGATCATTGCCGGTTCGTTGGTGGGTTCGAGCGGTGCGATCCTGTCGTACATCATGTGCAAGGCGATGAACCGTTCGTTCTTCAACGTGCTGCTCGGCGGTTTCGGCAACACAGCAGATGCTGCTGGCCCTGCAGGCTCCAAAGAAGCCCGCCCAGTGAAATCCGGCTCGGCTGACGACGCGACCTTCCTGTTGACCAACGCCGACACGGTGATCATCGTCCCAGGCTATGGCCTGGCGGTGGCACGGGCTCAGCACGCGCTGAAAGAGCTGACCGAGAAGCTGACCCACCACGGCGTGACCGTTAAGTACGCGATCCACCCGGTGGCCGGCCGCATGCCCGGGCACATGAACGTATTGCTGGCCGAGGCCGAAGTGCCTTACGACCAGGTGTTCGAGATGGAAGACATCAACTCCGAGTTCGGCCAGGCCGATGTGGTGCTGGTACTGGGCGCCAACGACGTGGTCAACCCGGCGGCGAAGAACGATCCGAAGTCGCCGATCGCCGGCATGCCGATCCTCGAAGCCTTCAAGGCCAAGACCATCATCGTCAACAAGCGCTCGATGGCCAGCGGCTACGCGGGCCTGGACAACGAGCTGTTCTATCTCGACAAGACCATGATGGTGTTCGGTGACGCCAAGAAGGTCATTGAAGATATGGTTAAGGCTGTCGAGTGAGCGGAATAACTCGGCAACGCTGGGGTTATCCCAAATGATGCTTGATAAGCTATGGCTATCGCTGGCAATCGGAAATCGGGATTTGACCCTATCATGACGGAAGAGGAATATCGAGTTCGAAGGATGGACTCTATTAACTTAGCTGTTTTTTAGTACTGATCTAATTTGCTGACCATTTACACATGTTTTGGCATTTGATCCATGTTCGTGGTTTCGGCGACATCAATAATGGCGGGGTAGAAAACGTGAATAATTATAACGGTCGTGTGGTAATAGTTACTGGTGGTGGCTCTGGCATGGGCCGCGCCATGGTGCATGAATTTACCGCTCGCGGTGCCAATGTGGCAGTCCTGGATATCAATCCAAAGCGCGCCGAAGAAACCATTTCCGAACTGGCCAAACCTGACCTTGCCTTTGCTCATGCGGTGGACGTGAGCGATCCTAAAAGCGTCCAAACAGCTGTGGACGCCATTATCCAGCGTTGGGGCCACATTGATTTACTGTGCAACAATGCAGGCATTTTGGACGGCCACGCGACTGCGCATGAAGTTAGCCTGGAAGAATGGAATAAAGTAATTGCAGTCAACCTGACCGGGCCGTTTCTGATGGCCCGTGCTGTCATCCCGCAAATGCTTAAGCAAGGCAAAGGCGCGATCATCAACACTTCGTCGACGTCAGGATTCAGTGCTGCTGGCGGCGGAACGGCGTATACCGCCTCCAAACACGGCGTCATCGGTCTAACCCGCCAACTGACATTTGAATATGGTGCACGCGGTATTCGCGTTAACACGATCTGCCCTGGCGCAACAGCGACGCCTCTGGCCCTGGCCGATCCGGTAACCGCGGGCTCTCCGGATATGGAAGCGGCGATCAAAAAATTCCCGGCCCAACGTTGGTGCCAGCCAAGCGAGATCGCAAAGCTTGCCGCCTTTTTGGGCGGCGACGAAGCAGATTTCGTCCATGGCAGTGAATACGTGATGGATGGTGGATGGCTGGCTGCGGCGCGTGATCCCTTCTGATATGCATCTGTGACTCAACAACGTCAATCTTCCATGCAAAGGTAGCGGATAATGTTTAGTACGCGTGAGTGGCCGGACAGTGGTGTTGAAGGATTTCAGCGAGGGTTTGAAACAGTAGACGGCACCCGTATCCACTATGTAAGCGGTGGCGTCGATAACGGGGAAGTCATGGTGCTGGTATGCGGTTTTCCGCAGAGCTGGTATGCCTGGCGTAAGGTTCTGCCGCTGCTGGGCAAGCACTACCGTGTAATTGCACCGGACCTTCCCGGGCAGGGTGATTCGGATCGTCCGTCCAGTTGTGATACTGGCAACGTGTCGCGCTTGCTGAAAAAATTTTTGACTCAGGTTGGTGTAGAGAAGCACTCCTTGGTGGTTCACGATATTGGTGCCTGGGTTGGTTACCCTTACTGCGCTCAATTCGGTGACAGCGTCACAGGGCTGGCCATCCTTGACACGGGCATCCCTGGTATCAGCTTGCCCGATAATCTACCGTGGGCGTCTGATGTGGCTTGGCGGACTTGGCATGTAGCGTTCCACAACATTCCGGACTTGCCGGAAGAGTTGCTGGAAGGCCGTGAGCACATCTACCTGAGATGGTATCTGCAGCGGAAAGCGGCAAACCCTCAAATCTTCACCGAGGACGATTTTGCGGAGTATCTTCGTGCGTTCCGACTGAATGGATGGAAAGGCGGTCTAGCGTATTACCGGGCGATCACACAATCGGCTGAACAAAACCGTGAGTTCGCCAAATCCTTACTTAAGATGCCAGTGCTGGCTGTTCGCGCAGACCAAGGATCGATGCCTGATCTGGTCAGCGAGTTGAAGAAGGTGGCGGCCAATGTCTCGGGTACTATGGTGTTTAGCGGCCACTATATTCCCGAGGAGCAACCCAACGGCTTGGTTGATGAACTCTTGAAGTTCTTTTCCAATATAAAGTGAGAGTGTAGGGATGATCTACAACGCCCGAGTGTTTTATAGGGCGTTGTTGTCTGGGCGTTCAGTTCGTAGACCATTAAATAACGAGAACTGTCATGTCAGAATTGCAGCCGCTAAACATTACTTATGCTGATGATCCTCGTGTTCTGGCCGAGCAATCAGCAGAAGATTATTCGAAGCATGTGGTACCCCTGTCGGCTAGAACTAATCGCTGGAGCTTAGCGATGGCCTCTTGGTCCGTGCTCAGTGCGATGTTTTATTTATATATAAGTGTGGCGGTCGCTCAAGCCGTAGGTAGTAAGAGTGCGATTATTGGGGTCACACTCTCGGCGCTTTTTTACGGTGGCATAAATTATGTCATCTCTCAGCGCTCAATTAAAAATGGCCTGACGGTCGCTTTGTTGTCGAGAGGTATTTTCGGGGGGGCGGGTGCGATCATTTCATCATTGCTATTTGCTGTAACGGCGACGTATTACGCAGTGTTTGAGGGATCGATCATAGCCGTTGCGTTCCACCAGTATTTTTCGCCCGAGAGCGATATACGGTGGTGGTATTTTTTGGTAGTTCTCTATGCCCTGCCTTTAGTTATGGGCAGTGTTCAGGTCTGGCTGGATAAACTCAACGGTGCGTTGCTACCTCTCTACATTATTGGTTTGATACTGGTTATTGTCATGGCCGGTAATAAATATGGGTTTTCTACTGCATTTCTGTCCATTCCAGCGTCTACCGATCCGGTAATTCCCGGATGGATGTGGGCGTTCATAGTGTACATGGGTATTTGTGTCAATATGATGGTTACAGCTGAATTCTCGCGGTTCGGGAAACCTTCTGATGCAAAATTTCATGGCCTAATTACTTTTGGCCCAGTGTTCTATCTAGCGTTATTCGTTGTGAATGGATTAGCCGGCGTTTTCATAATGAATACTGTTTTTCCTGAGTTGCAAGCCAGTGAGCGCGGTGTGGCGGAAGCCATATTGAATGCTGCCGGTTTTTTGGGCTTGATTTTTATTCTGATCAGTCAGACTAGGATTAACACGGCTAATTATTATGTGGCTTCGTTGAACTTCGCTGGCTTTGCCGCTCGCGGCCTACATCTCAACTGGCCACGTTGGGTGTGGGTGCTGTTTGTAGGTTGCTGCGTATATTTGCTTATGCTTACAAATGTGTTCAGCTATCTGCTCAAGGCGCTAGCATGGCAGGGCGTAGCGGTCACCTCTTGGGTCGCCATTCTCATGACCCATTACGTGCTCAACCGAGATGTGAAATATGGTCTCGAGTTCCGACCGGGCAGGGTCAAAGCCATCATGCCAGGTGCATGGGCAATGATCATTTCAACCGTAGTGGGTATTGCAATCGTTGAAGCGGGAACCAAGGGGAGCTGGTACGTGGAAACCGCGCCTATTCTGATCTCCGGTCTGGCTGCATTTAGTTATTGGTCGATTCTAAAATTTGTCGACGGTGGTTTGATATCGCGAACTGCGGACCCTCGTGACGACGTTGCAGATGTTTGGCGGACCCACATTGAATGTCATGTGTGCAATCGATCTTACAGTGCTATCGAGATGGATCGCGATCCTTCGGCGGAGCAACAAGCTATCTGTGCTGGTTGCGCTGAAGGTAACTACGTCTTCCTTCAATCGGCGCGACGAGAGGGGAACTGTATGCTGGCCTCTGCTGTGCAGGCGAAGTAAAGGTGGTGTAGTGGAGGAACACAGATTGTTACGCAGATCTTGACTGAACAATGCGTGCTTTGCACTCAGCATAAAAACCTATGCTGAGTGTTTTTTTGCATAAGATGAGGTGATTAGTTTGATTTTTTTTAGAAACAAGCGATTCCTCGTTGAGTTGGCCCTGATCATAGGAGTGTTCTCCTTCTGCACTGGCGAGTTTGCAATGATGGGCCTTATCTCAAGCCTGTCGGACGCTTTTCAAAAACCTGAGACGAGTGTCGCTCATTTAATCAGCGCATATGCAGTTGGTGTTGTAGTCGGTGCTCCTATCATGGTTTTTGTGGGAGTTTATCTCAAAAAGAGAAAGCTGGTTCTTTTTCTGTTGGGATTGTATACCTGTGCAAACGCCTTTAGTTTGTTGGCGCCTAACTATGAAACATTATTGCTATCTAGACTCCTGGCCGGTTTCCCCCATGCAGCCTATTTTGGTGTTGCTGCAATGATCGCGGCATCTATGGCTCCCTTCAATAAGCGAGGGAAGGCGGTCAGTAGAATCCTGTTGGGAGTTACGGCAGCGATACTGGTTGGTGCGCCGGGTGCAACCTACATTGGTCAGCAGTGCGGTTGGCGCTCAGTTTTTGCCGCTATTACTATTTTTAGCCTGATGAGTTTGATTCTTCTATATCGCAACGCACCTGAGGTCGAGGATGATCGTAGACTTGACGTTAGAGAGGAATTGGCGCCTTTCGCTCAACTTCAGATATGGCTGGCTCTAGCAATCGGCGCCGTTGGTTTTTGCGGAATGTTCGGCGTCTATAGCTATCTTGCTCCAATTGTTTTAAATGTGACTAAACTGGAAGCTCATTGGATCGCGCCCATGCTCATGTTGTTTGGTGTAGGTACGATGATTGGAAATTTTGCAGGAGGCTGGCTTTATGATCGCGTAAAATTTGCCGCTGTGAATTTCATTATGCTGTTCAGTTTTTTTGCCCTGTTCGCGTTTCCTATTTTGTCCAGAACATTGCCGGGAGTTTCATTTGCCACGGTGTTGCTTGGATGCATGGTTGCGTTGGCACCAGCTTTACAGATGCGACTGATGGATATCAGTAAGCGTGGTCAGTCACTTGTTGCCGCTTCCAATCATGCTGCGTTGAACCTTGCTAATGCGCTTGGCCCTTGGTTGGGTGGGCTTGCAATTAATGCCGGTTGGGGGTGGACATCGACAGGTTACGTGGGTGCCGGCATGGCTTTTGTAGGGTGTTTGATCTATTGGGTGGCTCAGCACCTGGAAAGAAGAGTGGTGTGAAAATGGACTTCAATGGAATATACAAGTTTGCATTTTTTTGTATCGTACGTAATTTTCCAGAGGTTGCGCTTAAAATACGAGAGAATTTAACGGGTTTGGCCTTGATCTTCAAAGCTCATCAATCTTTGGGATATGTATATTTCGTCTCTTTTGTGTGGCTCTATATTGCCTGTGAAATCCGTCGTGACTAGACCCGTGCAGTATGCGACGGTGCTAATCAGCTGTCGATCTGTAAGGCTATTGCACGGTTCGGAAATGTATGAACTCAAGGGTATCCATCTTGCGTTCTCAATTTCTTCGATATCCAAAATGTTAATTGCCTGTGTCAGTGGTTTCATCCTACATATAAAGTGCAGATTGGATTTGCCGAGCTGGTGAGTATGCATTGTGGTGAATCCCACTATGGATTCGAACAATGTTTTTATTCCCGTTTCCTCGAATATCTCACGCTGGATAGAGTGCTGGATTTTTTCTCCTGCTTCAATATACCCTCCGGGAAGTTTGAATCCTGTGGTGCCTCGCTCTTTCACCAAAAGGATCTCATTCAATTCATTCAAAACAATCGCGCTTGCACCAATTGTGTGTGTTGGAATAAACGGTACAAAGGTGACTTCTGACGGCTGACGGACCAATGTTAGTTCTTCACGAAGACAGCTGTGAAACGTGAAACCAGCACTGACGAATAATGGAACGCACTCGGAGCGAGTAATAGGAAGAGAGACCCAAGAAAGAGATTTTCTATTAGTCTCAAGATAGGTCAAGAGAGTTTCAATGTCGTTTTTTAATTCCTCTGTAGTCTTTGGTAACGAAGCAGGGTCAATGATCACGCCGTTAAAGCGATCCAATTCAAATCTCATTGTTGATCTTCAATAGCATTGAGCTAGTCCTCGGAGGATATTCTCCAAGCTTTGCTGTATCGCCGCGCTTGGGATTGGCGAGTATATAAAAAACACTTTGAGCTTGCAAGATAAGCCACACGTGCTTATTCATCCTTTTGTTCCGCAGAACGCTAGTTTTGTTCCGAATTAATTTTCGCAGCATCAAGGCAAAAAAATAATATCGCCTCGATATGGCTTTAATAATTGATGCGGCAAATTTATCGCTCGACTCAGTACCGCTTGAAAAATCTATCAAACGGTTTTTCTCCAAATCTGGTGTCTTTTTTGCATCGGATTTTGTGGTCCTTTACTATGGCTAGAGGTATTTATGCACTCGCTAAATTCAATCGCTGGTATTAAAAGGTACCGTATCCAAGACGAGATCCCCATCGCAATAGATGACACGGGTAATGGCCCTGGCGAGATTGCTGGTGTTGGTCAGGATTCAGGGGGCAAAGTAGGTGAGGAAGTTGAGCTAACAAGCCGGTCTCGAATGATCGTAGCGGTGGCGTGCGCTACATTGGTGCGTATTACGTCTCGTATCTACAAATCGTTACCTAAACGGGGACACTAGAGCGTTACTAAATGACTCGCTACGCTTGTAGAAAGGTGACATTGCTGTTGACATTGGATCTTATTGCATAGGGCGGTTGTGCTTATTTTTTTGCTATTCGATAGGCTCTCCGCCATTTTCCTGGGATATGGAGTCCTATGGCAAGCAGGTGTGGCACGATGGTCAAGGCGTCTCAATCCAGACTGGACCTGTTATTTGGGGAGGCGTGGGGTGCAATGGCCAGCATGCCTACCATCAACTGCTGCACGAGGGATCCACTTGATCCCCGCTGACTTTATTGCGTCGGTGATGAGCCAGAATCCCTTGGCTGATCACCAGTAATGGCTGTTCGCGAACTGTGTGGCGCAAAGTCAGGCGCTTATGCAAGGTATGAGTCGAGCCTAAGTTGAGGATATCTTGCAAGGCATGGGCTTATCCAAAGAGGAACTAGTACGGATCACGCATCACAAAATTATTCCCGGTAACCGCCCGAGCAATATGATCATGATGCAAAAAGTCACGCCATCTACGTTAGTCGCTTCAATCGCTTTATGAACAAAAAGTGTTCGTCCAAAGGTTTATTTGGGAGTTAACTGTTTGATCAGTGGGGCGTCGAGCTCGGGAAGGCTCTATCATCGATCGCTCAAGTGATTAATATTGATATTCATGATGTTCTCCTATTCCAAGGCAGTAGTGCCTCAAATTCAAATTCAACAGCCCGATAGTCTCAGAGGATACTCATTGATCTAGCTTTAGCCACAGCTTGAGCTCTTCGCCTTACTCCAAGTTTTCCGCAAATCCGCTGTATATGACTTTTCACCGTAAACACCGAGATGTACAACCGCTGCCCAATTTCGGCATTCGATAGACACGCTTCAACCAAACGCAAGACCTCTATTTCTCGATCCGAAAGCACGACGTACTGTTTATCCCTCTCCACCGAGGAGCAGAGGTCTGGATAGGTTCGCTCAAGGTTTTCCATTGGCAATCGGTGCTGCATTGACTTGGAGGCTTCAAGCCCTTTAAGAAGCCATAACCGCGCTTCCTCTTTATTGCCGGCTTTATAGACGATAAGTGCAAGTTTAAATGTCAAGTCAGCGGCGCTGGTTAGATAGCCTTGAGAGTACGCTTTAGTGATGACAGCCTGAAGTTTACTGATGGCCTTTGGGTAGTCGGACGCTCCAGCTTCAGCCGCCAGTCCTTCACATTCAAGCAGCAGCTCCAAGGTGGAGAATGGCTGGGTACATTGTCCCGACGCATGACGTTGCTGGATGCGCTCAAGCAAAGGTATTGCGCGGCTGGGCTCGCCGCGACGGATCAGTATTTTGGCTTGTGCTAGTTCCAAACAAGCCAAGTAGCTTGCGGGTGCCATTTTCCTTTCGGTCAATAACTTGGCTGCTTTATCAACCAGGCTAGATGCCTTGCCGATCTCATCGTCCAGCAACGCTAGATCTGCTAACGCTAGAAGAGCTTGGTAGGCGGCCGGCTCCAATGCGTTATTCATTATGCGAAAGCTGATCAAAAACTGTTCCTCTGCCAACGCCATTTTTCCAAGGCGCATCTGTATCTGGCCAAGCTTGAGATGGGTACGGCCAACCCACCCGCGCTCGGAAAAAATGGTATTGGAGATGAGCAGGAGATTGCGTTCGAGCATCGACTCTGCTTGAGTCAACTGTCCTCGCACCATCATTACGTCAGCTTGGTAGTTATCCACTATCACGGCGGGCAGATCGCTATCTAGCAGTTTCAAGAACTGCCGTGCAGACGCTAAAAGGTCGTCAGCAACCTTTAGCTGACCAGCAAACAATGCATGGTTTATTAGGGTGGTGCGACAAAGTAACTGTACCGCCCAATCTTGGACTGGTAGGAGTTCAATGGCATCTCGGCAATGTAGCTGTGCATTCGAAAGATCTCCCGAAGCATGGGCTAGAAGCCCTAGCAGCGCTTGGGCCCGACTGAATGTTCGTCGTTGCTGCCCAGCGTCTGCAGCCGGTAGAAATTTGTTGAGGCTCTCTAGGCAAACCGCTGCTTTCTCTACTTGAAAGGTTGCGCCAAATGCAAAAGCACCGAGCAGCACCAGATCACTGCTGCTGTGGGTAAGGCTAGCGGGCAAATCGTTGAACCATTCAAAAACTTGTGTGGACTGGAATCCGTATAGCAGGCGTCTATCGGCTAGCTGCTCGAGCAATTTAGTCGCTCGATGATGTACGCCAGCAGCCAGAGCATGGTCGATTGCGAAGCGGTATTGCTCTTGATCTTCCAGCCAGTTACAGGCTCGCAAGTGAATGCGCTGGGTGTCTTCTGCATTCAGCTCTCTCGCCAAAATGGAAGCCGCAGTAGGCATTAGCCGAAACCAGCCAGGATGCTCCGCGATTGGGTAGAGAAAAGCGCCTTGACTTTCTAAGTCCCTAAACCACGCATGGCTGTTATCAAGTTCGAGGAGGTGCGAGCAAAGCGCATCATTGAAAGCTGAAGCTACGGCCAGAATAGCCAACTGCCTCCGAAGTTTGTCGGGCAGTGTGTCGAGCAGCTCAATCCCTATGTAATCGCGTAGCAACGACTCAATCTGGTAATTATTGCTCAGATGGGTACGCTGGCTTTGCTGCACAGCGAGCCAGATTGAGGCCGCAGCAAACCAACCCTGGGTGTCGCGGAAGGTACTTTCGAAAGCTTTAGTATCGTTTTCTTCGCCCAACAGAATGATTAGTTCGCCTTGGGTAATGGCGAGATCGAGACCGGTTATTTCAAGAAGCTCATCAGCAATTAGCAATTTCGCCAAGTTGATACCAATCCGCCGCCTGGTAGAGACCCACCATTGAACAGCATTGTTGGGCAAATTCAGCAGCCGCCCCAGCAAGGTGTCAAGCTCTGGTGTGGGTCGATGCGGGTAGTCATCGAGCATGATCCACACAGAACTTGAAACCTCCATCAACGTTTTGGTCACGAGCGCTTCGCTGGCTTTTTCGGGCGTACTCTCGGCAAAGGCCGCAAGGATGCTCTGGAGGAAACCTTCGTTATTCTGCGCCGCCCCGTGCATGGAAATCCAGATAGTTCGCCCTGCCGTCCTGGTCCGTGCGCAGTCCGCCATCAAGGTGGTTTTGCCGCTACCGGCAGCGGCACAGAGCAAGCGCAGTCTGACATCCCGAGAGAGCACCTTGTTCATTAGTGATGTGCGGAGGATGTGGCTTCTTGGTTTTCGTGGAAGCTGGGGAAGGCTGGTGTCAGGGGGAGGGGATGCTGGAATCATGGGTTTACTCATCTCATAGCAGTGAAGCCTGTCTGATTTTTCAGCTTTTAGTATGGGGCCAACCCTCCTAGTGCGTCACTAGCCACAAAGCACTAGCGAGATTCTTAAAAGAACTACGGTAACGCTTATATCTCCTGAGAAGTAGGAAAAACTATATTTATCAGTCAGTTAATGGATTTGAATTAATTTGGTTCTTTGGGGTTAATGCGATCAAGCATACCTGAGACGTAGTGTTTAACCCGATCGTGAGTCCGATCATTGCTGTGGGCTCACGCTGATGAAACGCGTCTGCAATGACCATTCCTGCCGCCCGTATGCAGGCATGGGTTGCGCTCAATAATAAAAACAAGTGAGACATAGGATGCAAAATACACCCAAGTTAAGCCGAGCTGTTCGTGCGGCAGTCCATGGCTACTCCCGACCCAATTTGACTCTTGGCGCGTTGGCTCTATGCCTGGCGCCGTGCGGATCAGTATTTGCTTTTCAATTTGAAAGCGAAACTGTGTCTGGCTCGCTCGACACTACGGTCTCCTACGGCACCACTTACCGAGCACAGGCTGCCTCAAAGAAGCTGATTGCACGCTCCAATGGGGGCAGTGTCGATAATGGCCCCATCGTGTATGACGACGGTGATCTGAACTTCCGCAAGGGAGAATTGGTATCCGAGGTGGCCAAAGTCGTATCAGATCTGGATCTGCGCTTCCAGGAAAATTACGGTGTGTTTGTACGTGGTCGCGCGTTCTATGATTTCGAGTTAAAGGATGACTCCCGTCGTCAACGTGAACTCAGTGACGATGGTGAGGATCTTGCTGGCTCGAGCGCTGATCTGCTTGATGCATTCGTTTATGGTTCTTGGGAGCTCGGGAATCATCAGTTCTCGGCTCGCTTGGGCCGACAAGTCATCAACTGGGGCGAGTCGATATTCGCTCAAGGCGGCATTTCAGCGACCAACCCCTATGATGTAGGCGCCCTCCGTGCACCTGGATCAGAAATCAAGGAAGCCTTTCTTCCGACCCTGATGGGTTCGTTCTCTTTTGAATTGACCGAGAACATGACCCTTGAGGGCTACTGGCAGCCGGGTTCATCTTGGGAAGCAGCGAAGCTGGACGCCTGCGGAACCTTCTTCTCGACCACTGATGTGATCGGAGACGATGATTGCGATTATCTGCCTGTCTCCGCCATCCAAGAGTCTGTTACGGGCCTGCTTGGTAGATCCACTGCGTTCGACAGCCCGGACGAAGTGCGTGCCTATCTCAATGGTGTGCCTGCCGGCACGAGGGCTCTCGCTGAGTCCCTGCTGATGAGTACTTATGTGCCTCGCTCGCATGATGTCGAGCCGGATGGTGATGCTCAATATGGCATTAGCCTGCGTTGGACGGCTCCAGAGTTGAACCAATCGGACTTCGGTCTTTATTACCTTCGCTATAGCACACAGACACCAGTAGTGAGCGCGAAAGCGGGATCCATCGTGGCAGTGCCTGGTGTTGGCCAAATTCCGTTTGCCAATCGCGCGACCTACTTTGCTGAGTACTTAGGCAAGCGTGATCTCTACGGCTTCAGCTTCAATACAACAGTCAACGGCGGCCCGCTGGATGGGTTGGCTGTCGCTGGTGAGCTTAGTTATCGCCCCGATTCGATTGTCAGCAAGTACACCTCTCGAGCTGTGATCTCTCCGGCTGTGGTTGGGGGCTTACCCGAAGGGACATACATCCCTGGCTATGTGAAAAGGGATCGGGCACAAGCAACTCTTTCCGGTATCTACTTGCTTCCCAGCGGCGTGTTGAGTGCGGACTCTGGAAGCATCGTTGCCGAAGTGAGTGCTAACCGAATCTATGGAAGTCTGCCCCAGCAGACGTTTGATAACCCAGACCTGCCCGGGGGCATGACAAACAGCTCATGGGGCGCTACAACCACTGGCTCTCTAACGTACAACGACATCTTCGGGCAATTCACCGTTTCTCCTGGCGTAAGCGTTTACAGCGCCATCAACGGGCGTAACGGCGCTAACAACAAAGGCGAACGCGCTTACACCGCAAAAGTGGATACCACTTATAAAGAAGTAATTGGTGCAGGCATCAGCTACACGGCGTTCAACGGCGGTGGGCGCTACAACCGTGACCGCGATTTTCTGAGTCTCAATCTCAAGTACAGTTTCTGAGGTGTAGTAATGAATGCATTCTATAAGACTCAAATTGTTGCTGTACTGGCGTTGGTGTCCTGCAGCCATGTGCTCGCGGCCTCTGATGTAGAACGCCTGGGCAAGGATCTCACGCCTCTTGGTGCACTAAAAGCCGGCAATGCCAATGGTTCGATTCCCGCCTGGACTGGCGGCCTAACAATGACCAAGGATGCCTTTGATTCGGTAAAGGGCTACAAAAACCCATACGAAGCAGAGAAACCGCTTCTGACTATCACCGCTGCCAACGCGGAGAGTTACAAAGACAAAATCAGTGAGGGACAGTTGGCCATGCTGCGCCGACACCCTAATACCTGGAAGATGAACGTCTATCCAACTCACAGGTCGGCGTCCTTCCCGCAATTCGTATACGACGCGGTTAAGGTGAATGCCGAGCGCACTAAGCTGACAGAGGATGGCAATGGTGTATCGGAAGTGAAGGTGGCCACGCCGTTCCCGGTACCGAAGTCTGGCTTAGAAGTGCTATGGAACCATTTGCTGCGCTATCGTGGAAATGCAGTACAGCGAACCAATGCAGGGGCCAATATTCAGGCTGGGGGTAGCTATACCCTAAACAAAAACCGGGATATCTACCTCTACAACCGCGACTTTCGTAACGACGGCTCAACTGAAGGGAATATGCTCTTCTACTACCTTCAGGAGACGTTGGCCCCACCGCGCGATGCCGGTGTAGTACGACTGATCCAAGATACCGTCAACCAGACGGTCGCTCCGCGTCAGTCCTGGGTGTACACACCGGGTCAACGTCGCGTTCGGCGATCCCCCACTGTCGGCTATGACACTCCTACCGCAGGCGGCTTGATGACGGTGGACGACGTAGACATGTTCAATGGTGCCCCGGATCGCTTCACTTGGGAGATTCTGGACAAGAAAGAGATGTATGTCCCGTACAACAACTACCGTTTTGCCTCTCGCACCAATACATACAAAGATATCATTCAGACCGACCACGTTAATCCGGCTCTCACTCGTTATGAGCTGCACCGAGTGTGGCATGTGCGAGCCAAGTTGAAGCCAGGAATGCGCCACGTTTACTCCCAACGCGACTTCTACTTCGATGAAGACTCCTACCAGATACTGGTGGCTGAAAGCCGTGATAGCCGAGGTGAATTGTGGCGTCTCGCCGAGACCTACATCATCAACTACTACGACCATCAAATCGTGTGGACTGCAGGCGAAGGCCAATACGACCTCATTTCTGGACGCTATACGATCAACGCCCTTGCTCAGGAAGAAACGCCAGTCAACTTCGACGTGAAGCCTGATCTGCAAGATTTTACCCCCGCACGTCTGAGGCAGGCCGGAGTGCGTTAACGCAATCCATTGCTACTCAATTTCAACCAGTTCCGGGGGATTAAACATGCTTCGTCGGCAGTTACTGACAAACACATGCGTTTTACTAGGAGGAATTACCGCCAGCGGGTTGGTAAATGCGTTGACGGGAGGCGATAAGCCACTCCTCACTTTCCCGCTCACTTCGCACCAGGCCCAGCTTTGCTTGGTGCTATCAGACCTCGTCATTCCCCGCACCGACACACCCGGTGCAGTGGATGCGGGCGTTCCCAATTTCATCGAGAACGTGGTGTCCGATTGGTACACCCATCGAGAGCGAACCATCTTCCTTGATGGACTCACTGGGCTCGATAAGTACTGTCTGAAAGAGTTTGGTAGGGATTTCCTGAGCTCCACGTCGGCGCAACAGGCGGTCAGCCTGCAAGACGCCGAAACCATCGCGCAGGCATACGCGAAGGCGCATCCGAAACCGGTTACCCCCGCCACTTTGATGGGGAAGGGGGACATCGATCAAGAGGCACCCTTCTTCACCAAGCTTAAGGAGTTAGTAGTGGTTGGCTACTACACCTCTGAAGCTGCTTCCAGCACGGAAATGCACTATTTGCCTGTTCCAGGCAGATACGACGGTGAGGCAACCCTGCAAGCAAGTGGTGGGCGCCAGTACATCTGGTGATTCTCCGGCCACAGCGCGTGATGCGCTGTGCCCGGCAGCTATTTAATGGTGAGTTATGCAGACTGATTTTGATGCAATTGTCATAGGCTCAGGGATCACTGGCGGCTGGGCCGCAAAGGAACTCTGCGAGAAAGGTTTAAAAGTTCTTGTGCTGGAGCGCGGGAGGGAAATCAAGCATGACATCGACTACAAGGGCATGTTTCAACCGCCATGGAAGATCCCTTTCGGGGGCAAGCCCCTGCGTGACCTTTACGACTCTGAATATCCTGTCCAAAGTAAAATTTACGCTTTTGACGAAACCACCCGCCACTTCTTCAATAACGACAAAGCTAACCCTTACGCGTTTAACCCAGATAAGCCGTTTGTATGGATTCGTGGCGGAGTGCTAGGTGGCAAGTCGTTAGTATGGGGGAGGCATGTCTATCGTTATAGCGATCTGGATTTTGAAGCCAACAAGAAAGATGGGCATGGCTGCGATTGGCCCATTCGCTATGCCGATATCAAGGACTGGTACAGCTACGTAGAAAAATTCATCGGTGTGAGCGGGCAGAGGGAAGGCTTGCCACAACTTCCGGATGGGGAATTCCAACCCCCGATGGAAATGAACCACGTCGAGAAGGTTTTCGCAAACAAGGTTAGGGAAACCTACGGCGATTCGCGCTGTGTGACCATGGGGCGAATGGCCATTCAGACTCAACCGCAAAACAATCGAGGTGCTTGCACATACTGCTACAAATGCGAGCGTGGCTGCACCTTCAAGGCATATTTTAATAGTATTGTTTCGACATTGCCGGCGGCCAAGGCAACCGGCAACCTGACGCTGCGCTGCGATAGCGTAGTTGAGAGTATCGACTACGACCCCGCAACCAATCGTGCTTCGGCTGTACGATTGATTGATGCCAATACTCGTCAAAAGCTGAGGTTCACATCAAAGATGATATTCCTCTGCGGATCGACTATCGGCAGTACGCAGATTCTGCTCAATTCCAAGAGCGAGTCTTTCCCCAATGGCCTGGGCAACACCAGCGGGGTATTAGGACGTTACTTGATGGATCATACCTACGGCAATGGCGCACTCGGGGTGATGCCTGGCTATCTGGATAAGTACCCCTACGGCTATCGTCCCAACCAAATCTACATCCCGCGCTTCAAAAATCTTAAGGAAAACGATCAGCCCTATCTACGAGGCTATGGTTACCAGGCAGCGGCTCAACGTTTGGGCTGGAACTCCAAGTTCTCGATGGTTCCGGGGATCGGAGCGAAGTTCAAGGAGGCCATGAAAGGACCGGGCCCTTGGCTTATGTATGTAGCGGGATTTGGTGAGGTTCTTCCAGACCATGAAAATCACATGTTCCTGCATCCGACGAAAAAAGATTCGTACGACGTTCCATTGGCGTGCTTCGAATTCGTCTATAGACAGAACGAGAAGGCGATGATTAAGGATATCGTTTCCGAGGCCCACCAGATGTTGGCCGCGGCGGGGGCGGTGATGATCCAAGATTTCTCGGGCACGCCTCCTGGCGCAAGCGTCCATGAAATGGGGACAGCACGTATGGGACACAACCGCGAGGACTCGTTCCTCAATCGATGGAACCAGAGTCATGAGGTGCCAAACCTGTTCGTGACGGACGGTTCCTGCATGACCTCGGCCTCCTGCGTGAATCCTTCGCTCACTTTGATGGCGCTCACCGTCAGAGCCGTGCATCACGCAGTGACCGAGTATCAGTCAGGTCGAATCTAACTATGAAGCTCAGTGTATATATGAAAATTATTCGTCGCCTGTCGCTCATCGTGCTTCTGTTCGTGATATGCCTTGGTGCCTTTGTCTATTTCTTCCTGCGTTCGCAGGGAATGTTTCGTGAGCCGCAATATGATCAAGACCGTCCTACCGATTTGAAGGTCAAGATGCCAGCAGTTCTGGTGTTCGACAAAACCAATGGCTTCATTCATAAGGATGCGATACCTGCTGCAAATGAGATGCTCAGTCAGTTGGCGAAAAAGAACGGCTGGTCTCTCTACCACACCGATAATGCGGCTGTGCACAATGTGGAGGACCTAAGCAAATTTCAGACAGTGATCTGGAACAACGTATCCGGGGACGTATTGACCGAGCCGCAACGTCAAGCTTTCAAAGCCTACCTCAGCAATGGTGGAGGTTTTGTGGCATTGCATGCTTCAGGCGGAGATCCCAAGTACGCTTGGGATTGGTATGTAAAGGACCTCATTAAGGCTCAGTTTAAAGGGCATCCGCTGTTCCCGCAGAAACAATCTGGCACTCTGGTTGTCGAGTCTCCCGACGACCCGATCGTTGCCCACCTGCCATCTAGATGGGTTATGGATGATGAGTGGTATTCGTTCGACAAAAGCCCACGTCCAGGGGTTGAGGTGCTGCTAAGCATCGACGAAACAAGCTATTCGCCGAAGATGGCTGGTACCGATATCAGTATGGGTAGCGACCATCCGATGATCTGGAAGCACTGTCTCGGAAATGGGCGAGCGCTTTATTCTGCGTTGGGGCATTACGCTGAAATATATCGAGACATGAATTATTCACGATTGGTAGAGCAGTCGATCATCTGGGCAAGCGGGAAGAGTGGTGCTCCTTGCAAAGCATCAGTTGCGAATTAACGACACTCTGACATCGGGTTGGGTATTGATGGTCGATAAAGTCAAAGTTGAAAAACGGGGCCATGTCTTGTACATCGGCTTGACCCTGTAAAATTGAACGCGATGGACATCGATCTCTATATCGAGTGAGCTGTGGCTTACGGCATCCTGGATACAGACCCAACACTGCGCTGCGGCGTGCTGTATGGCGCAGGGAAAAACGTTACCGCTGAACTGGAACTGGAACTGGAGATGTGGGCTGGTCAGTTCGCTAAGGGGGGCTTTCCCGAGCTTCCAGCAGACGCCTGTGATCCTTTGGCCTGAATCAGTCACGCCGGGTGAGCAAGCCGATTGTCGTAGCAGTCCACCGAATCTGCTACACACTTGCGCTGGAGTTGATGCTAGCTGCTGATATTAGGGGTGCTGCTGACAACTGTTGCTTCGGCCAGATCTGAGTGCAGAAAGGTCTCTATGCCGTAGGCGGCGCAACGGTTCGATTCGTCCAGAATTTCGGCTACTAACCGGTGACGAATTTGATGCAAATGAAGCCTATCGGATGGGGGGCAGTTGGCAAGCAGTTCGAGGAGGCTCTGAAAATTGCAGAACGAATAGCCCGGCAGGCACCACTGGTACGTATCCGACAGGCATAAGCAGGAAGGTCGCGCGGATTACCCTGGGAGATCTGCAGGCTTGCCAATGTGCTACCGAGCGTCGAGAGGCGACGGGATGAGTGTGCAGAAGTCAGCTGAAGCCGTAGTAATCGCCGAAACCGGGGCGATGAAGGGCCGAACAGGTTATGCCGCCAGTAGGCGTCAGAGTCTCGTCGAATGTCCGAAAAGCAGAAATCTCTCGACAAGAGGGCTGTAACCCCAAGTTCTGGACAGAATCCAGGGCTTGCGGCTGGCAGTGCGCAGGCATCGGCGGCGTCTGTGGCGTGGACGAACGCGGAGCCGAACACGCTGATGGAGCGGGTGCTTGCACCCGCCAACCTGCGGCGTGCGTATCAACGTGTGGTCAGCAACAAGGGCGCACCGGGTGCCGACGGCATGACGGTGGAGCAACTGGCGGACTACACGAATCAGTATTGGCCGATCCTCAAGGCTCGGCTGCTGGCCGGCGAGTATCACCCGCAAGGTGTGCGCGCCGTCGAAATCCCCAAGCCCAAGGGCGGAACGCGACAGCTGGGTATTCCCTGCGTCGTAGATCGCCTGATCCAACAGGCCTTGTTGCAACAGCTCACGCCGATTTTCGACCCGCTGTTCTCGGACTACAGCTACGGCTTTCGTCCGGGCAGAAGCGCTCACCAAGCCATCGAAACAGCCCGTGCCCATGTGGCGGCGGGTCACCGCTGGTGCGTGGAGCTCGACCTGGAGAAGTTCTTCGATCGGGTCAATCACGATGTCTTGATGGCCTACGTCGAGCGTCAAGTCGAAGACAAGCGAGTGCTCAGGCTGATCCGTCGTTACCTCGAAGCCGGAATCATGTCGGGCGGGGTCGTCAGCCGACGGCAGGAGGGGACGCCGCAAGGCGGCCCGCTCTCGCCGTTGCTGTCGAACATCCTGCTCAATGAACTCGACCGAGAGTTGGAACGACGGGGCCATCGCTTTGTGCGTTATGCCGATGATGCGAACATTTACGTGCGTAGTCGTCGCGCTGGCGAACGGGTGTTGGCCGGGGTTGAGCGCTTCCTGGGTCAGCGTTTGAAACTATCGCTGAATCGAGAGAAGAGCCGTGTGGCGCGGCCTTGGGTCTGTGACTACCTGGGTTATGGGATGAGCTGGCATAAACAGCCGAAGCTGAAAGTAGCGACGCTGAGCCTGGGTCGCTTACGCGACCGGCTCAGAGAGCTTCTGCGCGGAGCCCGGGGCCACAAGATGGCGGACGTCATTGAACGGATAAACCCGATGCTGCGCGGCTGGGCGGGCTACTTCAAGTTCAGTCAGAACAGGCGAGCCCTTGAGGAACTGGACGGCTGGGTACGACGCAAGCTTCGATGCATCCTTTGGCGTCAATGGAAGCAGCCCTCAACGAGGGCGCGTAGCCTGGTGCGCCTGGGAATCGACGAAAGACGTGCTTGGACGTCAGCATCCAATGGCCGAGGCCCTTGGTGGAACTCGGGAGCGCCACACATGAATCAGGCGCTACCGAAGAAACTATGGGATCAGCTTGGACTGGTCTCGATACTGGATACGATCAACGGTTTATCCGTATAACCTGAACCGCCGTATACGGAACCGTACGTACGGTGGTGTGAGAGGACGGCGGCTGTGAGGCCGCCTCCTACTCAATCATGAAATCTGGCAGTTTGTAAACGTAGAGCGGCTCTGAAATTCAGTTCAATCGAACATCGGAGGCTTAAGTTGGTCACGTTCCGCTTCTGCGCAAAGTAGCGGCACAGTAATGGACAACAAAAATAAAAAATTAAGGTCAACCAGAAGGCGATTCCGATGGCTGAAGCTGACTTGGTCCCGACCGCGGCTCCACGACGGCCCGAGAGGCTCGCTGGAATACTATTCGTTATCTGGTGTTGTGCGGTGAATAATGCTGCACCAGGGGCCATTGGCCAGGGATGGAAGGCTCGACCAGGTAGTCTGTGGAGCTTTCGTGTCATAGACCCCCTCATACCCTAATTGCGCCGCCCAGCCAAACCAACGCAAGCACACCGCTGACCAAAACCATACGGGCTAACGGCGCATCATTATCGAATCACTCAAGTGAATTTTGCACCGAAGCCGTGCGCCGCGTTATCTAAACGTCCTCTGAAGATTTGAAAAATGGGGGCCGGGCCCATTGGCACGCTGATTGCTGGGGTATAACCGAACGACTGTTCGTGCGGGTTGTTAGCATTGTCATGTTTGATTAGAGCCTCATGCGCTCTAGATAGGAGGGTGCCCATGTCCGCCAAATTTCCGACCGTAGCCATAGTAGGAAGTGGGCCGTCAGGCTGTTACGTCGCGCAGTTCCTTCAAAAGAAATGGAGTTCGGCGCAAATCACGATTTTCGAAGCGTTACCTGTTCCTTATGGGCTGGTGCGTTACGGTGTCGCGGCAGATCATCAAGGTAGCAAAACAGTTATCCAGCAATTTGAACGAATGTTCGAGAAAGGAGGGGTCGACTTTCGAGGCAACGTCAATGTTGGAAGAGATATCTCATATTCGAAACTGGCAGAGTCCTACGACGTCGTAGTGCTGGCGACTGGTCTCAGTCATGACGCAGATCTGGATATACATGTCCATCCTTCTGCGCCAGTTGTAGGCGCAGGAAGATTGCTTAAAGCGTTGAATGGTCATCCTGAAGTTGAGCTGCTCAAAAATGCTGATGGTACTACTCGTGAGCTCGGGCGCCATGTCGCAGTAATCGGTAGCGGTAATGTAGCTATTGATGTCATCCGTATGATCGCCAAAACAGACCGTGAACTTGAGGGGTCGGATATATCCGACGAAGTGCGTACAAAGCTTAATGTTGAGCAGGTAAAAAGTCTGACCCTTGTAAGCCGTTCCAGCGCGGTTGACGCGAAATGTGATGGGTCAATGATGGCTGAGCTACTTAGTTTGCCTGGAGTCTGCGTTAGGGTAGAAGGAATTGTTAAAGGTGAGGGGGGGGCGATTCCGGAGTTGTTAACCGCTGCCTCGAACACTAGGAAGACTAGCAATTGTTCAAGGCTTTCAGTTAATTTCATTTTCAATGCTTTGCCGAGTGGAATTGACAATGTGTACGGACAGGCTAAGTTAACGACTATAAATAGAATCTCCTGCATCAGTACTGCCAGAATGTTTGACACCGTAATAACAGCTATTGGCTTCAATAATGGAACTACGAAAGAAGCTACCGTTACGCCTCGAGGCCTGGGCGCGGATGCGATCTATCAAGTGGGTTGGCTGAAACGGGGGCCAAAGGGTACGGTGGCCGAAAACCGTAAAGATGCCAAGTTAGTCGCAGAAGCAATTTTTTCTGATTTTGAAAGTGGCGTAATTAAAGCTGGAAAGCCCGGGTTGATTTCAATCGAACGCGAATTGTCTTCCGATGTCGTTAATTATATCGGTTGGCGTCGAATTGATGAGTATGAGCAAAACTCGGCAAAATCAGGAAGATGTAGAAAAAAGATAAACGATATTCGAACAATGCTCACCATCGCCCATGGTGCGAATTTTTGTGTGGGAGAGGTAAATGCGTTAGAAGTTGCTAATTAACTATTTTTAGTCAAGGATGTAGAAAATGTCTGAGATTTTGATTGTGTTTGGTACAGAGAGCGGAAACTCTGAAATGGCAGCCGATGATATTGCTGCCTGCTTAGGTCGCAGAGGCATCACTGCAGAAATCAAATCAATGGAGGACGTTTCCGTAGCCGGGCTGAAACTGACTTCGCAGCTAGTGGTAGTTACATCGACGTATGGAGAGGGGGAACTTCCGGAAACGACTGCGCCTTTCTTTGAAGCATTGGTAGAGAAGGCTCCTGACCTAAGTAGTGTTAATTTTTTTGCATTCGGACTAGGTGATAGTACCTATGAAAAGTTTAATAACGCCATTGATGTTATTTCCGCGAAATTGGTTGAGTTGGGAGCAATTAAAATTGGCGAAACGGGTCGGCACGATGCTGCGAGCGGTAAGTCTGTGACGATGGTTGCGAACGCTTGGTTTGAGCAGGTTTATAACTGATTATTGCCGGGAGGAACACAATGAATATTACACATGAAGTGCTGCCTTGGGCACATCCAGATTTTCGTCGCAATCCGTATCCATGGTACGCCCGGCTGCAGCGAGATTATCCGTTGTATCAGGAAAGCGAGCGTCAATATGTTGTTTCCCGGTATGAGGACTATATAAAATTTGTGAAACATCCGGCCATGAGTATGGTAGAGCCTGAGTGGGTCCAGCCGCACAACTGGCGTGTTTTCCTCGACACTATTTTGTTCTACGATCCCCCTAAACACACGGCTGTCCGTCGCCATACAAATAAATGGTTTACTCCGAAGCTCGTAAAGGAGTGGGTGAAGCATACTACTGAAGTCACCCGAAATGCGCTTGGGCAGGTTAAAGAGGATGGCTACATTGAAGCACATCATCATATCTGTGTGGTGCCGACACATATTACGATGTGCCGAGTGCTTGGTATCGCTGAGGATGACATTGAGCTCGTAACATTGAATGCATTGAAGATTGTGGGCATGCAGACTCCGGCAGCAACTGAGGCTGATAAGAATCGCGCTAGAGAAGGTTTCGATTGGTTGTTCTCAAAGTGCCGCGCCATCATTGAAGAAAAACGGATAAATCCAGGCGATGGCTTATTAGACGCAATGCTTTCGCTTGAAGCGTCTGGCGATATGACCTCGGATGAGGTGATTCAGACCTTGGTGCTCTTTTATTTTTCCGGCGCCCCCAACCCTGCTTACGTCCTCGCATCTATCCTGGAGCACTTCGCAAGGGATCCTCGCCTTTTTGATCTATATCGGAAAGAGCCAGACGTGCGTGCGGCAATGATCAATGAGTTTATTAGGCTAAACCCTCCAGAACTATCGTTTACCCGCTACCCGACCGAGGAGGTAGAGATTCGCGGGGTTAAAATTCCTGCTGGATCTTCCATTCGATTCATGACAGCAGCTGTGAATCGTGATGAAACGGTTTTCCGTCGGCCGAATCAGTTTGACCATACCCGACCTCAGGAGGCCAGTCAGCACGTCTCTTTCGGCATCGGAGTACATGCATGCGCTGGACAAGTAATCAGCAGAGCAGAAATTGAGGCCTCACTGAACGTCATTGCGGAGCACTATTCCGGAATTGAATTGGCAGAAGAGCCTGTGACTTTAAATGATGATCGAATTCGCAACTACATCACGCTTCCTCTCTATTTTAAAAAATAGCAGGGTGTAGGTTGGTGCTCATATTGTCTTATGAATAAGGTTTTTTTGCTGTATATATGCTTGTGGAAGGAAGTGGTCGTATTTAAATCAAAGAGCATGAATGAATGTTTGTGTAATTTGCAGGAGGAATCTGTGTGTGTTTAATTGCCTGCAAATGGTGGTTACACTGAAAAGCAGACATCTTCTGCAAGCTACGTAAGTGCTGGGTATTACAATAATGATGAAATAGCAAGACCCCATCTGCCAATGCACATTAATGAAAGTTATCATTGGAGACTTCAAAATGACGATAAGCGCAGAGGCCGGGGTTGTTGGGGGTTCTACATCTCCGGATCATGTCAAGCTTACCGGGCAGATGGGCGCATTCAGCTTGGCTCTCACTGTTCTGGCCTTTTCGGCACCCCTTACCACAGTTTCCGGATACATACCGGTTGCACTGTCGTTTGGAGGCATAGCAAGTCCACTTGCATTTATCATTGTAACGGCAATGATTTTGATATTTGGGGTTGGCTATGTCACATTAAATGCTGCGGTTAAGCGCCCAGGGGATTTTTATTCCTTTATTAGTTTTGGGCTAGGTAAATCGTCCGGACTTGGTTCAGGCCTGATGGCCGCAGTTTCATATTTTCTGATTCTTACGGGTGTAGCGGCATATTTTGGTGTGGCTTGTGCAGACCTCCATCAAGAAGTATCCGGTTACTCATTATCCTGGTACTGGTATGCGTTGGCTTGCTGGGCTGCTGTAGGTATTCTAGGCTATTTTAATGTAGAGCTATCCGCTAAGGTTTTGACCTGGGTAATGGTAGCTGAAGTAGTCGTTTGTCTAGTTTTCGCGTTTGCAGTACTAAAAGGCGGAGGGGATACTTCGATTGCTGCCGAAGCGCCGTTTTCTCCTAGCGAATTTACGCGGTCTAATGTTAATTTGCCACTTGCGATGCTGTTCGTAGTTTCTTTCTTTATGGGTTTTGAGGCAACGGCTCTGTTCCGTGATGAAGTTCGCCTCCCTGATAAAACCATACCGATCGCAACCTATGGCGCGATTATATTTATTGGATTGGTATACACATTCTGTGCATATGCATTGATTATGGCATACGGAAGTGGTGTGCAGGATGCGGCCATAAAATCACCGGCCACGATGTTTTCAGTCGCGTTCTCGAAGTATGTGGATGGTAAGTACCATGTGCTGATCTCTCTGTTGATATTAACCTCGTCTTTTGCGTGCATCCTCTCCATTCATAATGTGCTTTCTCGTTATTTGTACAATCTTGGAACTGATGGCGCACTGCCTGCATTTCTCAAACAAGTGCACCCACAGCATGCCTCACCCTTTAAAGCTTCCATGGCCGTGTCTTTTTTAGTTCTCTTGGTTCTATGTCCGTTTATCCTGCTTCAGGTAAAGCCAGAGATCCTTTACGGGCAGCTTTCTGGTGTGGGCACTGCCGGAGTGATTTTCCTCCTCACATTGGTTAACTTTTCTGCGTTGACCTGGTTCGTCAAAAAAGGTCGCTTTGAGAAAGCCAGTTTTATGAAGTCATTTATGGCGCCTGCGATATCTTCGATCTTTTTCATGGGGTTGGTAGTATTGGTGGCTAAAAATTTTGAGTTGCTGGTAGGGGGGGAGCCAGGTCAGCGTGTTTGGATGTTGTACAGTTTATTTTTTGTTCAATTATTTGGAATGGTACTTGCTGGTTACTATAGAAAAGTTAAGCCGGAGATCTTTGAAAAACTGGGACGCAGTCACAGTTGACGTCGCTTATCATTACTTCCGAGTGATTTAATGTCACTCGGATTTTACTATGCTATCGCAGGCTTATTGAGTGGTATTTATCTCGAGTACACTGCTGTGGTAGTCTGTGGTAAATACTTAGACTGATTTTAGGGTTGTGAATTGGATGCGCGAAACCGAGAACGCGGCAGGTATGCTGAGACGCCTTGAAAATTATGTGAACACCTTCGACTGGGATAGCTTGACTCGAAGCAAGCAGGTCATTCTCGACGCATTTCTTCGCGTGGCAACTCGGGAGGGCATCGCTAGCGTTTCCATGCGCAGCCTTGCTGCCGCGGCAGGTGTGAAGCCACCGACTATATATTCTCACTTCCCGGAAGGGCGAGACCAGATTGTTGCCGCCGCAATGCGTTGGCATTACAACAATTTTGCACGTTCGTTGCGTGGAGCGCTAGGCAACTGTCGTACCCCCGAGCAATATTGGGTTGCATTGATTGGATTCCATGTTCGTCAGCAGTTGCAGCGACCGGAGAACGATATTTGGGATGCTCTCATCGCGACAGATCGGATTGCAAAGGTTCTTCCTAAGGGTTTGCGCAAAGAAGTCGATGACTGGGAGGATTTTTGTGACTATATGTACGCGTCGATAGCGCAAGACATCGGGGCTCGGGATTGCGCGGTTAATGCGAGGGTGGTGAGGAAGCTTATAGATAGTGTCGGCTCGTGGTGGCGCTGGGACGGATCAGAAGGTAGCTTAGAAGCTGCTGTAGTTTATAGCGTTAATCTATCTAGAAGAGTGCTAAATTTTTAGTTTGTAAAACTTCAGTATTGAGTTTTATTTATCATCTCAACAGCTGAATTTTAGACAGGGCAAAGTGATTAAGCTTCGGCCATCGCCATTGCGGATCAACTCCGTACGGTGCGGCAGCTAAGGCTTCCTCAAGTAAAGATCTCTCGGTGCAGAACTATCTGGAAAATCGATGGCAGTTGGGCAAGGGTGGCAAACCTTGCGAATTGTGATCGAAGCTAGACAAGGCAGCATCTTCGATGGCACCTGTCTTGAGACGGTCAAGAAAATCAACGACGAGACATTTCGCTTCCCGGTGTCAACCGATCTTACATGAAGTCGCTGTAGACCCCAGCGACCCGGTGGATCGAGTCCCAGAGGAGGGGGCGACGGCGGGCCGGTGATACCGGATGATTACAACGGCTCTGCCAAATGCCTGGACCAGTTATCACAGAACGTTGAGCGATCAGGGAAGTGGGTCCACTCGTCGCCTCCAATTTCAAGCCCAGCATTGTGCTGTTGCCTCTTCAGAACATCACAATCGGATGATAGCAAGCTGCTGTACTACAACGCGCAGTCAGGCTCGCTTGAACAGATTCGGCCCAAGTACGAAACCGACAACATCGAGCTTCACATCGTCGGTTTTTCCAAGGTAGTGGATGATCTGATCTCCGGCATGCGCCAGATGCAGCCGTTCTTCGCGGCGACGCTGGTGATGTGCGGCATCGTGTTGTTCTGGTAAACACGTTGCGTGCACACCACGTTGTTGGTGCTGTTGTGCTCGATCATCGCCGTGGTGGCTGTTGGGTTACTGTCCACCCTAGGGGTTGCTCTCGATCCGTATTCGATACTCATCCCATTCCTGATATTTGCCATTGGCTTGAGTCACGGCGCCCAGAAGTTGAAGGAATCATGCAGGACATCGGCCGCGGCGCTGCGGGTTTCGCCGTGTTGATGATCGCCAAATCCCGGTCATCCAGGACCTCGCCGTCGCCGCGACAATCGGCGTGCTGGCGTTGAATGAGGCTGGGTTGGCTGTGTCCGGAGCAATGTGACGGCTATGGCTACGGCGACGGTCTCTGCTGCAGAGCGGCGACCTTGGACCGAGTCGGATCGCTCGCTCGGCAGTTTGCTGCGTTTGATCAGCCTGCCGATTGCAGCTTTCGTTGCGGCTTACCCAACACTGTGGCCCGGGTCATGCCTATTTTGATTGCTGCGTTGGCGGCTTCGCGGCCTTTTTCCAGGAAATGCGCACTGAAGATCGCGCGATGGTGATTCGTCTCCTGGAAGTGATGCGGGGTCAGCGACACGGAAAGAATCGGCACGCGGGTATCCAGGCCAACGCGCATCAAACCATCAACAACAGCCTGCGCGACGTAGTCGTGTCGATATATACCGCCATCTACCACCAGGGCTGCCGCGACCACTGCCGCGTACTGGCCGGTCAATGCAAGCTCTTGAGCCATCAGGGGCAGTTCAAAAGCGCCAGGCACCTCGAATACATCGATCTGATCCGGACAGATGTTTTCGTAGAACCCCTCCAACGCCCGGTTCACGATATCGCCATGCCAGCCGGCTTTGATGAATGCATATCGATTGGAGACCATGTTTTTACCTCATCCTGTTTTTTTGGTTTCCTCAGCACCTTATGGCCAAGGTCGAATCATGTTGTCAGGCGCTGCTCTCAAGTCGTGATGCTTTATCGAATCAGTCACTTGTTGGTTCACAGTGTGAAGCGGTGATCAGGCAATCTCTGCACAGGTGCGGTAACGGCGTTGGTGCCAGACTAGGCACTCCGATGGAGCCTCTGGCGTTACCACGATATCGGCGATGGAGCCGATGAGAATGGTGTGGGAGAAACCATCGATAGAGCGCTCCAGCCTGCAATCGAATGCGATTAGCGCGCTGCCCAGCAGGGGCGCGCCGGTGACGCGTTGAATCCATTCGGAACTGGCGAAGCGATCTACGCCGCGCTGTGTGAACAGTGTGGCGAAGTCGGCTTGATCAGGTTTGAGTACGTTAACGCCGAACGTGCCCCGTGACAGCAGGTCATCATGGGCACTGGCATTTTTATTCACGCACACGATCAGCGACGGCGGCTCAGCCGAGAGACTGCACAGCGCCGAGACGGTAAGGCCCATGCGGTTTTCCCCTTCACCTGTCGTTACCAGCGAAACCGGGCCTGGCAGAATCGACATGGCATGCAGGAACAGGGTTTTATCGACCCCTGAGTTGGAATGGCTAGCACTTTGTAGCTCTGACATTTTTCTATCTCCACAGGCTTGCAGGGTTGTGCATTTGTTCGCGCCGAAGCGCTGTTTAGCTGTCATGAAAATCACATGATCAAAACTGGCGGCGCGTTGTTGTATGGCCGCCAGCCGGTACAGGGTTCGGGATTCATCTCTGCCCCTCTCGACTCAGGAGTTCGTTACCAGAGGGGCGGGTTGCTCTGATCTCAGGTTCTCTCACAAACGAATAGTCAAACTGTCCCAACTTGAGCCAACGAGGGTTGTAGCGCGTTGAGTGCGGATAGGAGGCGGGCGTTGCATGCGTTCCCACGCGGGACCATGCGTTGCCGCTGTCGGCGCGATTTGTAAGTGACTCAAGATGGGACAGTTTTTTGCTGTCGTGATCCCCGAGACTTGGCCGAGCACGTTGTTACGCTGCCATGTTCCTGGAGGTTTGTCCGGGGGCTGACGGGCCTTTGGGCACAGAGGCATCTGGCAGCGTTGCAAGTGCGTCCAGACAAAAAAACAAGACGGAACCAAACGCCATGAAGAATGCTGTCTATGCATTTATCAAAGCGGGCGCACACGAGGAATTCGTTCAGCAGGCCTTCGATGGGTTTCGCGAGAAAGTTCCCATAGAACGGATTGCGTCATTTGTCGTGTCTGACCTGTTCGCAGTTCCCAATGTGGCGATGGACCTAGCCAGAACGGGCGATTACAAGGTGATTGTCGCCGCAGGTTACGTCGAGGAAGACCCCGCGTGGCAACACGGCCATTTTCTTTCTCAGTCCGTGACCAACGGCTTGATGCGGGTAGGGCTGGATACCGGCGTGCTGGTGTTATCGATACTCGCGTGTCCCAAGGCTGCTCCCGAGAATGCGCAACAGCATCAGGTCATGCTCGAACATTTCCATGCTAAGGGGCGGCAAGCGGCTGATGCAGTGCTGCAAATCAGCAAGCTGAAGGCTTCTCTACCCGCTCTCAGACAGTTTCTTGAACGGTTGTGGCCTGTCTAGAAAAGTCTTTGAGGTGGTTGCTCATCAATCCGTCCGGCTGTCGTCATCGGGAAAAACATGTCTCTCAATACTGGCTCTATTCGCGTCAAAATTGTTGTATTGGCAGGCTTGTGCCTGCTCGGCATAGTTGCTGTGGTGGTGGCCATGAATATCCACTTTTCCAGCGTGAATAATTCGCTAGTCGCCCAAGCCAGCGAGCGCGCGATGATCCAGGGCGCTAAGACCTTGCTTCAGGCCAAGGCGTCTGAACAGACGGCCGTGTTGGGCAGTTATTTTCGTCAGAGCCAGATACTGCTGACGTCGCTGGCCGATCAAGTCACCGCCCAGAGTGAAGGGTGGAAGCGACACGGCGGTAATCCCGCAGTATTGCGTGAGTTGCTCAACGATAGCGTGAAAAAGCTGTATGAACGCAACACCGCACTCGGCTTGCAAGGGCTGTGGATCGTCTTCGAGCCAGATTCACTGGATGGTCAAGATGCCGTTTTTGTGGGAGATGCAACTCACAGCGGAAACGACACCGGGCGCTTCACCGCTCAATGGAGTCGCTACGGCGGGAGTTCGGTGAATTCGACTATTGCAGAAGCGGATCTAGTGAAAACCGACCTGAATGCCAGCGGTGTTCCCTACAACAACTGGTTCGTTTGTCCGAAAACGACGCGGCAGCTATGCGTGCAATCGCCCTATAACGACACCGTCAACGGTGAAAAAGCACTGCTTACGTCGATATCGATGCCCGTCATCGTCAATGGCGTTGTGGTGGCCGTCGTCGGGGTCGATCTATCGCTGGCGGCGCTGCAAGCCGGGGTACATAAGAGTGCTGCGGGTCTGTTTGGAGGTCAGAGCTACATCATTGTGACATCCGCCGATGGCGTCGTTGCGGCGGACAGTGTCGATCCCGCAGCCATTGGTGCACCTTTGCCGCCCGACATGGGTGGCAAGGTGCAGGATCTGGCAAAAGATGGCACCGCGGTGGTCGAGAGCGAGGGAGAGATTCGTGCGACGATCCCTTTGAATGTGGCAGAAGGTGTAATGCCTTGGAATGTGCTCCTGGGCGCGCCCCGACAGGTGCTGCTCGAAGACACGCTCGCGGTGCAGCGGCAACTGAACGACGCGCAGGCTCGAGGGGTGACGAATACGGTGTTGGTTGGCTTCGTTGCAGCTTTGATTGGGTTGACGCTGATATGGCTGATGGCCTCTGGTGTGATTCGTCCAATCAACTCGGTGGCACAGATGCTCAAGGAGATTGCCACCGGTGATGGCGATCTGACGCGTCGCCTGGATTACGTCAAGCGAGATGAGCTCGGTGAGCTGGCGAGCGGGTTCAATCGTTTTCTGGACAAATTGCAACCCACCGTCGCCCGGATCAAGCAAAGCATTATTGAAATCCGAACTGCCGCCGACCAGTCCTCGACAGTCACCCGTGAAACAAGCGAAGGCATGCAGGTTCAGTTTCGGGAAATCGACCAGGTAGCTACCGCATCGAATGAAATGAGCGCCACCGCGCTGGACGTTGCCACCAATGCGTCAAGTGCAGCCACTGCCGCCCAGGTCGCGGATAATGAGGCTCAGGATGGGATGGCGATCATCCGTCACAGTACGGCTGAGGTTACCAACCTGTGTGAAGAGATAAGCCGCGTGGTGGTCCAGGTTGAGGCACTGGCGGTCAGCAGCGAGCAGATCGGCTCGGTGCTGGATGTCATCCGGGGCATTGCGGAGCAGACAAATTTGCTGGCGTTGAATGCGGCCATCGAAGCGGCGAGGGCAGGTGACAGTGGACGTGGGTTCGCTGTGGTGGCCGATGAGGTGAGGGCTCTCGCACGACGCACCCAGGACTCAGTCGAAGAAATCCGTCACGTCGTTGAGCAGGTCCAGGATCGCACCCGTGGCGTCGTCACACTGATGCACAACAGTCACAGCAAGACCCAGGACAATGCACAAAGTATTCACAAGGCACTCAAGGCTCTGGATCGTATCGGTGAAGCAGTCACCGTCATCACTAGCATGAACCTGCAAATTGCGAGCGCCGCCGAAGAGCAGGGTGCGGTCGCTGAAGAGGTCAACCGCAACGTTGCCAACATCCGTCGTGTGACGGAGTCCTTGACCCGTCAGGCTAGCCAATCGGCGCAGATCACCGGTCAGTTGAATGTGTTGACGGTCGAGCAGATGCGGCTGATGGATCACTTCAAGGTCTGAGTGCCGCGAACGCTTGCCGCCGGGCTTAGACGTCTGTACCTAAATGACACAGTCGGCATTCTCGACAGAGCGCTAAGGTGACGCAAGTAACAATGCCTGGGCGCGAACCCATTAATAACAACGGAGAGAATTATGAATAGAGTTTTGGGCAAGGTGACAATTATTACCGGTGCAGCGCGTGGTCAAGGCGAAGCTCACACGCGGTTGTTCGCTTCCGAAGGTGCAAAGGTGTTGATGACCGATGTGCTCGATGCCCCCGGTTCGGCGGTGGCGCAAGAATTGCGAGATGCCGGCTACGATGTTCATTATCTCCACATGGATGTGACCTCCGAGGCTGATTGGATCGCTGTCGTCAAAGAGGCCGAAGCGCGCTGGGGACGGGTAGATATTCTGCTGAACAATGCCGGCATCGTTGGTTCCATGAAAGGCGCTCACGAAGAAGAACTCAGCGCCTGGACCAAACTGACGGAGATCAACCAGCAGGGGGTTTTCCTCGGTATCAAGCACGCGGTGCCGGCCATGCAGCGTGCCGGTGGCGGCTCCATCGTCAACGTTTGCTCCATCAACGGCCAGGTGGGCGGAGCAGGCTCCTTCTCCTATCAGGCCTCCAAGGGCGCCGTGCGCATGATGACTAAAGCGGCTGCGATGCAATATGTGAAGGACAACATTCGCGTCAATTCGATTTGCCCAGGTCTGGTAATGACTCCGATGGCAGAAGAAGAGGGCGTCGAATCCAATAATGCCTTCGCAGCCGCTACGCCTATGGGCCGAGGTGCACGTCCAGAGGAAGTCAGTTACGGCGTGCTGTACCTGGCCTGTGATGAAGCGAGCTACGTAACGGGTACCGAGCTGTACATCGACGGCGGCTATACCGCTCAGTAATAGAGACAAACCGGCCTTGTGTGGTCTGGCATCACAATTGCTCATAGATCACTTCGCCAGCTACTCGGGTTCAGCGTCCGCCAACAGCCACTCGTTTCATCCCCAACGAATACTTGCGAAGGGTTCTGACGAATAGGGTCAGCGGACGTTTAACTCAACCTAGGCAGAGGAGCAATTCATCAGGAACTTGAGGGGGGACGGTACACCCTTGAGGTCTGCGCCAAGCGTAAAGCCGGTCTGCACTGCCTTGCTTGCCTCTCAAGAGCGGAGAATTGACATGAACCCTAAAATGACTAACAAGCGGCACGAAGTTGCCGCAGGTTCACTTACTAAATCTGCCATTATCACGCTCAGAGAAAAATTCCTATGTGACCCCCTGCATACCGATTTGTCCACGCTACGCCCGGTAATCGCAAGATCGTGGCAACGCAGCGCGCTATGTCAGGTCAGCCCTGCTCAAAAAACCATGGAACTGGTCGCCAAGCCGCACCTGGATGACAGGATTTTACAAACGGCACGGCCCATTCTTGACGAGCTTGAACGCTTGTGTGTGGAATCACAAGGCATTGTGACCCTGGCCGATTCAATGGGGACCATCGCTGATTTTCGTGGCGACCCAATGATGGTTAAGCGTGCGGAGAAGAGTTTCCCGATCCTGGGGGGCTGCATGTCCGAAGATCAGATCGGCACGAATTCGGAGGGCACAGCGATTGAAGAAGGTGGTGCCGTCCAGGTTTGGGGCGCCGAGCACTTCAATGATGCACTGCAAGATATGTATTGCACCTCGGTACCGATCCGCGACCCGCTGCGACGCTCTATCCGCGGGGTCCTGAGCCTTGCGTTTCCCGAGCGACTCGTGATCGGTATGGATCCACGTTCGATTCTGCTGATCCTTCAGGGGGCGGCATCTCAGATCAATAGTGCGTTGGCCGCCAGCCTGGCTGCGCGTGAACAGTTGCTGTTGTCCGAATATCTGCGTGAATTGCGCAAGCGGGGCACCGATGCGGTGATCGCCATGGACGGAAAGACCACCATCGCCAGCCGCAGCGCGATGCAGATGCTTGATCAGAGTGACTACGCAGTGTTGGCGGGTTATGCCCAAGAGATTCGGCATTGCAACGAGCCTATCGAGCGCGAGATCAGTTGCGGTCTGGAAAAAAAACTGTTCCTGCAAGCCCGGCCGGTCGACGGTGGTGATGGAGATGCGGGCGCTGTCATGCGTTTGCGCAAGTCTGAAGCGCGCTCCTCCCGCAATCGGTTGTCTCGGAGCACGGGGAGCAAGGGGCAGTTCGAGCAACTGATTGGTAACAGTTCATCCTTCAAGCGGGCCATCGAGGGCGCCGCGACCGCTGCAGCCAGGGGAATCTCGGCCTATATCGTCGGTGAGACCGGTACCGGCAAGCTGTTATTGGCCAACGCCCTGGCTGGTCGAATGGGAGTGCCTATCCGTACACATCAATGCACTGCATTGTCCTTGGATAATCGGCTGAACATTCAACAAGTTTCCGATGACTTGGCCAACGGTGGCGCGGTGGTTTTTCATCGCATAGATAGTTTGCCGACGCTGTTCAGGGACCAATTGACGTTATTGCTTTCGGGGCTGGACCAACCCAAGGTGTTCATGACGTTTGCCACCGTGACTGACGATATGCTCCCGTTAATTTCTAGTATGCAGGGTATTGAAATTCAGATGCCTTCATTGCGTATTCGTCGAGATGACATCCCGTTGCTGGTCGACCATTTCCTCAATGCGTCGCCTCAACCACGTCGTGTATCGTCACGCCTACTTGAGGTACTGGCGGGGGCTGAGTGGCCCGGTAATGTCCGGCAGCTCAAGGAGGTCGTCGAGGCGGCGGCACTCAAAGCGACAGGGATTGAGGTCAGGCTGGACGATCTGACAGAAGTGCATCGTCGCGCGCTGGCGCGGATTCGGCTCAGTCGCTTGCAAAGAGCTGAACTGGAGCAAATTCGAGAGGCGCTGATCGAGGCGGGGGGGAATCGGCTACGTGCTGCCGAGATACTTCGGATAGGGCGGTCGACACTGTATCGCAAGATAGATTCATACACCGTACGAGGCTTTGAGATCGAAGTCCGTTCCTGACGGTTTCATCATTACATCAACACAATGAAAATAGTCCTGGCACAAGTCCGGGACTATTTTCATCAAGCATTAGCGTACTACGTTGAGCAGACGCCCCACTTCGCTGATTTCTACCTCAACCACGTCGCCGGCCTTCAGCCAGAATGGCGGAGTACGTTTGCTGCCGATGCCTTCAGGGGTGCCCGTCGCAATGATGTCGCCGGGTGATAGTTCGAGAAAGCTTGAAATAAACGAAACCACGTCAGCGATCGAGAAGATCTGATAACTGGTGTTGGAAGATTGCATCACCTCGCCGTTGACCCGCGTCTGAATATCCAGCTCTTGGGGGTTACTGATTTCGTTCAGGGTCACCAGGGCAGGACCACAAGGTGTCGAACCGTCGATTGCTTTGCCTGGAGTCCACTGCGTGCCGCGCAGTTGAAGGTCGCGAGCGGAGGTGTCATTCAGCACGGTCAGGCCGGCCACGTAGTCGAGTGCCTCTTCCGGTTTTACATTGCGGCATGGCTTACCGATCACCACCGCCAGTTCACCTTCGAAGTCCAGATTTGGGGTGAGGCTTGTGCAGGCGATATCATCCGTGGCGCCGATCAGCGAGGTGTTGAACTTGCAGAAAATGTCGGGAGCGCTCGGCAGTTTTCGACCGGTTTCAGCCACGTGATCGCGGTAGTTTAGGCCTACACACAATACTTTGCTCGAATCATGAATAGGTGGACCCAGGCGCAGTTTGCTGATTTGGCCAACTGCAGTTTCCGGGTTGGCCCTGGCCGATTTGACAACGCGTTCTTCCAGCGCCGCCAGCTTGCCCTGCCACTGGGTCAACAGTTGGCGATTGGTAAGCTGTGCGGGGGCGTCTTCGCCTATGGCGGTGAGCAATCGTTTGGTGTCGAACACGTGCTCATCAATCAGGATGCCTGGCTGCAACTTGCCTTGGCTTTCGTAATTTACCAGCTTCATTTGTTTACCTTGATAAGAGAAGTGCTGTAGCCAGGTTCGCGCCCGGCGCGTTGGTGTGGTTTGCCTGCGTACCGAGCAACAGGCGAGTGATACAGGCAACGAGGAGTGCAAGCACCCCTCGTCGCGGTTATCAATCGGTGATGCCAGCAGGGCGCTTCAAGTCCGCAAGTTTCTCGGTTTTGTGCACGATGCCCTTGATGCGAGGCAGTACTTCGGTGCCCAAAAGTTCGAAGTGACGGCGGTATTTTTCACGCTGATCGAGGTAGTCAAACGAGAAGTGGATCAGGGTGCCGAACCCACCGGATGCATCCAGATCACGTTGCAATTTTTTCACTATGGTGTCCGGAGAACCGACAAGCCACTTTTCTCGCGCCAAGTATTCAATGTCGATGTCATTCGCTGTCACTTTACCCAGCTCTGGAACCATCAATGGCAGGAACCCGCCGCGCTCGTAGCCTGGCAGCATCCATTCGCGATACGCCTGTCCCATCGCACCGTTGACGGCCATGTCTATCGCTTCTTCGTCGGTATCGGCTACCAGGATGTTATGGGCGATTCGCCATTGGTTGCGGTCAGCGACCTTGCCGGCCGCTTCCGCACCCTGCATGTAGCGGTACCAGTGGCCGGCCAGGTATTCGCGGCCCACGTTGAAGCTCATCGGTAGATAGCCGTTGCGGCCGGCCTCGGTCAGCGTCTTCGAATTCGGGCTCAGGCCTGCCATCGCCAGCGGTGGGTGTGGTTTCTGAAAGGGTTCAAAGAATGGCCCTTGCTGAATTTCGTCGTACTCAGGAACTTCGAATTGCCAGTATTTGCCTTCGTACTTGAATGGCCCTTTTTTCTCCCAGATTGCACGCATGATATCTACGGCTTCAGCCATTTTCTCGGGAGGGTTGGTGTTGCCGTGGATCTTGTGGTCGGAAGGGTAAGCGCCCGCGCCCAGACCGACGATTAGACGGCCCTGGGACATGTGGTCCAGTTGCATCAGCCGGTGAGCCAGGGCAACCGGGTTGTGGTTCGCCGGCACGTTGGCGCCGGTGGCGAGCTTGATTCGCTTGGTTTGTGCTAGCGCAGCCGCAAGGTAAAGCTCAGGCGAACAGACGGGCTCCCAGCGCATGGTGCTGTGCTCGGCTACCCACACTTCGGATAAACCAAACTCATCTGCCCAGCGAATGACTTGCATGTCCCATTCGTAGCCATCTTTCAGGCTGGTCTGTGGTGCGCGAAATGGCACCATGAAGAGACCGATATCCATAAAAACCTCCAATTTATTGTGAGTTACAACGTGATTGAGCTTGCGCGGGCGCCCGCTCGACGTTGAACGAGGCGCAGGTCGCCCGGGCCTTTTTTGCGGGCCCAGGTGTTATCGAGGATTAGTTATTGGCGACGAAGCTGATGGCATCCGTCAGGCGATCCGCCAGGTCGTTGACCACCGCTTGAGTCATTGGTGAAGAAAGCGCGATCAAGTTGGCTGGGGAGAGCAGCACGCCACGGTCATAGGCTGCCCACCACAATCTGTGTTGTAGCTCGGTCGTATACGCGATTCCCGTCTTGGGGAATGGGCGGAACAACGAGCCCTTGCCGCGAACCTCCCAACCCAGTGCGTCTACTCGATCAGCAATGGCCAGGCGGGCTTCATCGCCCAATGCGTTCATTGAGCCGATGGCGTCGGGTGTCAGCAGACGCAGTGACTCTGCGCCGGCCGCCATGCTCACTGGATTGCCGGAAAAGGTCCCGGCCTGTGGAAGCGGGCTCGGGCCGGTCGGGTCAAGGTGGCGCATCAACTCTTCGCGGCCGGCGAATGCACCTACTGGGAAGCCGCCACCAATCAGCTTGCCGGTGGTAAGCAGGTCAGGGGTAATGCCATATTCGGTGCAGGCACCGTTAAAGCCAAGGCGCAGGCTGATGACTTCATCAATGATCAATACCACGCCGTAGCGCGAGGCCAGGGCGCGGGCACCCTTGATGAACTCCGGTGTGGCGGCGATCAATCCGGCGCGGTTGGGGAGTACGTCGATGATGATTGCCGCGAAGTAATCCGGTCTTGCAGCCACGGCTTCTTCAAGGGCTGCAAGGTCATTGAAAGCGACCAGCGTGACGTCATTGGAAACGCCTGCCGGAACGCCTCGGCGATATTGCGGGCCGCCTGTGCACAGTGCCAGGTCGGAAGAACCGTGGTACCCGTTCTGCATCATGATGATGCCATCACGCCCGGTTACGCCACGTGCCACGCGAACGGCAGTCATGACCGCTTCAGTGCCGGAGTTGGTGTAGCGAACCTGATCCAGCCCCGGCAGACGCGCCAGCAGCAACTCCGCGTGTTCCCATTCCTGCTTGTTCGGAATACCCCAGCAGCTACCGTTCTTGATCACCCGGCTGGCCGCCTCGACTAGCGCGGGGTGGGCGTTGCCGTGGATCAAAGTTGTGAAGTTGTTGTTGGCATCAATTAGTTCGCGACCACGGTCATCCCATACCTTGTACCCTTCGCCGCGAACAGCGTAGGGAGTGGGCGCACCCAGATAGTAAGTGGACCGGCCATAGCCGCCGGGCAGAAGGGGGAAACCCTTTGAGCCACGACGAAGTTGAGGATCCTGGTTGAGGCTGTGGTTGTCGTTATTGCTTGCCATGATAGTCCGCCCGTCTCCTGAGAAGAATGACCCTAAGTGGTCGACATCGTGGGGCTAGACTAACTTCGGCTTAAAACGTCTAACTGTGCCGAGTTGGGACAAGGTGCGATCAGCGGCGAGGCGGTGTGCGTCGTTGGGTATGCATTCAAGGATGACGGTTGCCGTTATCTTTTTGCAGCGATGTTCAATTACGTAGGAAGACTTGAGCAAGCATGCTGCAAGAGGGGGTTTGGAAAAAATATATAGTTAACAAACGGTTACGCTTATGTCTCAGGTTGGGACAGTTGAGGCGGGGCTTTGTGGGTAGCCTGATTACCAAGTGAACACTCGACCGAGTGTCCATTCCTTTGGTACGAGGATGATGATGACTACCGCCAACCATGAGTTTTTCGCCAACGCCGTCGCGGCTCAACGCGCCAAGCCGCCTACGATAGTTCCGCATGTGATCGCGGGTAAGAAGTACTTCGACGGTGCGCTGCTCAAGCGTGAGGACCCAAGCTTTCCTTCGGTGATTGTTTCCGGTTGCCATGATGCGCCGGCCGAGTTGGTTCACTTGGCAGTCGAGAAGAGCCGCGAAGCGCAACGTGAATGGGTCAAGGTTCCGCTGAAGGAGCGTATTGCACGAGTTGCCAAGGCGCTGGATTACGTTGCTGGCAAGATCGACGACTGGACTGTTCGCGTAGCGGTTGAAATTGGTAAAACCCGTGCCGGCGCCCGTGCCGAAGCTACGGAAGTGTTGGAAATACTGAAGTTCTATACTGAATACGCGGGCCGTCCGGGTGCTTTTGAGGATGAGCGGGAGGCAGATCCCGCAGGGTTCGCGAATGCCTCCGTGCTTCGTCCGTACGGTGTGTTTGGGTTTATTACGCCGTTCAACTACCCGATCGTGCAGGCGGCCGGGCCTACCATTGCCGCTATCATCGCTGGCAATGGGATGGTGATCAAAGCAACTCATGATGGCCCGTGGTCTTGCCACGCCGTGTATGAAATGTGTGAGGCGATGGACCTGCCCATAGGGTTGGTCAATATCATCCACGGCGCCGACGAACCGGGACGTGTGCTGGTTGCGAGCAATGTCGATGGCATGTCCTTCACGGGTTCCGTGGCCGTGGGCCAGGAGATCATTCGACAGTTCAACTGCGGCCCTTATCCACGCCCGGTAATCGCCGAAATGGGCGGCAAGAATCCTGTGATTGTCACGGACACCGCTGATCTGGAAATGGCGGCTGACGGAATCGTGTTCTCGGCGTTCGACCTGGTAGGGCAAAAATGCAGTGCGCTTTCCCGTGTGATTGCAACACCCAAGGCCTACGAGCGCCTGGTTGAACTGGTCGCCGAGCGTCGTCAGAAAGTAGTGATCGCCGAACCAGCTGTAAAAGACAGTTTCGGCGGTCCACTGGTGAACCAGCGCGCCGTCCAGCGTTTCAAGCAAGTTGTGGAGCGGGCTAAAGCCGGCGGCTATCGCGTTGACGGAGGCCAAGTGCTGGAACAAGAAGGTTACTTTGTGGAGGCCACGGTAATCTCGGGCATGCCCGCTGAACATGAACTGGCAGTTACTGAGTACTTCCTGCCGCTGGTTTCGATCAGCAAAGTCGACAGTTTTGAAGATGCTATGACCGCAGCCAACGCGACGTCGATGGGCCTTACCGCGGGCATCTATACCGGTGATATGGAAGAAGCGCGCACGTTTCTGCGTGAGATAGAAGCCGGTTGCGTGGACGTTAATGTACCAGGACACGCGACCACAGGATGGTGGCCAGGTCCGCAAACGTTCGGCGGCTGGAAAGCCAGTGGTTCCACGGGCAAACAGGCGCTTGGCAAATGGTATGTGCAGCAATTTGCACGCCAGCAAAGCCGTAAAACGGTGAAAGATTTGGCAGGTTTGCTCTTAGAGTGAAAACCGATCTTAAATCTGGGTGCGGTATGTGTTTTTAATAGCTTCAGGTTTGCCACGTCATGAGCCGCGAATTGCGGCTCATGACATAAAACAAAAAACAGCCATATCTTTGGATGCTTCACAAAGTCGTGCTCGTATTTCTCCTGCCTATAAATTTTTTACATTATAAAAATGCCAACAGGAAAATCAAAGATGAACGCTATAGAAAGTTTGAAACTCGCTTCAGGCGACGCGAAGGAAGCTGCACCCGGTTACAAACTCAAGGGCAACATGGGAACGCTCGATCTCATGTTCACCGTACTTGCATTTTCGGCGCCACTGGGTGTTGTTTGCGGATTTTTGTCCTTCAATATCAGTTTTGGCATTGGGGTACCTATCGCGTTCTTGGGTGTCACGATATTGATGATCATGTTTGCGACTGGCTTCACCAACATGACCCGGAGGGTTCCACGACCCGGGGCGTTTTATACCTACATAACCGAAGGCCTAGGACGTCCCATGGGACTGGGTGGGTCTTTCCTCGCACTTGTGACCTATGGCTTCAACATTATCGCTGCGCTGGTATTCGCTGGTGTTGCCGTTAACAACCTGATTGCCAGCTTTGTCCCCACCGCTGCGATCTCCTGGTGGGTATGGTCGTTGGCCATGCTGTTGGTTGTATGGGCTATGAGTTACTTCAACGTGGAATTTTCGGCCAAAGTGCTGTCGGCACTTCTAGTGCTTGAAATCATTGCAATCGTTATCTTCGACGTCGCCGTGATTTCCAATGGCGGACCTGAAGGCTATGCACTGGAGCCATGGAACCCGGCGAGCCTTGTGACGCCCAAGCTGGGTTTGCTGCTGTTGTTCAGCGTTGGTCTGTTCAACGGTTTTGAAGCCACGGCCATCTATCGGGACGAGGTTCGGGACCCGCTCAAAACAATCCCGCGTGCGACCTATCTGGCGATCATCTTTCTAGGCGTGTTCTATGCCATATCGTCCTACGGACTGATCCTGGCGTCTGGTGCCAGTAATGCTGTCGCGGCGGCTCAGGCCAATCCAGCGACGATGATGCCTGATGCAGTCTTAAAATATGTAGGCGTGTTCGCCAATCAGGTTGTCAATGTATTAATCGTCACCAGTATGTTTGCCTCCACCCTCGCGTTGCAGAACATTCTTTCGCGCTACACCCACTCGCTGAGTGTGGACGGGGTTCTGCCCAAATATTTTGCCGCTGTTCATCCTAAACACGGTTCTCCCTATCGTTCGGCAATGGCTGTTGGGGCTGCGGGGCTGTTGGCACTGCTGGCGTTGATCGCGACGGGAGGCAAGGATCTGTCGCTTTATGGCGCGGCAGCGGGAATCGCGTTCTACGGAATGTTGTTGCTGCTGTTCATGACGTCGATTGCTGTCTTGGTGTTCTTCAAAAGGGACGCTCAGGGGGGGACAAAGTGGAAGATTTTTTATGCCCCCTTGATAGCTGCTTTCGGTATAGGTGTAGTTCTGGTCACTGCGTCGATGAACATTGAACTGTTAATCGATGCTCCGCCAGCTGTGATGTGGGGGCTGGTTGGTTTGACCTACCTGTCCATCATCGCTGGCATTGTGCTCGCCTTTTATTTCAAACGTCGTGGCTCTGTCATTTATGACCGTATAGGCCGTCGAATCGACTGACTTAACCGGGCCTCATCCGCGTAGCGGTGAGGCTTCTTTCGAACTCTAAAAAATAAGGATTAGAGCGATGCCTTTGGCTATTTCCAACGGAACTCTTTTAATTGCCCCTCACCAATTTCCGCACCTTGAGCGTGAGCTGGCATTGGCTAACCAATTCGGCCTTGAACTGGTGGCTGCCGCTGATCAACAAGCCTTCACCGAGGGGATGACGAATGCTGTTATCGTCATGGTGACTCCGTATGGCAAGGTGAACGAAACCGAGTTTTCGGGCATGACACGATGCAAGGCGGTTGTTCGTTACGGCATGGGCTACGACAACATCGACGTCAACGCTGCAAACCGCCTCAACATTCCGGTGTCGATCGTTCCGGACGCCTCTTCTGAAGAAGTGGCCGCACATGCGCTGGCGATGGGCATTGCACTGGCTCGCCGTTTGCCTCAAGGCCAGGCCTCGATCGAGAGAGGTGGTTGGGCGGGCACGATTGCCTATGACACACCGAAGCTTGCCAACATGGATGTGGGTATTGTCGGCATGGGCCGGATTGGTCGCCTAACGGCCGGCTGGTGGGCGGCGCTGGGGACTCGTGTGAAAGCCTACGATCCTTACGCTACTTTCGACAACGTGACCCAGGCTTCACTCGAAGAAGTGCTCGAGCAGTCGGACGTGGTTTCACTGCACCTTCCCCTTAACGCCGACACCCGTAACATGATCAACGCTGCAGTGCTCAAGCGCATGCGCAAAGGCTCGGTGATCATAAACGTATCCCGAGGTGGGCTGATCGACGAGCCAGCGCTCGCCGCAGCGCTGCATGAAGGTCACATCGCCGGTGCGGCCCTGGACGTGTTCGCCAAGGAACCGTTGCCGGCGGATAACGCCTTACGTAACGCTCCCAACGTGATCTTGACCCCGCATATCGCCTGGCGCTCGAACACTTCCCTGGGGGCACTGCAAGACGGTGCAGTGGAGCGTGCCCGTCGCGCGTTGGTTGGCGAAGTACTGCCTGATGTAGTGAGTTAATCGACGGTCTGGGGTAGGCGTGGCTCAGCGCCTATTCTGGTGAAGGTACGTGCAGACTGCGAGCACCACCCCAGTAGCCGGGGCGTGTCGGGCGTCCCGGTGACCTTCTGAGGTGGTAGCTTTTTTATTGTTAGGATTGTGTGGGGGCTTGTCAGGCACAACAGTGAAAGTACGTATATGGCGGAGCCAGCGACCTGAATGCTCCCCTGATGCTTGGATTTATCGCGTATATCTGAACTCACCCTTTGCATAGGTAAGCGTTCGTAGCGGCATCTATGAAGGTTTATCTATGCTTTTTTAGCGGTAGCTGTTCGGATGGAGAAAGGACATCACCGACTGGCTAGGTGCATGCTCGTAGGTTGAGGACAGCACAGCACTGAGTTGATCACCAACAAATTCCAAGCATGTTTCTTCTCTTCGGCATAATCGTGACGCAGTCAGTGTCGCCTCACCCGGGAGCCGGCCAGTACATGATTTTGGCAGCGATCCACGTCTCGCATATTCAGCATGCCTGGTTTTTACTGTTTTTTGCTACCAGATAGGCCTCGGCCATCTTTTTGACGGCGGGTTCGATATCATTCGTCCTGACCCCTCCATAACCCAGGACATAACCTTTCATTGAATGCGGCAGTTGGTGATAGAGGCTTATGTCGCGCAGATATACGCCTCTCGTTCTGGCCTCTGCTGTCATTCTGGCGAGGTCGATGTTGGAGGTGAACTGTATGGTCAGGTGCAGTCCGGTGTTCCCGGTTGAAACTGTTATGGTGTCACCAAAGTGTTCGTTCAACGCACGTTTCAGTTCGCGCTGACGCTCAGCGTAAATGCCCCGCATTCTTCTGATATGGGTCGCGAAATAGCCCTCGCCGATAAAGTCGGCCATGGCGGCCTGAAGTCCAAGTTGGCCTGGACGATACAGCTGCGTCAGGCCACTGGCGAAGGCGTCGGCGAGTGCTTCGGGCACTACCAGATAGCTCATTCGCAATCCTGGATACATCACCTTGCTAAAGGTGCCCAGATAGATGACTCGCTCATGTTCATCCAGTCCCTGCAGAGAGGGCAGGGGGCTGGAGTCATAACGGAACTCGCTGTCGTAGTCGTCTTCAATAATCCAGAAGTTGTGTTCCCTGGCCAATTCAATCAACAGTCGGCGCCGATGCAAGCCCATCGAGCCCCCCATCGGATATTGGTGCGACGGTGTCGTGAAGAGTAATTTTGGCTGGTCTTCAGGCTTGGTTTTCTGAAAGGGAAAGAGCTGAGCAGCGACACCATCCTCATCGATCGGAACAGGCACTACTCTTAGGCTTGCCGCTTTCCATATAAGTGCCGTGCTCCAATTGCAGGGCTCCTCGATCAGTGCGACGTCGCCCGTGTCGGCCAGCATATGCGCGCACAAGTCCAGGGACTGATTCGTTCCCATCGTGATCAGGATCTGGTGCGGGCTGCATTTTACTGAGCGCGATATCTGCAAGTACTCCGCCAAGGCCTGACGCAGAGGCAGATACCCCCCGTCGCTGCTATAGCCGGTCAGCGCCGAGAAGGGCTTCTTGGCGTATCGATTCTGCATGCGTTGCCAGATATGGAAGGGAAAGTTGGTGGTATCAGCGACACCCGGGACGAACGCGCCTTCATGCTGGGTCGCCCCGTGAGTCCCGCCCACCAATTCGACCGCCCGGCGTGACAGTCCTGGTCTGTCATCAGACGCTGAAAGCTCCGTTGCCATCTGTGCCCGGTTGACGGCGGGGTGAATATTGGCCACGAAACTGCCGCTGCCATGAGTGCTGACGATGTATCCCTCGGCGCCCAGTTTGTCGTAGGCCAAGGTGACGGTCATGCGCGAGACGTTCAATTCTTTGGCCAGCGCGCGAGTTGCAGGCAGACGATGACCCGGGGCCAAGCGCGCGTCAAGGATTGCTTGCTGCACCACTTTGTAGATCTGCCGTTGCAACGATATTCCGCTGCTTTCCTTCAGCGTGGCTAGGATCAGGTCAGACAGTAGATTGGGGTCGAAAGTGGACATAACAACTAGTTCCGATTGGACATAGGGGCTCAGTCCATACTGTCATAGTTTGTCTGTAACGAGGAGCGCAGCCGGGTCGTGACGCGCTGGTTGCCCTGTCACTGTTTTTACAGACGAGCGTGAGAGTAACTATGAGCACTACACAAGAGTTCTTGATTGATCTGTTGATCGACGGCAAGCTGGTTCGCGGCGAAGGCCAAGCAGAAACGCTGGTGAACCCGGCAACCGGTCGAGTGCTGGGGGAAGTGCCGGAAGCTAGCCTCGAACAGATTGATCAAGCGGTGGCCGCCGCTCGCAAGGCGTTCCCAGCCTGGTCGCAGTTGCCCCCGGGAAAGCGCTCGGCGCTCCTGCTGAAAATTGCCGATCGAATCGAACAGGAAGGCGCCGCTTTTGCCCAAATCGAATCGTTGAACGTGGGCAAGCCCTACGAGCGCATGCTTGAGGATGAGATCCCGGGCGTGGTGGACAACATTCGTTTTTTTGCTGGCGCGGCGCGTTGCCTGACCGGGCTGGCGGCCGGCGAATACGCAGTCAACCATACGAGCATCATTCGTCGTGACCCGGTTGGGGTGGTCGGGGCCATTGCTCCCTGGAACTTTCCATTGGCAATGGCCACCTGGAAAATTTTTGCGCCGATTGCCGTGGGGAATACCGTGGTAATGAAACCTTCGGAAAACACCCCGCTCACCGCATTGAAACTGGGCAGTATTCTTGCCGAGATGCTGCCACCTGGCGTGGTCAATATTGTCACCGGGCGTGGGCAAACGGTCGGCCAAGCGCTGGGTGAACACCCGGACATCAACATGATGTCCATCACAGGAGATGTCACCACCGGCCAGAAAGTCCTGCAAGCGGCGACAGGTAATCTCAAACGCACCCACCTTGAGCTGGGCGGCAAGGCACCGGTGATCGTGATGGCCGACGCGGACCTGGAGGCGGTAGTTGCCACCGTACGCTCGGCTGGCTTCTACAACGCCGGTCAGGATTGCTGTGCCGCTTGCCGAATCTACGTGCATGAAAGCGTCCATGACATCCTCGTCGCGGCCCTCAAGGAGGCTGTGAGCTCAATCAAGCTCGGACCCACCGACCAGGCCGGTACAGAGCTCGGTCCACTGATCAGCGCCCGACAGCGTGAACGTGTTGCCGGTTTTGTCGACCGAGCGAAGGATCAGCCGCATATCCAGGTCATCACGGGTGGCAAGCATGTGGCGGGTAATGGTTTCTACTACGAGCCGACCCTCGTCGTCGGAGCCTTGCAAACCGACGAAATCGTCCAGCGTGAAGTATTTGGGCCCGTGGTTTCAGTGACCTCCTTCCAGGATGTCGATCAGGTCATTGGCTGGGCAAATGACAGCCGCTATGGCCTGGCTTCGTCAGTCTGGACCCGTGATGCCAAGACCGCTGCCAAGGTCAGCGCTCGCCTGCAATACGGCACCACCTGGGTCAATCAACACTTCACCCTCCTTAGCGAAATGCCTCATGGAGGCATGAAGATGTCTGGTTATGGCAAGGATCAGTCGATCTATTGCCTGGAAGATTACACGGTCGTTCGTCACGTCATGATGAACTTCGAATGATATGACGCCCCCGTTCCGGCGGGGGTACTCCCGATATTCGAGATTCGGGGCTCTTATGAACGCACTGCAGAGCGACCTGTTTGTCAGGTCACGGCTGGTCTGTGCTTCGAAAACGGGTCCTGAATAGCATTAGGCAGCATATCCAATGACTATTAACGGTCTTTCGTTATCACTGAGCAACATGACGACCGCTGTCGAAGAGACGCCTTTGGCGGACGTCGAAGCGCTTGTTCTGGGCCGGTATGGCAAGAGTGTCCGATGCACGCGAATCAGTTGTGAGCGTGACGAGCTGTTCCATGTTTTTTCAGTCGACGGCTTGCAGTACATCCTGCGGATGTCGAACCCTGCAGATGATCACGCGACCATCGATATGCAGATTCAAGCGCTGGCCTGGCTGGCCGAACGCGCACCGCATATTCCAGTTCCTCTATTGATTGCGTCGCCTAGCGGTGAAACGTCCTTTGAGGCGAAAGTGGGTGACAATCCAAGACGAATTATCTGGATGACTTCGTTTTTGGACGGCTTGGCTTTGCCGAAAAGTGTCAGCTCGCAAGCCCAGTTGCGCAACATCGGCATCAGTCTGGCCGAGCTTGGGTTAGCGCTGCGTGGCTTCAATCACCCGGGTGCTGATCGAGTCCTGGCGTGGGACATTCAGCAAGCGGCAGCTTGCCGGGAGATGCTGCCATCAACGCAGCATGCCGATGGCAATAAACCCTGGGATCTGGTTCGGGCAGGCTTCGATTATTTCGACGAAGTCGTCTACTCCCGCCTTATCAACATGCGCAGCCAGGTGGTTCATGCCGACTTCAATCCACACAACATCCTAATGGATGAGGGGCGCCATGATGAAGTCTCGGGCATCCTCGATTTTGGCGACATGGTGGCGACCCAGTTGATCAACGACATCGCTATCGCCGCCAGTTATCACACCAATGGCGACCACCCGTTGAGCAAAGTGGCCGAGATGCTTGGGGCCTATCACCGCGTGCTACCGCTCCTGCTCGAGGAAGTGGACCTGCTTTATGACCTGATTATCACGCGTCTGTGTACCGCGATTGCGATCACCGAGTTTCGGGCACGTCTATATCCCGCAAACCGTCATTACATCCTCAAGAACACAGGCGTTGCCTGGTACGGGCTCCAGCGATTGGCGCAAGTCAGCCGAGCGGATGCCCAATCCATTCTTCGCAAAGCATGCAACCTGGAGTGAAATAAATGAATCGTCCATTGATGATTAACTCATTCGATCCTGCTCAGGCTCATGGCCTGGATCCAGTGATCGAACAACTGCTCAAACGACGCGCAAAGGTGCTGGGCCCGTCCTACAAGTTGTTCTATGAGAAGCCTGTGCACTTCGTCCGTGCTGAAGGCGTATGGATGTACGACTCGCACAACACGCCGTACCTGGATGTGTACAACAACGTGCCTTCGGTAGGACATTGCCATCCTCATGTCGTGGAGGCGGTTTCCAAACAGATGGCACTGCTTAATACCCATACCCGTTATCTGTACGACACTGTACTGACCTACGCCGAAAAGCTTATCGCTACCTTCCCCGAGGAATTGGCGAACGTCATGTTTACATGCACCGGCAGTGAGTCATCGGACCTTGCGGTACGAATCGCGCGTTGTCATACCGGTAATACTGGCATCATCGTGACTGAAAACGCCTACCACGGCATTACTGCTGCGATTGCCGAGATGTCTCCGTCTTTGGGTGAGGGCGTGGCGCTGGGCAGTATGGTGCGCCTGGTCCCGGCACCGGATGCCTATCGTGCGGGCGACAAGGACGTCGGCGACGCGTTCGCCGAGTCGGTTGAAGCGGCAATCGCGGACATGCTGCGTCACGGCATCCGTCCGGCTGCGCTGGTGACAGACACCATATTCTCCAGTGATGGTGTCTTCTCCGACCCGCGTGGTTTTCTGGTCAAGGCCGTCGAAGCTGTCCGCCGGGCTGGCGGGCTGTTCATCGCTGACGAGGTACAGCCTGGTTTCGCGCGTACTGGTGATACGTTTTGGGGCTTCCAGCGTCACGGTGTCGTGCCAGACCTGGTGATCATGGGCAAGCCAATGGGCAACGGTCTTCCCATCGGTGGTGTGGTGGCTAAACCGGAACTGCTGACCCGTTTTGCAACGACCGCGCGCTACTTCAATACCTTTGGCGGTAATCCGGTTTCCACCGCCGCGGCGATGGCGGTATTGGAGGTGATCGAAGCGGAAAGCCTGCAGAAGAATTCTCTTGTAGTCGGTGAAGTATTGCGTGCCGGTCTGCGTGATCTGGCCAAGGAATATCCGGTTATCGGTGATGTCCGGGGGGCGGGTCTGTTCATCGGCGCCGAGTTCGTCAAGGACCCGCTTACCAAAGAACCGCACGAGGAACTGGCCATGCATGTGGTCAACAAATTGCGCGAGCATAACGTATTGATCAGCGCTTCCAGTCCGTTAGGCAATGTGCTGAAGATCCGCCCTCCGTTGCCATTCACCGCTGACAACGCCGCGTACTTCCTCGACATTCTGGCCGACGTCATGGCTGAACTGAGCAAAACCACTGGTGTGAGAGGTTGATGATGAAAACCTATTCCATGCTGATCTACTTCACTGGCAAGGCCGAAGCCATCGGCCACGCCACCGGTGTCGTACGGTCCCGTGCCCAGGGTCTGATTCTTGCACTTGATCCATTGGCGGACGTGCAGGGCGAAGGGGCGTTGCAGGTGCCGACCGGTGTCGCGCACTTCGATACGGTGGTGACCGTGCGGGGGGAGCAAAGTTGGGAAACCGGTCGAGTCGACTTCCCTGGGATCGACAGTTATCTCGATGTTGAAACGGTCATGCCAGGCCAGTTCAAAGTGCTGGCAAGCGGCTACAGCACTGGTTCGATCGCTTGGCGTGTGATTCGTGGTGGTGGCCGATTCGAAGGTGCGACCGGCATTGTGACGGGCAATTTTGTCGGTCACCCGGATGACACCTTCACTGATCACCAGTTGTTCAAGTTGGTGCTGCCGGCCTGAGTCGCTGGCCGTGCAGGCGGCCTGTTCACCGTGCAGGTGGGCAGGCACTCGATTTCACATTCAGATGGAATGACGCCGTGAGTAAGCATAACGATCTTGATGCCCTGATCATCGGTGCCGGCCATAACGGGCTGGTGTGTGCAAACTATCTGGCCAGGGCGGGCCTCAAGGTATTGGTGTTGGAGGCCAGGCCGATTGTGGGTGGCGCCTGTACCAGTGAAGAACTGATACCGGGCGCTATTTTCTCTTCTTGCTCGTACATTCAGATGATGTTTCGACAGGAAGTGGTCGACGACCTGGAACTGAAAAAATATGGCCTCGAGTCAGTGGCTCCGGGCTTGCAGGAAATGGCGCTATGGGATGACGGCGATCGGGTGATGTTCTGGCAGGAGATCGACAAGACCCTGCGTTCGATCGAAGAGCACAACAAGGCCGATGGCGCCAACTTCATGCGTTTCGCCACGCGGCTCAAGCGTTTCGGTGAGCTGACGCATGAGATCCAGCTCAGCGACCCGCCAACTCAACAACGCTTGAAAGCAATCTTTGACGACGCCGGTGAAAGCGCGCTGTACGACGCGTTCATGACGGCTTCGGCCGAGGACCTGCTGAAGGACTACATAGAGTCTGATCGTCTTCGCGGTTTCATGATGTTCATGGGGTTGGTCTCCACGTGGGGAAGTCCAACCACGCCAGGCACTGCTTATGTCTATGGCTATCACGCACTGGGAGAGTTCGAAGGTCAGTTCGGTCGTTATGGCCTGCCGAAAGGCGGGATGGGCATGATCAGTGAATCGCTGGTTAGCGCCTTGCAAGCATTCGGTGGAAGGGTTGAAACGAGTACGACCATACAGCAGGTGTTGATTGAAGAAGGTAAGGCAGTGGGGGTTCTGCTGGCCTCGGGCGAGCAGATTCGAGCGCCACTAGTCATCTCCGGTGCAGACCCGACTCGCTCTTTGGTGGGGTTGTTACCCAATGGGGCGCTACCAGAGGCGGCGGCAGCCGATGCCAAGGAGATTGATCAGCGCGGCTCCATGGCGCGTATTCACCTGCTGGTGGACGCGCTGCCGGATTATGTCGGCTTTCCGGGCGGCAAGCTGGGGCCCCAGCATCAGGGTTTGAACATTCTCGGCCCATCCCCGGCCCTGTATGAAATGGCCTGGCAAGCACAGCAGCGTGGAGAGTTTCCAGATGACATGGTGGTTGAGGCGCTGATTCCCTCTGTGACCCACCCGGGACTGGTGAGCCAGCCAGGTACGCATACGCTCTCGTTGGGGGTGCAGCAATTGCCATTTGACCTGGCCCATGGCGATTGGGACACACGCAAGGAAGAGTGGGCTGACAAGGTGCTGGAGATCTATTTCCGCTATGCACCGAATATGCGCAATCACATTCTCGCTCGCCATGTGATCACCCCACTGGATCTGCATCGCGATTATCACATCACCCGTGGAAACATCTTCCACCAGTCCATGATCGGCCTGGACAACCTCTTCGACAATCGCCCCATCAAAGCGGCCGCGCATTACCGGACGCCGGTTCCCGGTTATTACCTTTGTGGTTCCGGCAGCCATCCAGGCGGCGGTGTCAGTGGTATGCCCGGGCACAACGCGGCGCAACGCATCCTTGCCGACCTGGCCGGGCAAACCGATACGGCAGCGGGGCGAAAGGTGCTCAAGGCGGATAATGGGCTGATTGGCAATTTGTTGAAAACGGATGTCGGGCAACGCCTCGGCTATCAGGTCGCCAGGTCGCGCATTTTTCGAAGCCTGACCGAACGCCTGAGCAAGTGACAGCGATTGTGTACGGCGTGTCTTTCTCTTGATGGGAAGGCGGCATAACCGAATAGGTGGATCACTACATGAAACTTCCAATCTTTACACCGGGCTCGAACGATGGCGGTCGTCGCAAGATGTTCGTCAATGGTCAATGGATCAGCGCCTTTGGCTGGTTCCCGGTGCGTTCTCCCGCGACCGGGGAAATCATCGCCGAGCTTCCGAGCGCCGGTATTGAAGAGGCGATGCTGGCTGCCGATGCCGCCAGTGCCGCCTTCCAGACCTGGCGTCAGACAACCGCTCATCATCGGTGCGCACTGCTGCGTGCCTGGTACAACGCCGTTATCGAACACACCGAGGGCATTGCCCGTACCATCACCATGGAAATGGGCAAGCCGATTCAGGAAGCCCGTGGAGAAGTCGTTTACGCTGCTTCGTTTATCGACTGGTTTGCCGAAGAAGGGCGGCGTGTCGGCGGCGAAAGCATGCCGAGCCAACATGGCGATAAACGGCTGGCGACCCTGCAACAGCCGGTTGGGCCTGTGTATGCCATTACACCGTGGAATTTTCCTGCGGCGATGATCACCCGCAAGTTGGCGCCGGCGCTAGCAGTGGGGTGTACGGCCATTGTCAAACCTCCCGTGCAAGCACCGCTCACAGCCCTGTATTTCGCCAAACTGTGGGAAGACGTCGGGGGCCCTCCTGGAACCTTGCAGGTGATTACCACTGCGGATCCGCGGACGGTGTCTCAGGTGATGTTCGATGATCCGCGTATTCGCAAACTCACCTTTACCGGTAGCACAGAAGTGGGCAAGCGTCTGTACGAACAGTCGGCCAAGACACTCAAAAGGATGTCTCTGGAATTGGGGGGGCATGCGCCGTTCATCATTTTTGAAGATGCCGATCTGGACGCGGCGGTGGATGAGGTCGTGGCTTGCAAATTCCGCAATGCTGGACAGACCTGTGTGTGCACCAATCGCATCTATGTTCATCGCTCGATCGCCAGTCAGTTCGCCGAAAAACTTGCCGTTGCGGTCAATCGGCTCCAGGTGGGCGACCCATTACTAGAGTCCACCCGGATAGGTCCGTTGGTGGATGAACATGCTCGCGATAAAGCGCTCAGCCATATCGCCGATGCGGTGGCCCAAGGTGCTCGAATCATCGCCGGAGGTGTCCGGATGGAAGGTTTCTATGTTCAACCGACCGTGCTCCAGGACGTGACTGCAACGATGTTGATCATGCAGGAGGAAACCTTTGGCCCGGTGGCGCCGCTGATTACGTTCGACAGTGAAGCTGAAGTGGTGGCGGCAGCCAACGCATCGCCATACGGCTTGGCGGCTTATCTGTGGACAAGGAACCTGACCCGAGCGCAACTGGTGGCTGAAGCGTTGGAATACGGAATGATCGGCGTCAACGATGGAGCACCATCGACCGCACAAGCGCCGTTCGGTGGCAATAAGGACAGCGGACTGGGCAGGGAAGGTGGTCACTGGGGACTTCAAGAGTACCTCGATGTGAAGTTCATATCGACCAAACTTGAGCGTTGTACTTTGGAGTCATAAATACACGTCTTATATGATGAACGTCAGTTCTAAAATATTTGATTTGGGCGCGAACAGTCTGAAGAGGTTTTTTGGTTGTCGCGGTACAGGGGTATGACGGACCTACGAACAACGTTTGCACCGATTCATCAATAATAAGGACACTTGTTACTACGAAAAACCAGAAAGTGCCGAGGTGTATATAGGCACGCTGCCAAGTATTGCTTGTTTAACGACTGCCTCGCTTTACCGAAATAAAAAACTCACTACCTACAGGGTTTTAGCGATGTCATACGAATATAGTAATAAACCAGCTACGCTGGACTTAACGGGATCAATACCGGGAAAGACCATGACCCCAAATTCTGATAGCCGAGACCTCGAGCGAGACAGTATCGGCATCATGGGTATCGTGTTCTTTGTGATCGCCGCTGCGGCGCCGCTGACCGTGGTTGTCGCGTTGTTCCCTGTCATCATTGGTTCCGGAAACGGCATAGGCATTGCCGGCGCATTTGTGGCGGTCGCCCTGGTGCTGTTGCTGTTCGCTGTGGGTTACGTGGCGATGAGTAAACACATCACCAACGCCGGGGCGTTCTACGCCTACATCACCAAAGGCATCGGCCGCCCCATGGGACTGGGTTCTGCATCTTTGGCAATTTTTTCCTATAACGCTATTCAACTTGGCCTGTACGGAGGTATCGGCTATTACCTCAATGAGCTGCTCGGCAAGCAACTTAACGTCCATTTGCCTTGGTGGGTTTATTCCTTCACGGCCATGGCGATGTGCCTGTGGCTGGGGTTACGGCGTTTGCATGCAGGCGCCGTGGTGTTGGCGGTCCTGCTCACGCTGGAGACGGCAATCATCCTAATACTGGACCTGGGCATTTTGTTTGGCGATCACTCGGTGCCAGCGAGCCAGTTTTCGTTCGAACCATTCAGCCCTTCCGCGACGTTTTCCGGCGCAATTGGTGTCGCTCTGATGTTCGCCCATGCTTCGTTCATTGGCTTCGAAGGCACGGCCATCTACGGCGAGGAAGCGCGCGATCCCAAACGTACAGTTCCGATTGCCACCTACATCGCGGTGATTTTCATGGGCGTGTTTTATGCGCTGACAGCCTGGTTGATCATTAACGCGATCGGTGCAAACGAAGCGGTGGCAGTGGCCAAAGACCAATCGGGCAATCTGATTTTCTGGGTCAGCGACAAGATACTTGGAGGTTGGGCGACCGAGCTATTTCAGGTGCTGGTGATTACCAGTCTGTTTGCCGCCATCGTGACGTTTCACAGCAACGTTGCTCGATACCTCTACTCTTTGGGGCGCCAGGGTTTGCTCAGCCAGAAGCTGGGCTCGACTCATCCGGTCCAGAAGTCGCCCCATGTGGCGTGTTACGTGCAAACCGCAATGGTGGCCATAGTGGTCGCGATCTTCGCAGTGCTTGGACTGAACCCCTACGACACGCTGTTCACCTGGTTTACCGGTGTCGGTGCGGCCGGAATCATTACCATCCAGTGCATTGCCAGTATTGCGATCTTTGTGTTCTTCCGTCGCTCCAAGGTGGATAAGCGGATATGGCACACCTTCCTCGCTCCCCTGTTAAGCGTCGCAGGTCTCCTACCGTTTCTTTATTTTGCCCTGACCAGCTTCGATGTCTTACTGGGCGTACAAGGCGCACTTGAGGTGTTCTTCATGGCGCTGTTGTTTGGTTCGTTTGCGCTGGGTTTCCTGGGCGCATTCTACTTAAGTGTCCGGTTACCCGAAAAATATGCACGGTTGGAGTCCTCGTTAGGCGATCAAGTCTGACAACTCGGTGGCCTGCCTTTGCCGCTGCTGCGATGAGCGCAGTAGCGGCTAAATTAATGATAACGAACGTAACGCTCTTCACCGCGTTTTGTCATCGCTTAAGTCGATTTAATTCATAGCTATTGTTGTTTGATAATCTAAAGAGGAAGTGTGATGAGCAAGACGTTTCGAATTGCCGCGATTGCCGGCGACGGAATCGGCGTCGAAGTGATGCCTGAGGGTATTAAAGTTGTGCAGAAGGCTGCTGCCAAGCACGGTATTGAGCTTGAATTTCAACGTTTTGAATGGGCCAGTTGCGATTATTATCTCGCCTGCGGCAAGATGATGCCCGACGACTGGTTTGAGCAACTTAAAGGTTTTGATGCCCTTTATTTTGGTGCTGTTGGTTGGCCGGACAAAGTGCCGGATCATATTTCTCTTTGGGGTTCCTTGTTGAAATTTCGCCGGGAGTTCGATCAATACGCGAATATACGCCCGGTGAAGCTGTTCCCTGGTGTGGCATGCCCCTTAGCCAATCGCAAGCCTGGAGATATCGACTTCATCGTTGTCCGGGAAAATACTGAAGGTGAATATTCTTCAGTGGGAGGCCGGGTCTTTGAAGGTACTGAACATGAATTCGTGCTGCAGGAATCGGTATTCACCCGGCGAGGTGTCGACCGCATCCTCAAATACGCCTTCGACCTCGCCCAGACACGATCACGCAAATATGTGACCGCCGCTACCAAGTCAAATGGCATGGCAATCAGCATGCCGTACTGGGATGAACGTGTTGCGGCGATGGCGGGCAACTACCCCAACATCAAATGGGACAAGCAACATATCGACATCCTGTGTGCCCGCTTTGTCTTGCATCCAGATCGCTTTGATGTAGTGGTGGCGTCCAACCTGTTTGGCGACATCCTCTCTGACCTCGGCCCGGCCTGCACGGGCACCATTGGGATTGCGCCTTCGGCCAACCTCAATCCGGAGCGCAAATTTCCTTCGCTGTTCGAACCTGTCCACGGCTCGGCGCCGGACATTTTCGGCAAGAACATCGCCAACCCCATTGCGATGATTTGGTCGGGTGCGCTGATGCTTGATTTCCTGGGTGATGGTCCGGAGTTCCGTGCTGCGCACGATTCAATCATGCAGGCCATTGAGACGGTCATTGCGCAAGGTCCTAAGACGCGTGATTTGGGCGGACAGGGATCTACCCAAGAGGTAGGCCAAGCGATCGCCGACGCTCTTTAACTCCGCCTGTTTAGCAAGTGGTGGTGCTTTCTTCGTTGGACCGCCACTTGCGTTTTGTTTAGGTGTTATCCCGCAGCGTGTGGGAGCAAAGCCAGCAGGACCATGCACTCGAATGACTGACGAATTGTTGTAACTCACGGAGCGTTGACATGTCTATTTCCAGCTTTTCCATAAAGCTTCGCATAACGCTGCTCGCGGGAATTTGTATGTTGGGCGTAGCGGCGACCTTGATAGGTTTCTCAATCTACCGAATCGACGCTATCTCGACATTGAGCAATGAGTCCAGCTCACTCACCATCAAAGAGGGTGCATTGCAGTACATGACCAAGCTGGGCGAGCAGCAAGCTCAAGTTGTGAGTCAACGATTCATCACCAGCCGGGTTTTTGGCGACACGGTCATGCACCAAGTCATCTTCCAGCGTGAACAGGCAAAGCGATTAGGCTCGGACACCAAAACACTGCGTGGTGACCTATTCAAACTCATGCAGCTGCAAGTGGCCGCTAATCAGGACGTACTAGGTCTAGGAGTAGGATTCGAGCCCAATGCGTTGGATGGCGATGACGCTCGTTTTATGAACCAGAAAACCGATGGAGGGAATGAAATAGGTCGTTTCGCTTCCTACGCATCCACGCTTGTTCCGAGCTATACCATGAGCGAAAAGGAGATGGCCGATGATGGAACCCCAGGTACTTTTTGGTACACCTGCGCATTCAAGACCAAACAAGACTGCGTCAGTAACCCCTATGCGTTCACTAATGCCCAAGGCGTCACGACGCTGATGTCGACTGTCTCAGTCCCTTTGATGAGCGGTGATTCCGTGCTCGGCGTTCTCTGCGTAGACTTAAGTTTGGCAAGCCTGCAAGAGCTGGTGGAAAGGTCCAGCCGTGCGCTTTACGGCGGCAATGCACAGGTAAGTTTCATCAGCGCTGACGGGGTTGTTGCTGCTCGAAGTGGTGAGCCCCAGGCGGCGGGAAAGCCTTTGGTAAGCGTTGATCCTGAGCTTGGAAAACAAATCTCGGAGAGTACGAAAGGTGATACTCCTGGGGTACTTGAGCGTGAGGGGAACGTTGTCGTCATCATGCCGTTTTCGCCCATTCCAGGTGCACAGCATTGGAGTATTGTCATTCAGGTTCCAGAGGCGGTACTGCTGGCCTCGGCTCGACAGCTCAAAGAGTCGCTGGACAAAGCCAACGAGGATGCGGCAGGGATTCAACTCATGGTGGGAGTTGTGGCGGCATTATCAGGATTGGTGCTGATATGGATGTTTGCTCATAGCATCACGCAGCCGATCCTGCGGGTTGCCGCGATGTTCCAGGATATCGCTAGTGGTGAGGGTGATCTGACGAGGCGGGTAGACTATCAAAGACATGACGAAATCGGGAACTTAACGAGTTGGTTCAACCGATTTCTTGACAAGCTGCAGCCCATTATTGCTCAAGTGAAATCATCGGTTGATGACACCCGTCGTACTGCTGACCAGGCAGCGGACATTGCTGCGATAACCAATAGCGGCATGCAGCAACAGTTGCTTGAAGTAGACCAGGTCGCAACTGCATCTCAGGAAATGAGTGTGACTTCGCAGGAGGTGGCCCGCAATGCTGCGTTAGCAGCTCAAGCGGCTCGTAATGTTAATATCGCGACCCAGGAGGGTGTGCAGACAATCGACATAACCACTGATTGCATCACACAACTTGCTACGGAAATGCACCAGGCGATGCAACAAGTAGAGGCGCTGGCCAACAATAGCGAGCAGATTGGATCAGTCCTCGAAGTCATTCGCTCTGTTGCGGAGCAAACGAATCTTCTTGCCTTGAACGCTGCGATTGAGGCGGCAAGGGCAGGTGAATCGGGGAGGGGATTTGCGGTTGTCGCGGATGAGGTGCGTCATTTAGCCAAGCGAACCCAAGAGTCGGTAGGCCAGATTCAGCACGTCATCGAACATCTGCAATCAGGTACTCGAAGCGTGGTTCAGTCGATGCAAAACAGCCGCAGCCAGGCCGATAGCAGTGTTGCACAGGTGAAACGTGCTGTGGGAGCGCTTCAAAAAATCAATCAGGGTATCGAGATTATCAGTGAGATGAACATCCAGATTGCCAGTGCGGCGGAAGAGCAGAGCGTCGTTTCGGAGGAGGTAAATCGCAACTTATCCAGCATACGGGAGGTCACGGATGTTCTGGCGGGCCAATCGAAAGATTCCGCGAGCATCAGTCAATCTTTGAATTTACTCGCGAATCATCAGCAGCAACTTATGGGCGGGTTTCGTACCTGAATCCGAGAAGCTCCTGTATTGATACCTGAATTCACAACATCTACTGCTTAACTCAAGGAATATTTTCTTCCACATAATTCCGGTGTTTTTGGACACGGGGGACTCCGGCCTTACTGACGTTGGCGAGAAACGTCCACCCAAAAACGTCGCCAAAAGCAAAAAGTGCCTAAATCCACGGAGTGGTTGGAAGGCAACGCAGCGTATGCCTATGTGTTGACGGATCGGGTGCGAAAAACCGAAAAAGCAAGAAAACTTGAAAGGGCCGGTCGGTGGGTAGAAGATCTGTTTTTGCGATTACAATTTGTGCCGAGATAGCGAATAAATAAAAGAACGGTGATCTACTTTAGAACAATTATCTTTGAGACCAATTCTGCGCTATTTTTTGCTTTCAGCTTTTTCATAAGCCGTCCACGGTGCACCTCAACTGTGCGATGTGATATGTTGAATTTACGCCCGATCTCTTTGCATGTGAGCCCATTGACGATATGAACCGCGATCTCCCGCTCTCTAGGCGTGAGATTGATGGTCGGTCGGACAGCTTGATCAATCCGCTCGAAATGCCAAACCATGAGATGAAAAGGATCCTCGGGCGTCAATGTGTACCCCTTAGCCCTTGCCCAGAAAACCTCACCGCTTTGATGCTGCATAAAGCGCTCATCTGAATACGCACCATTCTTGGCATGCCTTAACCAATTCAGGCTACGATCACCGATGATCTTAAAGTCTGCCTGAGACGGGTAAAGCTTCAGTAGAAGCTCACCGAGCAGCTCCTCTCGCTTGAACCCAAAGAGAGTCGCGAATGCGTCATTGAGCTCCAGTATGCACCTATCGCCCGTAATCACCTGAGGCGCAGGAGAGACCTGGAAAGCCATACGCTCGAGGTCCTGTAGCTGTCGGGGTGTTGGGTCAGTCATCGTTCTCCACCCTGAATAGGTGCTCGTCCAAGCGTTATTGACCCTTAGGTTACCAATCCCCGTACGTAGTTGCACGAATAGCGAAAGCTGTCGGCATTGCGGCAATCTAGGTACTCCTTACCAAACGAAGCTGGGAAAACGTCATGGCGGAGCGTGAGATATCGACATTTTTAGGCAAAGAAAATTTTCCAGCGCGCTCAAGCTTTTTCCAGATTACCACTTCCGATAATGAGCGCCGTACTTCTATTGGTTGTCAGATTCAGCGATAGTTTAGCCAGTGGGCAGATTTAAGAATTAATAATGATTGGTGCATTACAATAACTAAGAAATATGGCCTGAGGTGTGCAGCATGAATTTTGAAAACAAAACGGCTTTTGTGACTGGCGGCGGTTCGGGCATTGGCGAAGCTACTGCGGTTGCGTTGGCGGCCAGTGGTGCTCACGTAGTAGTGGCTGATCTGAACCTGGAGAATGCAACTAAAGTTGCAAGTTCCATTTTGAAGCAAGGTGGCAAGGCTATTGCTGTAGCGATTGATGTGTCGGATGCAAACTCCGTGGATTGCGCATTCGAAACTGCTGAGGAATGGTATGGAGACACGACACACCTGCTAGTCAATAGCGCTGGCATTCTGGGCATTCATGCGTTCATCGATTATCCGGTGGAGCTTTTTAACAAGGTAATGGCTGTGAACGTCACGGGCACTTTTTTATGCTCACAGCGTGCCGGCAAAAGCATGTTAAAGGCGGGGTATGGTCGTATCGTCAACGTTGCGTCGGTGAGCGCGGTACGTGCAGGGATTGGGCGCACCGCTTACGGCACCTCCAAGGCAGCCATGGTCGGGCTCACCAAACAGCTTTCAATGGAGCTAGGCCCCCATGGCATTACAGCGAACGCCATTGCCCCAGGCCCGGTTCTTACTCCCCTGACTGAGGCGAGCTATACACCCGAGACAATTGAGGCGTACACCTCAATGATCCCAGCACGCCGCCTTGGCGTACTTGGCGATATGACTGCGACAATTCTTTTTCTTCTATCTGAAGGTGCCGCCTACATCAACGGCGCCTATTTACCGGTGGATGGAGGGTATCTCGCTAGCGGTGTAAGTAAGACGGGAAAGTTGAGTTGACTCGCTTTGCTCCCTGGGCCCTTGATGGGCCAGGGAGCAGTTAAACTTACGACGTCTGCTTTAAATAATAATAAAATCTAACTAAGTGTGAGATATACCATGTCTGTGCTGATTGCTTTGGCAGCGTTAGGTTTCCTCATGATCATGGCCTACCGGGGCCACAGTGTCATACTGGTAGCCCCCGTGGCGGCCCTCGGTGCTGTTTTCTTTGTCGATCCATCATCCGTCGCACCCATCTTTTCTGGTGTGTTTCTTGAAAAGATGGCGACGTTTCTAAAACTGTATCTGCCGGTGTTTTTGCTGGGTGCTGTATTTGGGAAGGTCATTGAAATATCTGGATTCTCAGAGGCAATTGTAGCTGCAGCCATCCGCTATTTTGGTCGTTCTAAGGCTAATTTTATCGTTGTTGCTGCATGCGCGCTGATGACTTACGGTGGCGTTTCTGTATTCGTTGTGGTTTTTGCTGTATATCCCTTTGCAGCGGAACTTTATCGTCAAAATAATATCCCTAAGCGTCTGATGCCTGGTGCACTAGCCCTGGGTTCATTCTCATTCACTATGGATGCCCTTCCCGGTACGCCGCAAATCCAGAATATAATTCCAACGACTTTCTTTAATACAACCTCTTGGGCGGCTCCAATACTAGGTATATCGGGATCCGTTTTTGTATTGATTGTAGGTTTGATGTATCTGGAGTCCCGACGCAAATCTGCTATGGCCGCTGGTGAAGGTTATGGCGAGGCGCATACTAATGAGCCTGAACGTGTCCAGTCCGCAAATCTACCTAACCCCATTCTGGCGTTGACTTCTTTGCTGGTAGTGGGCGCCGTCAACTACTGTCTCACCGTCTACATTCCGTCTTGGTATAGTGCTCTCTACTCAATAAGTCCAGAGGTGTTTCCAGGGTTGCCGGCGGTTGTGACTGGCAAAATTTCCAGCACAGCCGCCATTTGGGCAGTACAGGGTGCGCTACTTTGCGGCATCTTATTTGTGGTCGCTGTTGCATTTAGGCAGATCCGCGAGCGCTTTGTAGCGGGCGCAAAGCAAGCTGTTTCCGGCGCTTCTATGGCGGCGCTCAATACAGCGTCTGAATACGGCTTCGGTAGCGTCATTGCAATTCTGCCTGGTTTCCTCGTGGTTAGTAGTTCTCTCCAATACCTCCCCGATCCCTTAATAAAGGCTGCTGTTTCGGTAAGTACTCTGGCAGGGATCACAGGATCTGCGTCCGGAGGACTGAGCATTGCACTTGCCGCCATGGGCGATCAACTCATTGCAGCGACTAACGCTGCAAATATCCCGCTTGAAGTTATGCATCGCGTCGTATCGATGGCCAGCGGCGGCATGGATACGCTACCTCACAATGGTGCGGTGATCACATTGCTTGCCGTCACTGGGCTCACCCATAGACAGTCCTACAAGGAGATATTTGGGATAACCATTATCAAAACCTTTGCAGTGTTCTTTGTGATTGCGATGTTCTATACCACTGGGCTTATTTGAATAGTGTACTACTGCCGGTAGTGTCATTTTTTGGTCATGTCTGCAGTAGTAGATAATTTAAAGGGCATATTGGCTGAGGTTTTAGTAACGTATTCCGTAGGCGATCGAACCATAAATATTTTCTACATGATTATCGCCTAATAAAGTAAGGAGAGAATAGATGCAAGCTGAATCGAAAGTCTCACTGGAACTCCCCGAATCTGTTGCCGAACTGGCAAAAAAATTAACATATGTCACTCCGCAAAATGCCCCTTTTGTTCCTGGTCGTCGTGCTTTTTTCAAATATCGCGATCTTGGCTTAACCGTTGCAACCGCCGGTGTAGCTAGGGCGCAGGTCACCTGCGCAACTGATGTAATGGAGCAGACTGGATGGCATTATCACATCTGCGATGTTCATTTTATATACGCACTTCGGGGCTGGATTGAACTTCAGTTTGAAGACGGGCGCACTATCCGCGTTGAAACTGGCGAATCGCTATTTATCCCGCCAGGACTTAAGCACAATGAAACAGCTATCTCATCGGATCTTGAGCTGTTTGAAATGTCAGTGCCTGCAAAAATGGGAACAGTCGCCTGCGAGCGGCCAAGTCACTTGCCAGCAAGTTTCTAGTTCGCCAAAAAGCGATCTAGATAGGTGAAAGGCGAAACTTCAATAGTTTTGCTTTGTATGACAGCACAGATGAATTTATTTTGAAAGGGATTAAAAATGAAAAGAAAGGGTTACCTTTTTGCGGAGCTTGCAGTCATTGATCCAAGTGTCTTTTACGAAGAGTACATGGCCCGGGTAAAGCCTATACTGGAGAAATTCGAAGCGAAATTCTTAGTTGCAACCGACTCGCCTGAAGTGATTGAAGGGGAGCGTGTTGTGCCACGTGTAATTTTTCTCGAATTTTCGTCTGTCGAGAAGGCTCGAGAATTTTACTACTCCCCAGAGTACGAGGATATCATCGATTTTAGATTTAGATCCTCATCAGTTCACCTGTACATCCTTAATGGACTCGCCGGATAGTATTTCTGATTGCTCAAATGGTTGGACTCCAAGCTGCCTATAATTAACAATGGGTTTTTCTAGGGCTACTACTTTGGGAGTTGGTCGGAGGTCGGAGGTTATTAACGGACAGGCAGGAATATTAAACCCCTCTGTACTCGGTAGAGAGGAAAGTACTGCAATGTCATTACATGAACCGCAGCCTAGCGGTTCATGCTCGCGCACAAAACAAAAACAAGGTGCCAGTGATGTCTTATTTTTCTCAAAAAGTGGTGTGTGTCTGCTCGTCTCTGTTGGTCGCTCCCTTCGCTTCCGCAAATTTTGTCGACGACTTCAAGGGGGGCCTTGAGCTCAGAAATTTCTATTACAATCGAGACTTTCGAAATGAGGGAGCAACTCAGTCCAAGCGAGATGAATGGGCGCAAGGTTTCATCGTAAATCTTCAGTCGGGTTTTACAGATGGAACGGTGGGCTTCGGTGTTGATGCTCTCGGGTTGCTTGGCGTGAAGTTGGATTCGAACTCGGATAGAACGGGGTCTGGCTTGCTTGCTTTCGATTCCGATCGCAATGTTGAGGATGAGTATGGCAAGTTTGTTGCCACAGTAAAAGCGCGATTAGGTAAAACTGAAATTAGAATAGGTGGTGTGAATCCCCTTATGCCCTTGCTCTGGAGCAACAATAGCAGGCTCTTGCCACAAGTTTTTCGTGGTGGCCTAGTAACGGTCAATGACATTGACAGACTCACGGTGACAGCAATACGTATAAATGCTGTTAAACAAAGAAATTCAACTGATTTTGAATCTCTTACGGCTACTGGATATGCTCCTATTGAAGCGGATCACTATAATTATTTGGCCTTGGACTTTAAACCAATATATAATTTAGCGCTAAGTTTGCATGCGGCTGAACTTGAAGATCTTTATCGTACATATTTTGCTGGTATCAAAACTACCCAGCCATTTCTTGAGGGAAGTGTAATAGCAGATGTACGACTTTTTGATTCAGGTGGAAGCGGATCGAATCGGCTTGGCAACGTTGATAATCGGACGTTAAGTAACTATTTTGCTTACAATCTACAGGGTCATACATTTGGTGGCGGTTATCAGAGGGCGTGGGGCGATACGCCATTCGCTTTCGTCAATGGCGCTGATTCTTACCTCTTCGGCGAATCATTGGTAAGTACATTTACCGCGTCAAATGAGCGAGTATGGTTTACTCGTTATGACTATGATTTTGCGGCGTTAGGATTACCTGGCCTATTGTTCACGACCAAGTATGTCAAAGGGGACGATGTAGATCCAGAGCTACTGAAAACCCGCCAAGCTGCTGCTCTGCGCCTAGCGGGGGATCAGGGGAAAGAATGGGAGCGGGTGACCGATATTTCATACGCCATCCAAAGTGGGCCTGCCAAAGGCGTGGCGTTCCAATGGCGTAACTCGACGAACCGCTCAACTTATGCGGATAGTGCTAACGAAAATCGCTTCATCATGCGCTACACCTTCAATTTTTGAGTAACCTTCGTAGGTCGTAGGGGCTGATCGCGTTCTTGCGTAGGTCTCTTCCTCCATTTCCAATTGAATAGGCCGGTTAATCCGAAAGATTCCCTGAACTGACCCAAGTTTAGTTGATGCCTCTATGCCTTAATCTGACGCCAATCACCAGTGTCATGAACAACCTGTGTTACTCCGAAAAATGCGAAACTCAAGCGGTCAATCTAGAGACTGAAAAAATCACCTGGCATCCTAGGCAGCTTGATGCACCAACAATCAGTTGTGGGTTTTCCTGAGATGATGAGGGCCGTTCGACGGTTGGGGCGTTTTCGGGCAGACCTGCGCTACTGATACCGTCAGATTGATAGAAGTTTCCGGCTTGCTATGCGCATAATCTAATGGCCTGCGTTGGCGTTCAGTTTTTTGTTCTTGAAACGTTCCAATAATAAGTCCAAAATTGAGTCTTTCTTTGCTTCGGCAAGAAAATAAACCCCTTAGATTTCAATGGGTAGGACACCAGATACGAGTCTCGTTTCCCGCTCCAGTTATTTTTCTATAGACTTCCATTGAAGTATGTAGAAACCAAAGAAAGAGGCTTCGGCCTCTTTTTTAGTTCCAGTAAAGTCTATTTTGGTACATCAATATCCACGAATTTTTAGTACATTTTTTAGTACATAAATTCGACGCTTGATAAATCAGTTTTTAGAGCTGCTTGGCACTCCGAAAACGGTACAACCCTCCTTCATCCATATGAGTGGAGTTAGTACAATGGTCCTTACCAATACGGCGGTCCGACACGCCAGGCCTCGCGCCAAAAACTACACCCTTCCTGACTTTGATGGCCTTGCGCTTTTCGTGAATACGAAAGGCACCAAGAGCTGGCACTTCCGTTTTTCTTGGGCGGGCAAACAGCCTCGTATTTCGCTCGGTACTTATCCTGAAATAGGTCTACGCGATGCTCGCGCTCTGCGCGATATCGCCAGGGCGCTGGTCGCGAAGGGTCTCGATCCCCGCGATCAGCGACGCCTTGAGCGCAATGCCAAACTGTTGGCCGAGAGAACACATTCTTAGGTCGATGCGGTACAAATTTTCGGCCCTTAGGGGAGCGGGACCGCCCGGGAATTCAAGCGGTGCTGAACTGGGTTGTCAACTCTTTCGGTCTGTTGCTGGTCTTTAGCTCGCCCGCACACCTGAAAGCTAAGATCGTAATCCTTAGACTTTCAGTCCCAGAGTCACCGTGCGGATCGACGGCATGGCGCGCTCCCTCAAACCTATCTATGCATCCAGATGAATGGAGGCTAGGCTAGGGCTGGGGTTATCAAAGATATGCTAGGATTGGATAGCGCAGATAACTGATGAGGAGATTTCCATGAGCGTTACAGAGCAGTCGGGCGTCTCCACCTTGGTCGGTACGCCTAAGGAGGCTCGGGCGAGCTTAAGCCGCTCGCATGCGGACCGAGTACTGGTCGTGTCTTTTGATCAGGTCAACCTCAGCGTATTTGAGGCGTTGGCGGAAAACTTCGCCAATGTGGCTTCTTCGATGTACGAGGTGCTGCAGGAGCGTCAGGACCCGAAGTCGCTGGAGCGACTGGCCGAGGTGTTTGTGACGCGTAAGCCGCCTTCGCCTCGCTTGCTCAAGGAAGCGGCAATGCTGGTCCAAGCCCGCAAAGCGGTGTTGGAAAGCGGTGATTGGCTGACCGCCGCAGACATCGCCCAGGTGGCCCAGTTGAGTACTAGAAACCCGAGTGCCCAGCCCAACAAATGGAAAAAGCAGGGGCAGATCTTTGCCATCAGCCACGGCGGGGTCGACTATTTCCCTGGCTACGGCTTGGACCCGGACGCGGGCTATCGGCCGTTCAAGGCATTAGCCAAAGTTATTGAGGCTTTCGCTGGGCACAAGGACGGCTGGGGCATGGCTTACTGGTTCCGCTCAGATAACAGCTTTCTGGGCGGCAAAAGGCCTCAGGATCTCTTGGCATCGGCGCCTGATCGGGTGATTGCTGCCGCACAGGATGAAATCCAGGGCGTTGTCCATGGCTAAGCAGCGTACCGAGTCCAGTGAGGGTAGGGCGACGCCTCCCGGGGATTTGGCGGCGTCCGTTACCCCAGTGCCTGGGGCCACGTTGCACGTCACTTTTACCGTGATCGCCAAAGGCGATGTGCTTCACCGTGTGCACCAGGATAAGTATCAGCCTGATCAATTCAATCCTGGAATGCACGGCAACGCACGCTTCAGCCCGATCCAGGATGATCAGGGGCGGGCGATTCCCACCTTGTATGGAGGCACGACAGTTGATTGCGCCTTGATGGAGACCGTCTTCCACGACGTTCCCCATACGGCTGGCTTCAAGAGCTTCGACAAAAGCAAGCTAACTGGACAGGTGCATTCTGCCGTCCAGGTTAGCCAACCGCTGCACCTGGTTGATCTGTCCAGCGTGCCTCTGCGGAAACTGGGCATCACGCGCAAACAACTGATCGACACTGAGAAAGATCAATATCCTGCGACGCGCAAATGGGCAGAGGCGATCCACCGTCAGTGTCCAGATACCCAAGGGCTGTCTTGGGTGTCGCGACAAGATGATTCGGCACGTGTGGTGGTGCTCTTCGGCGACCGGATTTCAGACGGCGTGCTCCACCCGCAGGGCGCGTCACGCAGCTTGACCGGGGACTCGACTGTGTTCGACACGGTGCTCAATCTGGCAGAGCGGATCGGGGTTGTTATCATCGCGGGAAAAAGCTGAGTCAAAAGGGCCAAACATTGACCCTCGAATTCGCTCTATGAGGTAGGAATTGCCATTCCCCAATCTCAAGATCAACGCTGATGTCAGCGGGCTTTTCAGGGGCATTGGCGGTAGTTTGGTACGGGCCTGATGAAACATCGACGATCAATAGGTCTCGTGTGCATCCCCAGGAACGAACGGTGCTTGTCCCAGATCGCAGCAGGGACACGATGGCTGGCTCCGTGCTGGCCTTGGATGCGGAGCTCGTTATGATCGCCAACCAACCGTTGAATGATGAACTGGTGAGCCGGCTGGAAGATAAAATTCCAGCCATGGCGAAGGGCGCAATTCATGCGGCTTATATCAATACGCTGGCGGCCGGATTCAGTGTGATGGAAGTCCGTGATGGCATGCTCGTTGAGACAGTAGGCGATGGTCAGCACAAGGTTATTCGAGTGGCCAAGCCCAAGCATAAGGTAGCTTCGGGCAAGATTCTCAAGGTGCGCCGCTTCTTATAACGAAAGGTTGAGAGCCCCCGTATCTTAACGATGTCGCCGCGCAACGCGCGGGAAGTCTGAGACTTCGGCGAGTCCAGCCTTTATGCTGTGCAGGATAACCGCCAAGCTCGCCGGCGCGTTGGGTCCGCTGATCAGTGACCCTGGGCTCTCAGCTTAGCCAAGCCCTGTTTGATATGTCCGGCGTTCTCGCCGATCGTGTGAAGTGCCCCTCGGACGTTGGCGCCAATATCTGTTGCACTTTGGTTTTCTACCTTCAAGGTCAGTTCCATCACCGCAGCCTCCAAGGCGAGCTGATTTTGATATAGCCGCTCAAGAACATCAGAAAGTGAATATTCGCTGGGCATCGTTTTGGCTCCAATCAAGGACTCAAGAGCGTAGCAGCGGAAGGGGTGGAAACAAAGGGCGGTTGAATAAGCGAGCGCTACGCGATGCTCGCGCTCTGCGTGATATCGCCAGGGCGCTGGTCGCGAAGGGTATCGATCCCCGCGATCAGCGGCGCCTTGAGCGCAATGCCAAGCTTTTGAACCTGCAAAACACCTCCTGAGCGTCGTTTTAGCGTTGATGTGCTGCAGATCCTCGGCTTTTGGGAGAGGGGCGCGGCACCACCCGAAGATGTTGCCGTCGTGCGATGGGGTTCAAGCAATGCTGAATCGGGTTATGCCAACACCGTCGGTCTACCGTCGCCGGGCTTGAGAGCGATCGCGTGCAACACATCTGAATGCTAACTTTGTGCCCATAGACTCACGCCTCTACGCCATTGCACTGACCGGCGGCACGGCGTGCTCCCTTAAGCCTATCTATGCATCGGGATGAGTGGAGGGCCGGAGAGGGGAATTCTGCCGTCCAGGTTAGCCAGCCACTACATAACGCCCCGACTGGCTAATCGAAAGGTTCGCTGGACGTTCCGTACTCCGTACACGCAAGTTTGCCCTTCGCTGGCTGAGGCGTTATCGCCCTCTATTTCCGTCGACCCTATCAGACGAAGTAGGTTTCGAAATCCTTTTGCTTGTTGCTCCGGAGAGCGTGCGCCATCGACTATGTTGCCCATCGGTCGGGCTGGGCGACAAAGGCTTGGTGTGCATTCGAATTCGGAGGAACCTAACCCGTTTTTCCTAAAATCAATTTAGACAAAGGGGGTAGAGAAGTGAAGCGTAGCTGCTGGATCTGTTGGGGCGATGTATATCGAAAAGGAGACAGCCGCCCAGCTTCTACCGACAGCTGGAGACAACAGCGATTGCTTTCGCTCGGGATCTAGTTTTGCTTCCCTTTGTGGCGTCAGCCCCGTCCAGACACCTTCAGGACAGTTCAGTCGCCATCGCTTAAATCGAGGCGGTGACCGTGCTGCCAATAGCACCTTGCACTGATATCGATGGAGGGGATTCATTCTCACAAAAGACTATTGGCTCCCGACCACTTTGATTACCAACCTTTCACCCCACTCATGTCAGGCAGCTTATGAGCAATGCCCTTGTGGCAATCGATGCAGGTTGCCTCGCCATTGGCCAGTGAGGTCGAGTGCATGCTCGAGGCGCGCTTGCTTTGCCGGGTGAAGTCCATGAATTCGAAGTTGTGACAATTGCGGCATTCTCGCGAGTCGTTGGCCTTGAGTCGGGCCCATTCGTGCTCGGCCAGTTCACGTCGCAGGGCGAGGAATTTGTCGCGGGTGTCGATGGTGCCGAAAATCTTGCCCCAGACCTCCTTGGAGGCCTGCATCTTGCGCGCGATCTTATGGGTCCACTCGTGTGGCACGTGACAGTCCGGACAACTGGCGCGTACGCCGGAGCGGTTGGTGTAGTGGATCGTGTCCTTGAGCTCGACAAACACGTTGTCACGCATTTCATGGCAGGACACGCAGAACGTCTCGGTATTGGTCGCCTCCAGGGCAGTGTTGAAGCCGCCCCAGAAAACGATACCGGCGATAAAGCCCCCAAGCGTCAGGAAACCCAGGCTGTAATACAGGCTCGGACGACGCAGGACGCCCCAGTAGTCCTTGAGCAAGGCGAACAGTGCTTTCATGTTGCCTCCTCAAGGTTTCTTCGTGGCGTTGGCGTTGTCTTGCAGCAGTTTGTCGATTGTCTCGAAATTGTTTCCCACCAAAGGCTTCACGTCCGCCTGCGGTACATGGCACTGGTTGCAGAAGTACCGACGTGGTGAGACGGCCGCCAGCGCTTGGCCATCGCGGTCCATGTAGTGGGTGATGCTGATCATCGTTGCCTGGGTCCGTGCGCTGTTGGCACGGCTGTGACAGGACAGGCACTTGTTGCCGTTCGCGTCGACCTGATAGCCACGGATGGTGTGGGGAATGGTCGGCGGCTGGTCCGGGTAATTACGCTCGCGTTTGAGGTCTTTGTTTTCTTCATCGGTAATGGGCGGGGCGGGCATGTTCTGGGACAGAGTGCCGCCGGGGCGACGCCCATCCGGAGCTGGCGCGTCGAGCGGGTAGTCGATTTCAGCCGCGATCACCACGCCAATCGCGGCAAGCAGAAACAAGGGCAGCATTCGAAAAAGCATCAGGGTTCTCCTCAGGCCACGCTGACCAACTCGATGCGTATCGCGCACTTTTTGTAGTCGGTTTGCTTGGAGATCGGGTCGGTGGCATCGAGCGTGACCTTGTTGATCAGCTTGTTGGCGTCGAAAAACGGCACAAATACCAATCCTTGAGGCGGCTTGTTGCGCCCGCGGGTTTCGATGCGCGCACGGATCTCACCGCGTCGGCTGATCAGCTTCACTTCACTGCCGCGCCGTGCTTTCAAGGCCTTGGCATCCTCGGGATGCATGTACACCAGCGCATCCGGCACGGCTTTGTAGAGTTCTTCGACTCGCTGGGTCATGCTGCCCGTGTGCCAGTGTTCAAGAACGCGCCCGGTGCTCAGCCAGAACGGGTAGTCCGCATCCGGTGCCTCGGCCGGCGGTTCGTAGGGGAGGGCGAAAATGATCGCCTTCTTGTCCGGATAGCCATAGAACTGCACCTCGCTGCCTTTCTCCACATAGGGGTCCAGCCCCTCGCGATAACGCCAGCGGGTTTCCTTGCCATCCACCACCGGCCAGCGCAGGCCCCGTTCACTGTGGTAACGGTCAAACGCGGCAAGGTCATGTCCATGGCCGCGACCGAATTGGGCGTACTCCTCGAATAGCCCCTTCTGCGGGTAAAACCCAAAGGCCTTGGCTTCATCGTTTTTGTAGCCGGCTTCCAACTGCTCGACGGGGAACTGGTCCACCTGGCCATTTTTGAACAGTACCTCGAAGAGGGTCTTGCCCTTGAGCTCAGGTGCCTTGGCGAGCAATTCGGCGGGCCAGGTTTCATCGGTGGTGAAGCGCTTGGAAAATTCCATCAACTGCCACAGGTCCGACCGGGCGTCTCCCGGTGCCGTCACCAACTGATGCCAGAATTGCGTGCGTCGTTCAGCGTTACCGAAGGCGCCTTCCTTCTCCACCCACATGGCGCTGGGCAGAATCAGGTCGGCGGCCTGGGCGGAAACGGTGGGGTAGACGTCGGAGACAATCATGAAATTGTCCGGGTTGCGCCAACCCGGCAGGACTTCCTGCATGATGTTCGGTCCGGCCTGCATGTTGTTGCTGGCCTGGGTCCAGCACACGTTGAGCACACCGTCCTTGAGCATGCGGCTCTGTTCCACCGCGTGGAAGCCGGGCTTTTCCTGGATGGTGCCGGCGGGCAGCTTCCAGATTTTCTCGGCGGTGGCGCGATGCTTGGGATTGGTGACCACCAGGTCGGCCGGTAGTCGGTGGGAAAAAGTCCCCACTTCACGTGCCGTGCCACAGGCCGACGGTTGACCAGTCAACGAGAACGGGCTATTGCCCGGCTCACTGATCTTGCCGGTAAGCAGGTGGATGTTGTAGATCAGGTTGTTGGCCCAGACGCCACGCGTGTGCTGGTTGAACCCCATGGTCCAGAACGACACGACCTTACGCTTGGGGTCGGCATACAACTGCGCCAGGCTTTTCAGTCGCTCAGGTGCAACCCCCGTCTCCCTGGCGGTTCGCTCCAGCGTGTAAGGCTTGACGAAGGCGGCGTACGCCTCGAAGTCAATATCCGTCCAGGTGTTGGCCTTGCCGGCATTCTTCGCGCTGGTTTCCCGTGGGTCGTCAGGACGCAGGCCGTAGCCGATGTCGTCGGCACCCCGGGCAAAGCGAGTGTGCTTGCTGATGAAATCCTGGTTCACCGCGCCGCTTTCAATGATGTGGTTGGCGATGTAGTTAAGAATCAGCAGGTCGGTTTGCGGCTTGAACACCATGGGGATGTCGGCCAACTCGAAACTGCGATGTTCGAAGGTGGACAGCACCGCCACTTTCACATGGGGCTGGCTCAGGCGGCGATCGGTGACCCGGCTCCAGAGCACCGGGTGCATCTCGGCCATGTTCGAGCCCCAGAGCACGAAGGCATCGGTGGCTTCGATGTCGTCATAACAACCCATGGGTTCATCGGCGCCAAAGGTGCGCATGAACCCCATCACCGCCGAAGCCATGCAATGGCGGGCGTTGGGGTCGATGTTGTTGGTGCGAAAGCCGGCCTTCATCAGTTTATTGGCGGCGTAGCCTTCCCAGACCGTCCACTGTCCGGAGCCGAACATACCGACCGATTCCGGCCCCTTGTTTTTCAGGGCTTGCTTGAACTTCAGCTCCATGATGTCGAAGGCTTGCTCCCAACTGACCGGCTGGAATTCTCCCTGCTTGTCGTACTGACCGTTCTTCATGCGCAACAGCGGCTGGGTCAGGCGATCAACGCCATACATGATCTTTGAAAGAAAATAGCCTTTCACGCAGTTGAGCCCACGATTGACTTCGGCCTTCACGTCGCCATGGGTGGCGACCACCCGGTTATCCCGGGTCGCGACCATCACGCTGCACCCGGTGCCACAGAACCGGCAGGGCGCCTTGTTCCAGTCCAGGGTGACCATATCCGCTTCGGTTACCAGGTTGCTGGAAGAGGTTACGATCGGCAGGCCCGCAGCGGCGGCTGCAATGGCGGCGGCCTGGGTCTTGACGAATGCACGGCGGGTCATGCTCATTCGATGTCTCCTTCGGGCTCGAGGAGTTCGTGATAGATCAACGCCGCGTTGAGTACGCCGGGCAGGTTGTTGATCTGGTCGATGCGTTGCAGGATCTGGCTTTCATGCACGGCTTCAAGCACTACCACCAGTTTTCCGGCGGCACTTTCCTGATGCAGTTCCAGGCCATCGAGCAGGCGCAGGTTGGCCTTGACCGCGTCGAACATCTCCGGTCGGGCAAGTACGACAAGACTGGCGATATGCAAGGTTTCGTCCATGAACGGGCTCCAATAGCCTCAAGAAAAAGCCACCGGTCAGAGGGGTGGGCCAGGAGGGCCATACAGCATCTGGAAAAACCAGACGAGGAAACCGTAGCCGCCGACGATGGCGACCGACAGCAGCGGAAAGAGGAACACGACAAGGAAGAGGAACAGCCGGGTTTCCTTGCGGCGATCAGGTTTGCGTTCTTCAGCCAACGACATTGGGGCTTCTCCAGCCGAACCTGAATTTATACTAGGACAGAAAAATCAAACTGGCCTATTTGTCCAGTTTTTATGACGAGCGGCTATGTCCCATATGAGTCCAACAGCGGCAAGTCCTGTTCTTCATCTACTATTTATTTTCTAGGGAGAGGGAGCTTGCTCCCGGTTCCGCAGCGACGTCCTATCGCTGCGCTTGAGTTAGAAAATAGTAAAGATCAGTATTCACCAACGAGCTGGGTACACAAGAATATCAAGTCATTTTGAAACGACTCACCATGACTTGTTGGTGTTCTGCCAACCTCGCTAGCTCCCGGCTAGTCGCTGCTGTTTGATCGGCTCCGGCGCTGACCTGAATGGCGACATCGTTGATTTCCATCACATTTCGGTTGATATCTTCCGCAACGGCACTTTGCTCCTCGGCAGCGGTGGCGATCTGCATGTTGCGGTCGCTGATGCTCGAAACGCCCACGGCAATCTCCGCCAGTAGTTCCCCCGCACGCTCGATATTGGAGGCACCGGTGCGCGTCTTGCTCAAGGTTTCCTGCATCGAACTGGTGGCGCGATCCGAGCCAGCCTGCAGTTTGGTGATCATGTCTTGGATGTTTCCAGTGGACTCTTGGGTTCTTTGAGCAAGCGTACGCACTTCAGTCGCGACCACCGCGAAACCACGTCCATGGTCGCCGGCCCGCGCAGCTTCGATGGCTGCGTTCAGAGCCAGCAGGTTAGTCTGTTCGGCGATGCCACGGATAACGTCTAGCACAGTGGAAATCGAATCACTTTCATTTTTCAGCTCGCCAATGATGGCGGCGGTTTGATCCGCTTGCTCGGACAGGTCTTGGATGACACGGACGGTCGCCTCGATTTCTTTTCTGCCTTTTTCGGTGCTTTGGCTCACCTGTTGTGATAGGGCTGCCGCATCGCCGGTGCTCTGCGCAACATCACGAACCGTAGCGCTCATCTCATTGATGGCCGTGACCACCAGTTCCGTTCCCTGGCGTTGGCGTTCAAGGCTCTGGCTGGTCTGAAATGTGACAGCCGAAGACTCTTCTGCTGCAGTGGCCACTTGCGCGGTCGCGGTTCCAATTTCTTGAATAATTTGACTGAGCTCGGTGGCCGTGCGATTGAGGTTGTTGGCAATTGTGCCGAACTCATCCCGCCCCTGATAAGTGGCGCGGCTGGTGAGGTCTCTTTCGGAAAGAGCGATCAGCACGTTATTGACTTCGCCTACTGCTGCCCTAATGTTACGGATGATGCAGTACGACAGCAGGGTCACTGCCGCCACTGCACCGCCAACCGAGCCTAGGACAACCCATAACACGAAATATGCGTGGTCGTGCGCCTGATTGGCCAACTTGCGTATGTGCAGGCTGAGCGCATTTTCGACGTCACTCATCTGGTCTATTCTGGCTGTCGATAGCTTAAACCAAGACTCGGCTGGGACGTCGAGCGAGTGGCCCATGGGCGTTTCGAAAATCAGTCGCTGAAGCCTAGCCACTTCCATAGCGTCGGCTGCCGCCATCTTATCGTCCAGTTGACGGACGTAGGCCTCATCGGCACTGCCGCGAAAGCCCTCAGCATAAGCTGAAAATTCGCCGAGGTTTCGGCTGAAGGTTGAGAGCAGTTCTGAATCTACACGGTTCTGGTTGAACACCACCCCCAATGTCGCGCGCTCCCGGCCGGCTCGCTCTTTCATCTCGATGAACTGGTTGAGTGAGGAAAGGCTTCGCGCCAACTCTGGCTTTTCCACACTGCGTTGAAGTGCATGAGTGTAGGCGATCAAGGACTTAATGATTTTTGTGAACCGAGCGCCCGATTCTCGGTTGCTAACCGCCAGCGCATCAATCTGACCGCGAGTGGCCTGCAAAGAATCCAGCGCCGCAATGGCTTGGCGGACTTGATCATTGTCCAGCGTAGGTAGACGGTGAGTTGCATTAATGGCTTTGTCTGTCTGCTGTCTCAACGCATGTAACGCGTCGCGCATGGACGTTCCCTTACTGGCCAGGAAAACGCCACTCGCACCGCGCTCACGCTGCAAAACCGTGATCAACTGGCTAAACGTCTGTGCAGAGGTACTGGCCTCCTGCGTCTGCTCCATTTCTCGAAGCGTGTGATAGCTGTCGATGACTTGCAGAGTTGCGAGCCAAAGGAATCCGATCAATGGGAACACCACAATCAAGATCAGCTTAAAGCTCAATGAAATATTTCTGAACACGACTTATTACCTTGTCATTCGCATCAGTGTGACGCGAGGGTAGGAGAGTCCTGAAGTCGTGCTTATAGTGGGCGCACGTGAACAGGAGATGCCATGGGGCTGCTGCACGCAAGGGACGCTGATTTTCTGCTCTGTTTATCGGTCCGGTCTTCATCTCCTTGAGTATCTCAGGTGGACAAAACCTGTCCAAGCGATCAAATCTGATGAGTGGCATCTGGTACCTGGCACATGAGGCAATGAGAGGCTGAATTGTTTGCCATGCGCTACGATTTTTGGAGGAGAAGGCCAGGTTCCTCCTCACTCTGCTAAGTCAGGCGCGGGGTGGCAGCCACTGACCAGCCAGTTCCTTACGTGGATAAAAATCCCACGTCCAGCAATTCCGCGAAACCTGGGGGGACCTCACTGATTCTATTGTTGCGCCACGAAAAATGAGTGATATCGTGGTGCCATGTCGTCGCGGAACGGCCTGACGGCAACGCATCTGGTTGGCTTGATGGCCCGCGCTAAATAATGACGCTTCGCTGGAGACCACGCTTGTTACGACATCGAGTGACCAAGACTAAGGCAGGGCTGATCGCCATAGCTGTCTTGTTAATCACTTTGGTTCCAATGTGGGTCGCTCTAAATGCGTGGCTTAAGCACGAGCAGGTGTTAATAGAACAAGCGGCGGGCAATGACGCCATGAATCTTGCCATTGCGTTTGAGGAACACATCCAAAGTGTGGTCCGTTACGCTGACGCTTTGCTTCAAGACATACGTGAAGATGTTATTGAAGATCCGGAAAATTTCGAGGAAGTAGTAAAAGAAGAGCTTCGAGTCGATGGAAATATGATCGCTCAAATTGCTGTTATTAATGCGGAAGGCAGACTGGTTTATTCATCGTTGGGGCCTGTAGACAAAAGCGTAGATCTCAGTGGTCGAGAACATTTTCAAGTGCACCTGAGAAATCCTTCGCACGATAAGTTGTTTATCAGCAAGCCAGTGCTCGGCCGTGTGTCGGGTGTCTGGTCGATACAGTTTACCCGGCCGATAGTCGCTGAAGGAAAGTTTGCTGGGGTCTTTGTGCTCTCGATACCCGTCAGCTTTTTTACGGATGTCTATCGAAAGATTAACGTCGGCCCCAGCGGATTGATCGCGTTGGTGGGAAAGGATCGTGTTCCGCGGACCGTGGCTACCAAGTCCGGACACAACACTGTTTTGGATGGAACAGTTTTTTCTGAGTATGAGCCCTATTTCGATAACGCCAATCCTGCCGAAGGGGTGTATCGCGGGGCAAGCGCCTTCGATCGGGTTGACAGTTTGATCGCTTACCGTCGCTTAGAATATAGCGAGCTCATTGTTCTGGTGCAGCTTTCACCTGCTGACTATCTATCCTCCTTCAACGGACGACGTCAATTCCTGCTGTTTTCTGCAACCGTTACGTCCGCATTACTGCTCGCGTTTGCTGTATTTTTATATTTTGTCAGTCGGCAACATTTTGGCAATGCCGCTGCACTTAAACAATCCTACAGCGCATTGCGAAAACTTGTCAGTGTCGATCTCCTGACGGGAGCTCGAAGCAGGGGGGACTTCTTGGAGGCGATGGAAACGGAGTTCAGTCGGGCGAAGCGTCATGGCACGGAACTCAGCCTGATATGGCTAGATCTTGATCATTTCAAACGAGTGAACGATACATACGGCCATCCCGTCGGTGACACGGTGCTAAAACACGTGGGGACCCTTTGTAGTGGAGTTCTACGAGCCCATGACGTATTCGGAAGGCTCGGGGGCGAGGAGTTCGGTGTCATCTTGCCTCAAACAAACGGAATGGATGCCTTGGACGTCGCCGAGAAGTTACGGCTGACTATTGAACAAGCCATTATCCCAACGGAACGTGGTCCTCTTCAGGTGTCAATTAGCTGTGGAGTTGCTCACCTGCTACCCCAAGGCGACAGTCCCGCTCAACTGATCGTCCGGGCAGACGATGCGCTGTATAGAGCAAAGCATGCGGGCCGGAACAGAGTATGTGCTGCCTCTGTCAATGAGACGATGGAGTCACCAAGCAGACCGGCCGACAGCAAGACATGAATGTTGGTGCCCTTGTTTTCCAGGCAAGCAAGCAGCCCCAACTGCCGAATCTCAAGCGAAAGCTCATTGATTGCTACTCAAGCCGCCGCGTTGCGCTGATACCCGTTTGTTGATCTAAATCAAGCGCATAGCTTTGAATAGTGGCAGATTGATTCAGGTCGGAACAATTACTAATAAGAGACAAACCTTTTATGCTAACCTGCCGCTTTTTTTGTAGACATTGCGCTGCCTTCAAAGTCTCATTTCGGCGGTCTCGACACGATTATCCAACCGGTCATTGCTCCCCATATTTCGAATGACTCCATGTTCTTCAGGAGTGGCTGGACCCACTCCTCCAAATGTCAAATATGCAAGGGATTCTGCTCATCTCCCTCCAGAGTGGGTAAGTGCTATGTCGTACCGTAAGGAGCTCTCAAAGGTTTTCATCCAAACTCTGGAACAGAGTGTCGACAGCGTTGTTGTGATCGATAAGAGCAACAAAATTATTCTGTTCAATGTGGCTGCACAGAAACTCTGGGGATACAGCAAAGAGGAAGTCTTGGGCAGAAATGTCGATGTTCTGGTCCCTGCAAACATTCGCGTCCATCATGATGGTTATATCGAGGCCAACCGCCGCACAGGGGTTAATAAAATTGTTGGCACCAGTCGTGATGTACCTATTGAGTGCAAGGACGGCACCCGGCGCTGGGGGGCAATGTCTATTTCGAAAATTAAACATCAAGGGGAAATTTTATACACCGCCTTCATTAAAGATATCACCCAGCAACATGTAGAACAGCACCGTTTGTATCTTCTGTCATTAGTCGTCGACACAACGGAAAACGCCATCATCATAACCGATGCCTCTTGGCTGATAGTTTTTGTCAACGACGGGTTCAGTCAGATGTTTGGTTACAGTCCTCCAGAGGTTATCGGCAAAACGCCCATCAAAGTCCTGGCGCCGTACTTGGATGAGTCACGTATTGGAGCGATTCGTTGTCAAGTTAGCCAAAGTAACGCCTATCAGGGCCAAGACTATGGGGTCCACCGCGACGGCTCACGCGTCTGGTGTAACGTCACCACCCACTCGGTTCACGATGACCATGGACATCTGACCAACACCGTAAGCGTGTTGACGGACGTGACACATACGCGGATGCATGAAGTACTACGGCACAAGATGCTGGAGGCGATGGTTCGCGAGGAGTCATTGGAAACCGTATCGAACCTCGCGTGCCTGGAAGTCCAGCGGATTGCACCGGAAGTGATTGCAACCGTCTTGCGCGTCGATGACCGCGGTTGTTTACAGACGTTGGCGGCACCGGGTCTTCCGTCGGTGTTTTCCAGCTCGTTGGATGGGACAGTGATTGGCGTCGAGCCCGATGGTCCTGCGGCATCGGTAATCAGCGTTGACGCAACCATGATCAGCGAGATGGCTGTCCACCCATTTTGGAGCGATTTCAGAGAGTTAGTGCAGCCACTCGGTTTGACGAGATGCTGGACGACGCCAATCAGGTCCAACGATGGGCGGCTGCTCGGCATGTTCGCTTTCTACTACCGCGACTTATGTCAGCCCAGCAAATTACATCTTCTGCTCGTCGAAGCTTGCATTTACTTGTTTGCTTTGGCGCTGGAACGAGAAAAGTCGCGTGTGCATATACGCCAGTTGGCGTTCTATGACGAACTGACTGGCCTGGCCAATCGCAATTTGCTTCATGCACGGGCTGAGCAGGCTATCGCCCAGGCATCGCGGCATAAATCAAATCTGGCGGTTGTGTTCATCGATCTGGATCGATTCAAACAGGTAAACGACTCGTTGGGGCATCCCGCAGGAGATGAATTTTTGCGCCTCATCGCCCATCGTTTGTCAGAGGATCGGCGCGAGTGCGATATTGTCAGCCGAATATCGGGCGATGAATTTGTCCTAGTCCTGCCACAATGTACGCTGGCACACGCAATTGACCTCATCGAAAAGCTGCGGGCACGACTCTGTCTTCCTTGCCAGATTTGCGGGGTGACGCTCAAACCCTCGGCGAGCATTGGGGTTAGCTTGTTTCCAGAAGATGGCCACACGATGGAGGTATTGTTACAACGTGCCGACATGGCCATGTATCAAGCCAAGACGCGTCTGCGCGGAAGCGTTTGCTTTTTCAACGATGGGCTTGGCCAACTGACACAAGGCCGCCTGCGTCTCGAAGCTGCGTTACGAGAAGCGATGGACCAACGATCCTTTCATTTAGTCTACCAGCCACAAATCGACCTGAGTGACTCGAAGTTGTACGGCATGGAGGTGCTCGCGAGGTGGACTCATCCTCAGCTAGGAGAAATCTCCCCGTTAAGTTTTATTCCCATGGCGCAAGAATGTGGCTTGATCAGCGAACTCGGCTTATGGGTGTTGAGTAAGGCTTGCTGTCAATTGTCTGCCTGGCGTAAGCAGGGCCTGCAGGTCCCTTCCGTGTCAGTAAACATGTCGCCCACTAATTTTCATAACGGTGATTTCTCAAGGATGGTAGTCCGTACGCTTGAGCAGTACGGTCTTCAGGCAAAGGACCTGACCTTGGAAATTACGGAGAATGTGCTCATGGATATCAACCCCGATACCCTGACCACCATTGAAGAGATGCATACGCTAGGTGTAAGCCTGGCGATGGACGATTTCGGTACCGGATATTCGAGCCTTGGTTACTTGCAGCGCCTGCCAATCCAGGAGCTTAAGCTGGATCGCAGCTTTGTCCATGACCTTGAAAGCGACACTACAAGTCAGGCATTGAGCGAAGCCGTTATCCGCATCGGCGAAAGTTTGAAAATTCGGGTGGTCGCCGAAGGCGTCGAGACCGAGGCGCAACAGCGGATCCTGATGAATCAAGGATATAAGATCGCTCAGGGATTTCTATTTTCCAGGCCGCTGGGCGCAAAAGAGATGGAGCGTTGGCTTGAAGATCATTATGCGTTTCATGACCAGACCTCCTGACCTGATACGGTAAACAGGCGCAAATGAGTTGTTCATAGCTCTGCATGCCTTTGGCAACCAGCGACTCTGCGCTTTAAGCCTGGCAAGTCCAGAATTCTAACGTTCCGTCCATGCACATCAACCAGTTGCTCTTGGCGAAGGTGAGCGATACAGCGACAGATGGTCTCCAAGCGCAGTCCCAGATAGGAGCCCATGGCTTCGCGGCTCATACGTAGCACAAAGTCCCTGGGTGAGTAGCCGCGCATATTTAGCCGTTGGGACAAGTTCAACAGAAACGCCGCCAGGCGCTCATCAGCATTCATATTGCCTAGCAACAGCAGCATACTGTGATCGCGAACAATTTCCTGGCTCAATAGCTTGTTGAGATTGTGCTGCAGGGATGGCAAGTCGCGGGCAAGTTTTTCCAAATGACTGAACGGAATTGGACAAACTTCACTGTCTTCCAGTGCTATCGCATTGCAGGCGTAGTGATTCGTGCTGATGGCATCCAGGCCGAGCATTTCACCTTGCATTTGAAATCCAGTGACTTGTTCGCGTCCGTCCATCGACAACACACTGGTTTTAAAGAAACCGAGCCGAACCGCATACAGAGAATGCAGCGGATCGCCCGTGCGATAGAGCGCCGTCCCTTTTTTTATTTTTATGCGCTGGGCGATTAGCGTATCGAGCCGATCGACTTCGCTGCCTGTCAGCCCGATAGGGAGGCATAACTCAAGCACGCTGCAATTGGCGCAAGCTTTTTTGAGAGACTGTGCGCGCACAAGGGTTTTGTACTCAGCCATGGGATGGATCCTCCTTTGGTTGGCAGCCATGATGATAGAAGACCCCATCGCACCCTGTGTTTCTTTATCTTTTAGAACGCGAGCCGACTATTGGTGCCGCACCCTATGGCTGGCACATCAGCAGGGACCTTATTTTCGTCGCGCTCGTTAATGTTTCACCTTGAAACGACTCAGTTCCTTCTGCATCAGGGCCGCCCGTTCCGAAAGATCCTTGGCCGCCACCGCGCATTCCAGCGAGTGGGATTGGTTCTTTTGGGTGACTTCATCGATTTGCTCAAGCCCGATGCTCGCTTGCTGCAATCCGGAGGCCTGTTCGCTGGAGGCCTGGTAGCTCAGCGACACCAGGCTGGAAACCGCGCCGGTTCCATTGACGATATTTTTCAACGATTCGGCGGTGCGGCTCGCGATGACCATGCCGCGTTGCGTCTTGCTCGAGGAGTCGGCTATCAGTGCGGCCGTTTGCTGGGCTGCCTCGGCGCCTGGAGCAATGCTGACTTTCAACGGGGTTGAACGGCGACTGGCGAACTTCCGGCCGCGGCCGGGCGAAGGTTTTACAGCGTGATATTGGTGGCGGGGTAGAACAAAATATTGAGTAAGAAGAGGATCATCCAGAAACCGATTTCCAGTGTTTCGGTAATAGGCTGGATTTTTTTAATTGCGCCGTAAACATGCACGAAAAACATCAGCGTGAAGACCACGAAAAGAATATCGAAGGCATAATTGAAACTGGTGCCTGTGGTGGCCGAGCGCAACATCGCTACTTCAACGACAAGGATGAACGCACCGAGGCAACGGCCGAAATAGATAGCCAGGTGTTCGTGTTCGGGGATGGTCCAGCGCATGAGCCGGGCCCATTGGAGCGGGGCGAAAAAGATGGGTAAGGCAAAGAAGAGGGTGGTCACCACCATCAGGGTGGTGATGTATTCCTTGCTGTATTGCGCATAGTAACCAAGCATTTAAGAACTCCTTGTCTCAACGGCGCATCTAGGCGCCCGGCAGTAATTATTATTGTTGTGACTGGCTGGTTTTGCGGCGTGAAGTATTGCGAGGGCTGAACAGAAGCGTCAATTGTACAAAAGCGCCTGCTACCAAAGGCGCGTAGGGGAAGTACCACTCACACACTAAGTTTCGACGGATGGAAGTGGTATTTGGGCGGAGCTCACTGCGGCGACAGCAACTGGCGTTTGCGCGACGCGAAAAAACAGGTAGTGTTGAGGTTGAACACAACTGTGACTTATAAGCGCGTCGTGATAACTGGTGTGTCCGACGTGCCATTTATTAAGCCTCGATACTACGCCCCCAAGGCTAGTAGCTATCAGTTGTTGCTTCGTCTCGCAGTAACTTTCGAAAAACTACCCCCGTCCCTCATATTTAATTTGGTATGTCTTCTAGCGACGGATGTTCTGGGGTCTGTGGAGAAGAGACGGGATTCGAACGCAGAGGTGGTTATCCCAAAACTCTAATATTTTTGCGTTTACCTTTCAGCTTCAGTTTGCGGCTATGTCGTTTCGCGAGCAATGGCTCCGGTTTTTTCCTCTGACTTCTGAAACTGACGCTGCAGCATGACCAGATCAAAAGATCAGAGCTATTTAGAACCAGCGTATTGGGAGTTTCTGATGTAGGGAAATTCCTACACGGCCATCCGTAATCCTTAATCCTAAATAAGATTACTCTGATTATTTGATTGGTGGCGTATGGCTATTATTTCAAGCGCTAGGGTGGCGTCCCGATACGTATTCAAGTCATCGTGCTTGGTTATTGCGTTCGGGCAATTCAGGGAGGGCGGTTGCGGCTAGAGAGGAATTTACATCGTGCTGAAACATATCGGTGTGACCGATCTTTGCGTAGGAATGTATGTCCAGGAGCTGTCCGATTCTTGTGAAGAGCGTCCGTTCTGGAGCAAAAGCTTCCTGATTCAGAATGAGGAGGTGCTGGACAAAGTCCTTGCCTCGGACATTGTTGGTGCATGGATCGACCTGTCCAAGGGGGCGGATGTGCAAGCCTCTGTGCCTTATGAAACCACTGTGCAGGCTCGGCAGCCTCCTTGCTTGTCGACCCGATCGTGCACCGAAGTACCCGGACCGCGTCCGAGGGTGGCAATGAGCGAAGAGCTGTTGAGGGCGGTCAAGCTTTGCTCCAGTTCCAAGGCGGCTGTCATGGAAATGTTCGGCGACTTGCGCATGGGACGGATCGTTCAACTGGATCGAGTCACTGACATGGTTGGTGATATCTCCGACTCGCTGCTACGTCATCCTGATGCACTACTCAGCCTGGTGCGTCTCAAGACTGCCGATGAATATACCTACATGCATTCGGTAGCCGTCTGTGGGCTGATGATTGGTTTGGCACGTCAGCTGGGTTTACCGCCGCTGCTGGTACAAGAAGCTGGGCTGGCGGGATTGCTGCATGACGTGGGCACGATGGTGATACCCACCGCCATCCTGGCGAAACCATTGCCCTTGAATGACCACGAACATACGACGATGCGCACCCACCCTGAGGCGGGTGCCAGGCTGCTGGCGGACAGCAGGCATTTCACTCCCCTGGTGCAGGACGTTTGCCTGCATCACCATGAGAAGGTTGATGGCAGTGGCTATCCCCATAAGTTATGTGGCACCCAGATCAGTCTATTCGCGCGCATGGCAGCGGTCTGTGATGTGTATGACGCCGTGACGTCTGATCGTCCTTATCGGGATCGCTGGTGCCCCGCCGAATCGATTCGAAAAATGGCGGGATGGAACGGGCATTTCGACCAGAAAGTGTTTCACGCCTTTGTCAAATGCGTTGGTATCTATCCGGTTGGTGCTTTGGTACGCCTTCAAAGTGGCAGGTTGGCGGTGGTCATGGAGCAACACGCCGATTATTTGCTCACGCCCAGGGTGAAGGTTTTCTACTCGGCGGCGAATCGTACGCCGCTGCCTCCCGAATTTATTGATCTGGCCTGTGGGCAGGACAGCATAGTCAGCATTGAGTCGGAGAAGACCTGGGGCTTCAAGGACCTTGAAGCGCTCTGGGTGGGCACGGGGCAGGGCAGCGAGTCGCGATTCGGATGACAACTGCAAGTCCGAGTTTTTACCAGCACTTGTCGCTGGTTTTTTTTCTGTCGTTTTGGGGGGCTGTCACCGTCGGGTAGGAATTCTCCTACCGCACCAACCGCAATCCTTAGTTGTAAATCAGGATGCTCCGATAGTTTCACGGCCATCACTTGGCCATTATCTCTCCAGGCCAACAAAACCGGGCATCCCAATCGTGGATGTCTTGCGCGGGGTCCCGTCGGATCCGCACTGAACTGGAGAGATGAAGGTGAAAGGACAGGTAATTTCCTCCCCCCTGATCTTGATGATGCTGCCCGCCGGTCTGACGGGAGTGCTCGGTTGTGTCGCGACTCTGGTCAACACGGACTTCAGTCTGCGCAGTGCAGCCAGTTGCGCGATTGTCTTGCTTGGCGCGTTGTTGATGGGCATATGGACGTTGCGTTTATTGAGCACCCGCCAGAGCGCACAGCAAAGCGACGATCAGCCACTTCACGTTCCGCTGACCGCTTCGCCGGATGAAGGATTGGGCGAGGTATGCGCGCAGGTACTGCCGATCTGGAGCCACCAGATCGATGCAGCGCGCATCCTCAGCGAGGAATCGATCCTCAAGCTGAGTCACCGCTTCGCGACGCTGTCGGGGGACATCAGTGCTTCTGCTTCCCACGGGGCGGACCAGAGTTCTGGCGCGCAGTTGCTGGAAATTCTTGAAGTCGGCCAGCGTGACCTCGATTCGATCATGGTTGCCCTTCGCGATGCGCTTTTGCGCAAGGAGTCGCAACTCAAGGAGGTATTGCTCCTTTCCGACTTCACCTCTCAATTGCAGGAGATGGCCAAGTTCGTCGGTGATATTGCCCAGCAGACTAATCTGTTGGCACTCAACGCCGCGATTGAAGCAGCGCGGGCAGGGGATGCCGGACGCGGCTTCGCGGTAGTGGCGGATGAAGTGCGCAAACTGTCCAGTTTATCCGGGGAGACGGGGCAGAAAATCAGCGAAACGGTCAATGCCGTCAACGCTGCTATATCTCGCACCGTCGAGCTGTCTCAGCACCAGGCGCAGCAGGATTCGCAAACCCTGGCTCATTCAGAGCAACTGGTGTCCCAGGTGATCGAGCACTTCCGGCACAACGCCCAGGCCATCGTCGATACCAGCAGTAGTCTTCAGCAGCAGAGCGAAAACGTTGCCACCGAGATATCGGGGGTGCTGGTCGCCCTGCAGTTCCAGGATCGAGTCGGCCAGATGCTTTCCCTGGTTAACAACGACCTTGGCAAGCTGCATGGACATATCGTCGAGCGCCAGCAATTCGCGCTCGCCGGCGGTACACCGGCCCCGATCATCGCCCAGGCCTGGCTCGAGCAATTGGCAAGCACCTACACCATGCCTGAACAGCATGCGATCCATCACGGTAAGCCTGTGGTGAGCAGCACTTCATCCGAGATCACTTTTTTCTAGGGAGTTTCCCAATGAGCAAAACCATCCTGATTGTCGATGACTCTGCCTCCATTCGCCAAGTGGTGAGCATCACCTTGAAGGGCGCCGGATACGAGGTCATCGAAGGTGTTGACGGTCGTGACGCCCTGACCAAGCTCGACGGACGCAAGATCCATTTGATTGTAAGTGACGTGAACATGCCGAACATGGACGGCCTCAGCTTCATCAAGGCGGCTAAACAACTGCCGGCCTACAAGTTTACGCCGGTGATCATGCTGACCACCGAAACCGGAGACGCCATGAAGCAACAGGGTCAGGCCGTCGGTGCCAAGGCCTGGATGGTCAAGCCCTTCCAGCCGGCTCAGATGCTGGGTGCCGTCTCCAAACTGATCATGCCGTAGCGTCGCCCAGAGTCCCTGGAAAGGAGGTTGTCATGACAAACACCACGGCTTGTCTGCGTCGGATTCTGGTTCTCGAAGGGCCGCTGACCATTTACACCGCCGCTGAACGCAAAGACCTGTTGCTGGAGCTGTTTCCCTTGGCTCAGGAAGTCGAAATGGATCTGGGCGGCGTGGACGAAATGGATACCGCCGGGCTCCAGCTGTTGGTGCTGATCAAGCAGGCGTCACTGCGCCACGGCTCTAGTCTGCTGCTGAGCAACCCCAGCAAAGCGGTGCTTGACGCACTGGATATGAGTGGGCTGCACAGCTTTTTCGTCGAGTCGGCCACGCCTCGTCAACAGAGAGGTTGAAACCATGAGTTCGCCCATGAATCTAGACGACGTGCTACAGACGTTCATCGCCGAAAGCCAGGAGCTTTTGCTCCTGATGGAAGATGCGTTGCTGCAGATCGAACAGGCACCGGATGATGTCGACACAATCAATGCCCTGTTTCGCGTCGCCCATACCATCAAAGGTTCTGCCGGCTTGTTTGGCTTCACGCCGATAGTTGCCTTTACTCACGTGGCAGAAAGCGTACTGGATCGGGTCCGTGGCCATGAACTGCGGGTGGACGAATCGCTCAGTGCCTTGTTTCTTGAGGTGCGGGACCACTTGTGCACGCTCATTGAACTGCTTGCCAGCCACGGCGACTTGCAAGGCATGACAGTAGAGCACGAGCGGCAGGGAGCGGCGTTGGTGGAGCGTCTCAACCGTTACCTGGAACATCGTCACGAACCGGTGCAGTCCCTGGCAACGGTCGAGCCGCAGCAATCGGCTTGCGTCGCGCGTTGGCACTTATCTCTGCGCCTGTGTCCCGACGTTTTGCGCAACGGTATGGATCCTCTGTCGTTGCTGCGCTACCTCAACAGCTTCGGCCAAATCAGCGCTGTCGTGTGCGTCACCGACGGCATACCGGATATCGCGGCAATGGATCCGGAAACATGTTACCTGGGGTTTGAGCTGGGGTTCGTCAGTGAGACCGACCAGGCCACCATTGAAGGCGCCTTCGACTTCGTTCGCGAGGGCAGCCAGATCTGCGTGTTGCCGTGCAACGGCGACCTGACCGGGTTCCGGGCCTTGATCGGCCGTCTCGATGCTGAGCCCGATGCCATGGTCGAGGCCTTCATCGCCTGCGGTTCGGTCACCCGTGAAGCCTGGCTGGACAGTGCGTCTTCTGGCGAGTCGACGGCCATTGCGGTGGCCCCGGTGGTGCCAGACCAGGCGGGGCGCGATGACGTGACCAAGAGCCGGGGAGCAAAAGAGGCCCGTCCGGCCGAAGGTAATCTGATTCGGGTCGACGCCGGCAAACTGGATCAATTGATCAACCTGGTGGGTGAGCTGATCATCGCCGGCGCTGGCGCCAACCTGGGGGCCATCCAAAGCGGCATCGGCGAGTTGATTGAAGCGACAAGCTCGCTCTCACGTCTTGTCGAGGAGGTGCGCGACTGTGCCTTGACCCTGCGAATGGTGCAAATTGGTGCCACATTCAATCGCTTCCAGCGGGTGGTGCGCGATGTCTCCAAGGAACTGGGCAAGGACATCGCTTTGCAAGTATTTGGCGCTGAGACCGAGCTGGACAAGACGGTGGTCGAGCGCATCGGCGATCCCTTGACCCATCTGGTGCGCAATGCCATGGATCACGGCATCGAAGCCTCCCAACTGCGCCGTGAACGTGGCAAGCCGGAGCAGGGCACGGTTCGCCTCAACGCCTATCACGAGGCGAACAGCATCGTCATTGAAGTCAGTGATGACGGCGGCGGCCTGAACAAGCAGCGCATCCTGGCCAAGGGGTTGGAGCGCGGCCTGGTTGCCGAAGGGCAACAGCTGTCCGATGGCGACATTCTCAATCTGATTTTCGAGCCAGGCTTTTCCACGGCTCATCAGGTCAGCAACCTGTCCGGGCGCGGCGTGGGGATGGATGTCGTCAAACGGAACATCGTCGCCCTGCGCGGCTCGGTCAATCTGGAAAGCGAAGAGGGTGTGGGCACCACGGTGCGTATCCGCCTGCCGCTGACCCTGGCCATCATCGATGGTTTTCTGATCGGAGTCGGCAATGCCTCTTATGTCGTGCCTTTGGACCTGGTCGAGGAGTGCATCGAGCTAGCGGCCGACGACGGCGGCAATCAGGAGTTCCTCGACCTGCGAGGCGCGGTGCTTCCGGTCCTGCGTCTGCGCGAAATGTTCGCCATTGATGAGCCTAACCATGGCCGTGAAAACATCGTGGTGGTGCATTACGCGGGGATGCGGGTGGGCCTGGTCGTCGATCAATTGCTAGGGGAGTTCCAGACGGTGATCAAACCGCTGGCCAAGATTTTCGGTACAGCTCATGGACTGGGCGGCTTCACCATCCTGGGGAACGGAGCGGTAGCGTTGATCCTGGATATTCCCACACTACTTGGGCAAGTCGCCAGCCAGCAGAAGCACGGTACGACCCTCAGCCCTGAATTGACTCAATAGTTTTCCCTGGAGTACAGCATCATGACCGTTAAAAAAAATATCTCGCTGCTGGTCGCCTCAGCACTGTTGGGCATCCTGATCCTGGTCAGTCTCAGTCTTTATCTAATGGGAGGGGTCAGGAGCACCGCCAGCTATGCGCAAGTCAATACAGTGCCCAGCCTGCAGTTGTTGGATCATGTGGCCTTGGCCCTGGCGGATAGCCACCGCCGACAATGGCAGAGCCTGTCCGGACCTGCCGGTCAATCCCGGCAAGGTGACCAGGACTCGGTACTCCAGGCCCTCGATCGGTACCAGAAGGAATTTGTCTCCGATGATCGTGATGCAACGCTGCTCAGTGCCTTGCGCAACACCGTCAACGAATACAACCGGGGCGTGGAACGTTTCGACAATGCCCTGAGCAGTGCAGCCCCTGAGGCCCGCACTCTGCTGCTCGACTTGGACGTGACACGTGAAAAGGTGACTTCGGCCTTGAGCGATATCCGCCAGCACAACCTGGACTTGGGACGTAAGAATGCAGCGATCGCAGCGTCGACCGAACAGGCGGCGATCTACAGCATTGCCTTGGTCGGCGGCGCAACCTTGCTGGCCATCGGATTGATCGGCTTCTTCCTGGTGCGTCGACTGCTTCTTACGTTGGGCGGCGAGCCCGACGATGTACGCCGCTTGGCCGAGCGGTTTGTGGCGGGTCAACTGGATGTGCAAGGCAACAGCAATGGCCTTGAACGTACCGGACTGATGGGGTCGATGGACCGCCTGAGCGGGACCTTGAAGCAATTGATCGGCGAAATGAACCATATGTCCGCAGAGCATGACAAAGGCGACATCGATGTACAGATCGATACGGCACGCTTCGCCGGCAGCTATGGGCTGATGGCCCAGGGCATCAACGATATGGTCAACGGGCATATCAATGTCAAAAAGCAAGCCATGGCCTGCATCAAATCGATCAGCGAGGGCGATCTGCAGGCGGCCCTGCAACCGTTCCCCGGCAAGAAGGCGTTCATTAACGTTACCGTCGAGCATCTGCGCAGCACTATCTTGGCGTTGATCGAAGAGATGCGTCACATGTCGGACGAGCATGAGAAAGGCGACATTGATGTGCATATCGACGTACAGCGATTCCAAGGCTCGTACCGTCAGATCGCCCAAGGCATCAACGACATGGTCGATGGCCACATCAGCGTGAAGAAACAGGCCATGGCGTGCATACGGTCTTTCGGCGAAGGCGACCTGTCGGCACCCTTGGCCCAGTTCCCCGGCAAAAAAGCCTTTATCAACGACAACATCGAGCAGCTGCGCAGCAACATCCAGGCGCTGATCGAGGACACCCAGATGCTCAGCGAGAATGCGGTGGTCGGTCGGCTCGATACCCGTGCGGACAGTACTCGTCATCAAGGGGATTTCCGCCGCATCGTGGCGGGGATCAATAGCACGCTGGACTCGATCGTTGCGCCGCTCAGCGAGGCGATGGAGGTCATGATGGCCCTGTCCGGCGGTGACCTGACCCGCAGCGTCAAAGGTGATTACCAGGGCAGCCTGCAAGACCTGAAGAATGCGGTCAACGAAACGGTGAGCAAGCTTTCGCAGATCATTGGCGAAGTTCGCAGCTCCGCCGATTCGCTGTCCAGCGCCTCGGAGGAAATCTCCGCCACGGCCCAGAGCATCAGCCAATCGGCTTCGGTGCAGGCTGCGTCGGTCGAAGAAACGTCAGCGTCGATGGAGCAAATGTCGGCATCGATCTCGCAGAACACCGAGAACGCCAAAGTGACCGATGGCATGGCCGGCAAGGCGAGCAAGGAAGCAAGCGAGGGGGGACAGGCCGTCAAGGACACCGTCTCGGCCATGAAAACCATTGCGGAAAAGATTGGAATCGTCGACTCGATTGCCTATCAGACTAATCTGCTGGCGCTCAACGCGGCGATCGAAGCGGCCCGTGCCGGCGAACATGGCAAGGGCTTCGCGGTTGTCGCCGCTGAGGTGCGCAAACTCGCCGAGCGCAGCCAGGTCGCGGCGCAGGAAATCGGCCAGGTGGCCAAAAGCAGTGTGGCCCTGGCTGAACGGGCCGGCAACCTGCTGGATGAAATCGTGCCCTCAATCACCAAGACCTCCGATTTGGTCCAGGAGATCGCGGCGGCATCGGAAGAGCAGTCCATCGGTTCCGAGCAGATCAATACCGCCATGTCGCAGATGAGCCAGATCACACAACAAAACGCCTCGGCTTCCGAAGAGTTGGCCGCCACCGCCGAGGAAATGAGCAGCCAGGCCGAACAGTTGCAGGAGTTGATGGGCTTTTTCACCTTGCAGGGTCGGGTTGCGGTTTCTGCCGTACCTCGGGCCGCTGCTTCCAGTATGGGCGGCATGCAAAGCAGCGAGCATGCCCAGGAAGGCGGTTTCATACGCTTCGGGAGTTGAGACATGGACGCTGCAGCCTTGAGCCATTTCGAGCACGCGCCGCAGAATCCGTGCGACGGCGAACTCCTGCAATTGTTGACGTTCGTGTCCGCCAGGGAGGTCTATGCAATCGATACCTTGTGCGTGCGCGAGATCATCGAATACGGCCAGGTGACAAGCGTACCGATGATGCCCGATTTTATCCGCGGGGTGATCAACCTCCGCGGCTCGGTGGTCCCGGTGATCGATCTGCAGGCGCGTTTCAACAAGGGCACCACGCGGCAAGGTAACAGGACCTGCATCGTTATCCTGGAACTGACCCAGGAAGGCGAACCCCACGTGCTGGGTATCGTCGTTGACTCGGTGAGCGAGGTGATCGAAATCGAGCTGGCCGATATCAAGGCCGCTCCGGCGATCGGAAACCGGATCCGTGAAGACTTCATTCGCGGGATGGTCAAGGTACGAGGAGCGTTCCTGACGGTGCTTGAGATCGACCAGGTGCTGTGTGTCAGTGAGATCGCCAGCCAATAGCTTTGAGTCGTCGCGCTCAGGCGTGCCTACGTTGTCTTGAGAGGGGGGCCGCCACCCGCGGTGGCTTCCGAGGAGTGAACCATGTCCATATCTGCGTCGCGCCCGCTGGCCCAAGGGACGGCAGCCCTACAGTACCTGACCTTCTGCGTGGGCCAGGAGATGTTTGCGGTAGGTACCCCGTGCGTCCGGGAGATTGTCGAATACGGTCCGATAACCCCGTTGCCGATGGCACCGCCGAAGGTTCGCGGCATCAGCAATCTGCGCGGCGCGGCCATTCCCGTGCTGGATCTCGGGCTGTGTTTTGGGGGTGCCCAGACATTGGAAAACCCACGCACCTGTATCGTCATGCTGGAAGTCCACGACGGCGCAGGCCTGGTGGGCATCATCGTGGACGCCGTCAGCGAAGTGCTGGAGATCCCGGCCGAACAGATCGAACCGGCGCCGGCGCTCCAGGGGCGCCTTAGCCCTGAATTTGTAGTGGGGGTTGCCAAGCTCAGTGATCGTTTCGTCCTGTTGCTGGACATCGAACATTTGCTCAGTCGCAATGACTGGTCGGCACTTCTTGCTTCGGACATCGACGAAGGCGGGTTGAAAGCATGAACGCCGTTCTCTCGGACAATGAATTCCAGCAGTTTCGGGCAATGATTCATGAAATTGCCGGTATCAGCTTATCCGTTGCCAAGAAGCAACTGGTCAGCGGCCGCTTGGCCAAGCGCCTGCAGGTTTTCAACTTGACTACCTACGGCAGCTACTACCGATTGCTGATGAAGGACCGGGCCGAGTTGCAAATGGCGGTGGACTTGCTGACCACCAACGAAACTTACTTTTTTCGCGAACCCAAGCATTTCGAGTTTCTTCGCAACGTGGTGCTCCCCGAACTTCGTGGCAATGGCCCGGTGCGCATCTGGAGTGGTGCCTGCTCCTCGGGGGAGGAGCCCTACACCCTGGCCATGGTGTTGGCCGACAGCCTGGGCACCCGGCCTTGGGAGATCCTCGCTTCCGATATCAGCAGCCGGGTACTGGAAAAAGCCCAAAGTGGACGCTACCCACTGGATGGTATCCGCGGTATTCCCGAAGCGCTGTTGAACAAGTACTGCTTGAGGGGTGTGGGCTGCAACAATGGCGTTTTCATGGTCGACCGTGCGTTGGCGTCGCGGATTACCTTCACTTCGATCAACTTGAACAATGCACTGCCTTCGGTGGGGCAGTTCGACGTGATCTTCTTGCGTAATGTGATGATCTATTTCGATAACCAGACCAAGTCCGAGGTGGTGAAACGCTTGAGCAAACACCTCAGGCCAGGGGGTTACTTCATTGTGAGTCACTCGGAAAGCCTCAATGGTATCAGCGACGAATTGCAGTTGGTCAAACCCTCCATCTATCGCAAACCGGACGCTTGAGATGGTTCAGGTGATCGAATATTTCCTGCAGCCCGGTGACGTGGCGTTTGGCGGGCGCCAAATGCGCTTATGTACGGTGCTGGGGTCCTGTGTGGCCTTGGTGTTCTGGCACCCGCAACGCTTGTTGGGCGGCATGTGTCATTTCATGTTGCCTCGTCGGGGCGGTCGCGGCGCGGGACACCTGAACGGTCGTTACGCTACGGATGCGTTAGTGCTGTTGTTCGAATGCATTCATCGGGCAGGGGCCCGGCCCGAGCAGTTCGAGGTGAGTCTTTTCGGCGGGGCTGACATGTTTCCCGGGGTGGAGCGCGGTGACGCTACGGGGATCGGTCAACAGAACGTCAATGCCGCCAGGAACTTGATCCAGGACCATGGGTTGCAGTGCCGGGCCTATCACGTAGGTGGCCGGGGGTATCGCCACCTGGTGTTCGATGTGGGCAGCGGACGCCTTCAACTCAATCATGCCGACTCGGTACGCACAGTATTCGAATCGCCCAAGAGTAATGTCATATGACGGATATCAAGGTCTTGATCATTGATGATTCCGCGGTGGTGCGCCAGGTGTTGAGTGCGACCTTGAACCAGGCCAGCGGGATACAGGTTATCGACGTTGCGGTCGATCCCGTGTACGCCATGGAGAAGATGAACAGGCAATGGCCTGACGTCATCGTACTGGACGTCGAGATGCCCCGGATGGACGGCATTACCTTCCTGAAAAAACTGATGGCGCAAAAGCCTACGCCGGTGGTGATCTGTTCGACGCTGACGGAGAAGGGCGCCAAGACCACCTTGCAGGCACTGGCGGCCGGTGCAGTCAGCATCGTCACCAAGCCTCAGTCCAATCTGCGACAGTTCCTGACTGAAAGTGCGGACGAGCTTGTCCAGGCCGTCAGGGGCGCAGCGAAGGCCAATCTTCGGCGCGTGGTTGCCCGGGCGCCTGTCGACGTACCGGCCCGGCTCAGCGCCGACTCGATTCTGCCCCCTGCGTCCGTGGCCATGGCGCGTACGACTGAAAGCATCGTTGCCATTGGCACTTCCACCGGCGGCACCCAGGCCCTGGAGCAGGTTCTCCAAGAATTGTCGCGGGTATGTCCAGGCATTGTCGTGGTGCAGCACATGCCGGAGAAGTTTACCGCCGCCTTCGCCGAGCGCCTCAATCATGTTTGCGAGATAGAAGTCCGTGAGGCGGTACAGGGCGATCGCATCATTCCCGGGCGTGCGCTGATCGCGCCGGGTGGAACTCACATGCTGGTCAAGCGCAGCGGTGCCCAGTACCACGTGGATATTGTCCAAGGGCCTCCCGTCAGCCGGCATCGGCCTTCGGTGGATGTACTGTTCCGTTCGGTCGCACGCAGCGCAGGTAGCAACGCCTTGGGCATCATCATGACAGGCATGGGGGATGATGGCGCTCGTGGCCTCAAGGAGATGCGCGATGCCGGCGCCAGGACCCTGGGTCAGGACGAAGAGTCCTGTGTGGTGTATGGAATGCCGCGCGAGGCCTTCAAGCTGGGCGCGGTCGAGCGCGAGTTGCCACTGGAGCAGATGGCTTCGGCCATCCTTGGCGTCCGCGGGCACCATCGCTGAATCGCAGCAACCTCAGACCAGCCCTTCATTCAAGGCGTAGCGCACCAGGTCGGTGCTGGTGGCAAAGCACATCTTCTCCATCAGCCGAGTCTTGTGGGTGCTGACGGTCTTGTTGCTGATCACCAGCTGTTCGGCGATCTGGTTGACGCTCAGCCCTTGCGCCAACATGCGCAGGATCTGGAATTCGCGCGAGGTCAGGCTCTGCGAGGCGTTCTCGGGTGTCACGCCGCTGCTCTGTAGGGCGATCTGCTCGGCCAGTTGCGGGTCGAGGTAACGTGCGCCGGTGCTCACCTTGCGGATCGCTGCCAACAGCGCTTCCGGGTCGCGGTCCTTGGTCATATAGCCTGAGGCGCCGGCGCGTAGGGCACGCTGGGCAATGTGGGCTTCATTGTGCATGCTCAGGATGAGCATCGGCAGTTTGGGGTAATGGGCATGGATACGGCCGATCAGATCCTCGCCACTTGAGCCGGGCATGGTCATGTCGAGCAGGAGGACATCGATATCGGTATGGCGCAACAACTCCAAGACCTGGGCGCCGTTCTCCGCTTCCGCCACCACGGAAATATCCTTGACCAGCGCGAACAATTGCTTGAGGCCTTCGCGCATGATCGTGTGATCGTCGGCCACCATTAAACGGATCATGAGTCGTGACTCCTTGAAACAGGTACGCGTAGTTTGACAGTAGTCCCGTTGCCTGGGCTGCTGGATAGGGTCGTGGTGCCCCCCAATGTCAGGCCCCGTTCGCGCATGCCCAGCAAGCCGAGGGTCCTGGATGACTGTTCGCGTTGCTCGAAGCCTTTGCCGTTGTCGATGATTTCCAGCGACCAGCCGTTCTCGTCTTGCTCAAACGTGATATCGACCCGAGTGGCTTCGGCGTGTCGGGCGATGTTGGTCAGCGACTCCTGGGCGATCCTGAATGCAACGGTTGCGCTGGCATCGTCCAAGTGGATTTTCTGCGGGTGAATCCGCAGGTTGCAGTCGATACCCTGTTGCTGCTTGAACGTGTCGCTCAGCCATTCCAGTGACGCGGCGATCCCCATGTTGAGGATCGAAGGGCGCAGGCTGGTGGAGATGTTCCTGACTACCTGCACCGTTTGGTCGATCAGTTGCAGCAGGCGTGTGACCTGCTCAGTGAGCTGGGGCAGTTGCTCGCCGTACTGGAAGCGCAGCAGCGAAGTGCCCATGCGTATTGCGGTCAGATGCTGCCCGAGTTCATCGTGGATCTCCTGGGCGATCAACTTGCGTTCCTCTTCCCGCGCACTTTCCTGGCTGGACATCAACTGGCGCAGTTGCTTGTTGAGCGATGCCAGGCGCAGTTCGGCCAGGCGCAACTGCGATATATCGCGAACGACTGCCAGCACGGTGGCGATTTTCCCCTGGATGTCCTGCTCGGGCACGAGACTGATGTGATAGACGCGTTGCAGTCGATGCTGCTGGGTGAGCACGAACTCATGCTCCAGGGGCTGGCCCTTTTCCACGGCTTCGATGACGGCGGCATGGAATAATTGGCTTTGCAGGTTTTTCGGCAGAATCTCGAGCAGATCCTTGCGCAGCAAGTCGATTTGTGGGCGATCCAACCAGGCTTCCAGGGCTGGATTGACGAACAGCAGTTCTGCGGTTCGACTCAGCCGTGCAATACCATCCGGAGAGTTTTCAACCAGCGTGCCGATTTCCTGCTGCCGGGCCAGTTCGTTGCGCTGGGCCTCCAGGATGTCGGTAATGTTGCGAGCAATGCACACCAGGCGATGCAAGCGCCCATTTGAATCGGCTACGGGTACCAGATTGAAATGGACAACGAGTGAGCGCTGACCGCAGGGCAGATGTGCATCCAGCTCGATGGGGGCTCCCACGGCAATGCAGTGCAGGCAGATCGCCTCGACAATACTTGCGGCTTCTTTTTCCAGGCACTGGCCCAACGATTGGCCGATCATGTCCGCATGGTTCCTGGCGAGCATTTCGCATAGCTTTGGATTGGCCTCCAGGCAACTGAGTTGCTGATCGGCATCCACGGCGAGCAGGCAAAGCATGTCTTGCGAATGGTCGAAGACTTCGCGGTAACGACGTTCGCTTTGCGCCAGGTGGCTGTGGGCCGAGCGGCGCTCCCAGGCGATGGCAGCGATATGACTGGCCATTTGTGCATGTTTGCGGTCCTGTTCGCTCAGTTGGGTGTCGCCACCGACGAATAACAGGATGACGCCCATCGTGCCAGCGGTCTTATTGATCACCGGCTCAACCCAACACGCTTGATAGCCTGCCTGCAAGGCGGGCTGGCTGAATGCAAGGTCTGAGGCATCGCTTTTCAAATCAGCAATGAAGCGGGGGTGTTCGAACAGCTCGGGATGACGGTCAAGATCGTCGGCCAGGCAGGTCGCAATCGAGGACGTCTGCTTAGGAGGCGCGTAAGGGGAATCGTCGCCAGGCACAGCCTTGAACGCCATGGCGTTGTGAAACTCGGGTGTCAGGATATCCAGGTAGGCGCCGAGCAGGGGCAGCACCTCCAGGAGAGTGTCGTGAGTGACTATCTTCTGAAAAATGGCAGAGCGCGCATTCTCGGCGCGCTCCTGTCGGCGCAACGCACTGATATCCTGGGCTGTGACTAGCACCCCACACAACTCGCCTGTCTCGTCATGCTCCGGGGTCAGGTTGCACAGGAAATCGATGGAACGACGTGAATGCGCTCCTTTGTTTTCCAACACAAACGTGTTTGCTACGCCGGTTGATAACGTGAGTTCTACCTGGGTGCGAAAATACTCGTCGAGCTGATTGGGCGTCGAGGCGCGCTCGGTAATGTGAGTGTTGGGAAAACCTCGGGCGCGTTCAAGCTCGGGATTGGCATAGATCTGTCGTCCTAGCCGGTTGTAGCGAAGGATGATGTTTTGTGAGCTTTTGGCCAGTGAGAGGTACTTCTGTTCGTTATTGAACAGTGCCTGGCGCAAGGCGAGATGCTCGCTGATGTCTTCCAGCTGCGATACGAAGTAAAGCGCTTGCGCATCAGCGTTACGGGCGATGCCCACGGTCAGGCGTGCCCACAGCGTGCTGCCGTCTTTACGGATGTAGCGTTTTTCCAGGGTCAGGCTCGGGCGGTGTCCCTGGATAAGCCTGTGCAATTCATCCTGACTGATATCGGCGTCGTCCGGATGCGTCAAGCGCTGGAAAGAGGTGGCGCGAAGTTCTTCCTCGGTGTAGCCAAGCATCTGACACAGCCTTCGGTTGGCTGCGATCCATTCACCGCTCATTCGCAGTAAGGCCAGGCCCGTGCCGGCGGAATCGAACGCCAGGCGATAATCCTGTTCGGCCACGTGGACGCGTTCGGTGCGGCGGATTTTCATCAGGTAGGTGGATTGCTGTGCTTTGTAGTCGAGGGTCACGCTCAGCGTGTCGCCGCTGGCCGACGTGCTTTGGAAACACCCGTTTCCCTTGAGCCGTGCATGGGTCAGGTGCTGCTCAAACGTCGGCGGCTTGAGCGAAAACAACGCAGGCGAGGGCATAAGGGCGGCGACGCTCTCGCTTAGCCCCAGCAGTCCGCTGGCGCAGTCATCCATGAAGAGCAGCGCCCCCTTGGCATCCAGCAACAAAACGCCCACATCGTCGACGTCCTGCGTGGACGGTGTTGCTATCGCCATGGCTGAGTCCATTCGCCCCATCCTCTGATCATCCGTCTGGAGCATAGCTTAAGTCTTGCGACCAAAATCGAGTGTTCGACTATGGTCATAAGGTTGCCTACCGGCTTTTGATCGATGCTGGGGTGTATCCGCTGCATGGGTGAAGTGGCGGACGAAAGGAAGGGAGTCCCGTTGGACAGAAACCAGGGATGCGGTCACAATGATGTCACCGTGATATCAATGTGTACTGCCGACGCAACGAGCGTGCCTATGCAAGCTGCTTCGAAAAAAAGGGTCAGCCTGCGCAGATGGATCTGGCGGGCGTTCGCCAGTACCAGCCTGTTGCCACTCATTCTGGTGGAAGGGGCGCTGATCACTACTTATTTCCTCACGAACCAGTCCATTCGAAACGCCCAGATCGAGTATCTGCATCAAAGTACGACACGAGACATTCAGGTAGCGGTTCAGCAGAATGCATTGTTGGTGCAAGGACAGTTGGAGCAGATCCACAAGGCGATTGGCCTTTATGCCAAATCCACTGAGCATGAACTCACGGAAAGCCAGAATCTCACGGCGGCAGCGCTTTCATTGAGTGCCGACGGTGTCCGTTACAGTGCGGTAGACGACGGAGGATCCGCCTCGTTTTATTCGAATGTCACTGCGCCGGGTAAACAGGATCTCTACAAGATCTCGCTTCTGGCAAATCAAGATTTCATGATGAAGCAGTTGAAGGATGGGGATCCGCTGATTGCCAGCATCTACTTCAACAGTTGGGACAGCTATAACCGCATTTATCCCTGGTTCAATACGCTCGAACAGTACCCCCATGATATGGACATCACCCAATACAACTTTTATTACCTGGCCGATGCCCAGCACAATCCGGATAAAAAAATAGTCTGGACGGATGTCTACCTGGACCCCGCCGGCCAAGGATGGATGATGTCTGCCATCGCGCCGGTCTACCAAGGCGACTTTCTTGAGGGCGTAGCCGGCGTTGATGTAACGGTCGACGGCATCTTGAAGCGAATCGAGCAGTTGCAGATGCCGTGGGATGGCTACCTGATGCTGGTCAACGACAAGCTCGATGTCATGGCCGTCCCCAAGGCGGGCCAACGTGATTTTTCCCTGCATGTCGAGAACCAGCCCGCTGGAGAATCTGTTGATCGCGAGCGTTTGCAATCGCCGGATTTGAACCTCGCCCGTCATCCAGACCTCGCCAGTCTCAACAAGAACTTACCCGGCCATTCACAAGGTATCGTTGCGCTGACGTTGAATGGACGGCCTCACCTGGTCGCCTGGGATGAGATCCCTGCCACTGGCTGGTTCTTGCTGGCGGTGGTGGACGAAGCGGCGGTGATGCACGAAACCAATCTGCTCGCCAATCATTACCGCGAAGTGGGTTATCTGTTGGTCGCGGGGCTGGTTCTCTTCTACGCCTTGTTCTTTGCCTTCATGTGGTGGCGCACGCGGGGTCTGAGCCGCCAATTGAGTACGCCCGTACAAGGTGTCTCACAAATGATGCGAGAGATCGGGCGTGGGCACTGGCAACCGGCGGCGAGTCCTTCCGATATCATCGAACTGTGGTCAATGTCCAACCAGGCACTGGGAATGGGCAGGCAGTTGGCCCAGGCCGAGCTAGTACGCAGCGCCACACAGCAGCGTCTGGAGTTGGTCATGGAGAGCTTTGCCGAAGGGCTCTGGGAGTATTACCCCCAGCGGCAACACTTTGTTCTCAAGGGTGCCCTGTGCCAGCGTTTCGGTTTTGCCGCCAATGAAGTGCCGATGGCGACACTGCTGCAGAACATTCCCGTTGAAGATCGGCAAACCTTCACGCAGTTTCTGGAAGAGGCCAGGGGCAGTGCCAGTGTGGCGCCGGAAGCGGAATTTCGCATTAGGGACGTGCAGGGCAAGTTGATCTGGATCCTTTGCCGAGGCCGCCTCCTGGAGCCCTCGCGGCTCGATGATTCGAGTGTTGTGGTGGTGGCGTGTGTCGACATCACGACGCTCAAGCAAACCCAGTTGGATCTGCGGGATAAAACCCTGGAGGCAGAGGCCGCCAGTACGGCCAAATCCAAGTTCATCTCCAGCATGAGTCATGAGCTACGAACGCCTTTGAATGCCATTTACGGGTTTGCCCAATTGGGACTCATGCAGCCGCCTGACGACGCAATGCAACAGACAGCCAACTTGCAGGAGATCATCGAGGCCAGTGAACATCTCATGCAGTTGGTGGACGATCTGCTTGATCTTTCCAGCTTGCAGGCTGAGAAGCCACTGCTGGATCTCAAGCCTGTGCATGTGGCGAGCCTGATATCCAACTGCGCCGACATGGTTCAGCCACAGGTCTCTGCGCACGGCCAGAGCTTGCACATCGATGCTTGCGCGGACACATGGCACGTCTGGGCGGACAAGCGCCGCCTCAAGCAGGTCCTGATCAATCTGTTATCCAACGCAATCAAGTACAACCGGCCCGGTGGCGATATCACGCTGGGGGCCGTGGTTGTCGAGAGTGGAGCCCGGCTGCGTCTGTACGTGACGGATACCGGGATGGGCATTTCCCCGAATGTGCAGGAGGAGCTGTTCAAGCCCTTCCAGCGTTTAGGTAAAGAGAACTCTTCCATCCAGGGCACTGGCATTGGCTTGGCGCTATGCCGGGACTTGGCGCTCCTGATGCACGGCACCATGGGCTTTGAAAGCCACGTCGACGTGGGAACGACCTTCTGGATCGACATGTACTCTTCGGCTTTTCCAGCACCCGGGAGCGATTCCACAGTGTCGACGATTGGCTTGCCACGCGTGCTGTTGGTGAGCAGCAACCCCAAGGATGGTCAGGTGGTTCGGGAGGCATTGACCGGTGATTTCGAGTTGCAATGGGTCAATACGTTGCCCGATGCCAGCCTCGTGCTTGATGCCACTACCGTCAGCGTATTGATCGTCGCCACCGCGGACCGTGTGTCTGTGCTGGACACTTTCTTCCGCGGTTTACGTACGAGAATTGTAGAGGCTGCCATGTCGATCATCGTGGTTCGTGCGGCCGTCGATTACGCTTCGGTTAGCCGATTGGAGTGCCAGGCCATCGTGTCCTCTCCCTTGGAGAGACAGAGTATTCGTCATCTCGTATTGACGCTCGCTGCGAAGAGGGCAGATGCATGTTCGCCAAAGTAAATGCTGAAAGCAGGATCGTCATTATCGACGATGTGGCCACCAATCTCCGGCTTCTGGACTCATGTTTGCGAGCGGTGGGCCTGCACAACATCACGACCTTCAGCGACTCAGTCCAAGGACTGGATTGGCTGCTTTGCAACGCCTGGGACCTGGTGTTGCTGGATCTGGATATGCCTGCGCCTGACGGCTTCGAGATCCTTGATCGCCTTAATAAACGCGACCGCACTGAGTCGCCGGTCATCATCGTAACGGCCTTGAATGATCAGCAGAACAGGCGAAAAGGACTGGAAAAGGGCGCCAACGACTTCATCTCCAAACCCATTGACCTGCCTGAGGTGCTGCTCCGGGTACGCAATTGCCTGGAGCTGGCGCAGGCGGCGAAGCTGCTACGCGATGTCAATGCTGAACTCGAGCGCAAAGTGGAGCTGCGCACGGCCCAGTTGGCTTCCAGCTACAAGGCGATCAGCAGCAGCTTGAGTCGAGCAGCCAGTTATCGCGATGACGACACGGGTCAGCATATTGTCCGTATTGGCGAGTCCGCGGCTTTGTTGGCCAAGGCAATTGGCATGCCCGCTCAATGGTGTGACCTCATGAGGATGGCTGCACCGATGCACGATGTTGGAAAAATCGGCATTGAAGATTCCATTCTGCAAAAGCCTGGGGCGTTGACGCCGCAGGAGCGGGCGATCATGCAGGAGCATGCCCGCATCGGTTATGAAATCCTGCATGACCCAGAGGGCTCTCCGTTGACGGACCTGGCCGCGGAAATTGCCCTGTCGCATCACGAACGTTGGGATGGCACCGGCTACCCAAAGGGATTGCGAGGCAAGGAGATCCCGTTATCGGCAAGGATTGTGGCGATATGTGATGTGTATGACGCCATAAGGATGCCTCGAGCTTATAAACAGGCGTGGGATGTCGAGCGTTCCAGGCGTTTCATCATCGAGCAAGCCGGTACCCAGTTCGATCCTTTCCTGGTGGACGTCTTTTGTAATCAATTTGACGAATTAGATCGCTTGCGCGTGCCTGATGCGCGGGAGGGCTGATGTTGTTCGATGGGGTATTCAGCTCTTGGTATCTCCGCACTGTGTAGATGCTGCTTATGGTGAGGCCGGAAGAGAACCACCAGTTTGCGCAGCGCCCGTTCTCGACTCGGTTTGATAAACGCCATGTAAATCATGCTTACTCAAAATTGGTCCTTTGCGCTGATGTAATTATGATTCCGGCTGTCAGGACTTTTAGCCAGGTTTTGCTGATTTACGAGGCCCTCTGATTGCAGTAAGCGAGCATCGGTCTGAGCCAACTGACGAAGTGGCTCAGAAATATCAGGTCAAGCTCGCTGGAGTGGGGGATGACGGCCACATATTCTTCGGGAAGAGACCGAGCTTATGCAGAAGAACTTAGTCGTGATGACCTTTTTCGCTCTTGATACACCCCAAAAACAAGTCCAAAATCAAGCCTTTTCCTTCTTTGGCAGGAAAATAAAACCCCTTAGATTTCAATTAGTTGGACACCAGAAACGAGTCTCGTTTCCCGCTCCAATTATTTTTCTATAGGCTTCCATTGAAGTATGTAGAAACCCAAAAAATAGGTTTCGGCCTCTTTTTTTGTTCCAGTAAAGTCCATTCTGATACATCAATAGTCACAATTTTTCAGTACATTATTTAGTACATCAACTCGGCATTTGGTAAATCGCTTTTTCGAGGTACTCACCCCACTGGAGACCGTACAAATCTCCTCTAGTCAAACGAGACGGAGATTGTAAGATGGCTCTCACCGACACTGCGGTCCGGTATGCCATACCCCGTGCAAAGGACTACACCCTCCCTGACTACAACGGCCTTGCCCTTTTAGTAAATACCAAAGGCGCCAAGTGCTGGCACTTCCGCTTTTCCTGGGCGGATAAGCAACCCCGTATTTCGCTCGGTACCTATCCTGAAGTTAGCTTGCGAAATGCTCGGGCGCTGCGTGATGTTGCGCGGGCACAGGTCGCCAGGGGCATTGATCCGCGTGTCCATCGGCAGTTGTAGCGTAATGCCAGGCACCTGGCCACGGAGAACGCCTAAGAAACGGTTGTTCAGCATTGAAAGTGGTACACAAAGTTGAACATCGTGTTTGTGGTCGTGGGGCACGACGGGCCGGTCGGACCCAGAACCTCCCACTTCAATTGGCCGCCGAATCGGCTGACAGCGAGGGCGCTCAGGTTGAGGTGTAGAGGGCGACGCCTTACCTTCGTCGTTTATGGTCCGTTAAACCGTTGGGCCAGGTCGGTGATCAGTCGTTGGGCAGGTGCAACTGGACCTCCATGGCGTCATGAAGGAGTCGGACGACCTCGATCACGTCGTCGTTTACCACACGATAAAACACGATATGGCGTGGGCTTTTGACCGTCCCATGGGGGTGTTTGGCCTGCTGGCGTGAATAGATGAGGTGATAGCTGCGAAGGTCCGGTGCAAGCTCATCGCGTTCGAGGTTGCCAATGCGATAAGGCGTGCCGGCAATCGCTTGCAGCGCCGCGAGGATCAGTGCCTGGTAGCGCTGGCGTGCTTGATCGCCGAACTGCATCCGGGAGAGTTTGAGGATGTCGATAATGTCGGCGCGCGCCGCGTTGGAAATCCGATATTGCGGCACGCTCAGTGTTTCTCGCGCGCGGGGAAGGTGACCTCCTGGCTCAAGCCCTCGAGGTAGTGCTCCAGATCCCCTTCGTTCAACTGAGTGAAGCGCCCGTGCTCAAGGTCCATGATGCCGATCGAGGTCGCCTGACGCAGGGCCTCAATTTTGGCGGCGTCTTCGGCGACGCGCTGCTCCAATAGCCGTAAGCCTTCTCGCATCACTTCGCTGGCATTCTGATAACGGCCGGACTGCACCAGGTCCTGGATAACCTGTTCCTGGTGAGGGGTGAGCACTACGTTTCGCGTCGCCATAATTAGCTCCAGTTCTGGGCAAACAGTTTTTTACTATTGGCATATTATGCCATTTGTCTGTGAGCACATAGTTGGGCTTTAATTTCTGCTCAGGCTGGCGTTTGGCCTCGTCCGAGGAATAGATATCACCCCGTTTTCACCGCCATCAAAGCGTTCAATTCGGCGTATGTATGGGCTTTCAAGGTTTGGGTGTCGAGGTGGCCGTTGTCCAAGAAACTGCGGACCAATGCTCCCATAGCACCATGCAGAAACTCGGCGATGCTGGAGCCTGCGCTGAGTCGTCTAACGCCCAGGCGCTTCAGTTCGTCAGGGTAGGGCAGTCCGTCCCGGGACAGCAGGTTGACTGGCAGTTTGGCGTCCCGGCAGATGGTGGCAATTTCGTTTGGATCGACCACGCCAGCGGCAAACAAACCATCCGCCCCGGCGCTGGCATACAGTGCGCTGCGCTTGAGGAGTTCCTCCAGGCGTTGTTCGGCAGGGAACAGGTTTTTCAGGTAGACGTCGGTCCGTACGTTGATGAACAGTTTGACGCCCGCCTGGTTCGCCACCTTTCTCGCGACGTCGATCTTGCGGACAAGCAACTCTGGAGAGCCCAGGCCGTCTTCGATGTTGATCCCGACCGCCCCAGCGGCGATGACGGCGTCAATCACTTGGCCGACCCGCTCCAGGTCATCCGAGTAACCGCCTTCGATATCTACTGTGAGCGGTACGCTGAGCACCCGTACCATCGACTCGACGATGGTATTCAGCAGGTCGAGAGGCAGCTTGTTGCCATCCTGATAACCATGCGACCAGGCCATGGCCGCGCTGCTGGTCGCTACAGCCTTGCCGCCCAAGCGTTCGACGATGCGCGCACCGCCCGCATCGGCCACATTGGCCAAGACCAGTAGTCCATTCTGGTGCAGGCTGTGAAAAACGTTATCCAGCGTGGTCATGACCATTAAGCTCCTTTAAAAGTTATGTTTTAAATGGCACGCGCGGCGTTTTAGGTAGGGCTATTATAATTATTCAATTGGGTAGTTTGTTGAAGTGAGGCGCTGCTTTTAGGTGTGGGTGGACAGCGGAATTATTCTTGAGTCATACACTTCGCGAAGTGTGATCGATGTTCTGATTTGCATGATGCAAGGTATCTTTCGCAGCGTCTTTTCAATGAATGCCGTATATAAAGCAATGCTTTTTAAAACGATTTTACCAAGAAAATCATAGTCACCCGTTACGTTGTAGAGGGCTACGACTTCGGGGCACAAGGTGATTTTTTCTTCGAGCTTTCGGGTTACTTCTTCGGTATGCGAGTCGACAGAAAGATGGACGAAGGCGGTCACCTCGAATCCCAGAAGCAAGTGGGCGCCTCGCCAGTGTGATGGGGGATGCTTTTTCCTTCTTTCCGATTTTTGTGGTAAATACTCTCGCCTCGAGAAGCGCATCCCCCCTGATGTGTCGCTTCGCGAAACCTCTAGCCAGACGGCTGGATCAATGGAGAGAAGAGGTCCGGCATGGAGCCACAGTCCACACATACGCTTATCGCCATGAGCGATGTCTGCCAGTCTTATCCTATGGCAGGGCACAACATGCCCGTTCTGCGCGATGTGACGCTCAATATTCGACGTGGGCAAACGTGCGCTATTCTCGGTACATCCGGTTCCGGCAAAAGCACGCTGCTGAACATCCTCGGACTGCTTGACCGTCCGATGTCTGGCCAATTCTGGTTCGCTGGCCGCAACATGATCGACGCGACGGCTGACGAGCGCGCTCATCTACGCAACCGTGAGATCGGTTTCGTGTTCCAGAGTTTCAATCTGCTTCCCCGCCTGACTGCGCTCGATAACGTTGCCCTACCTCTTTTCTACCGGGGCTTTACGCGCAGCGAAGCGCGTGAATGCGCGAGGATCCAGATAGCGCGAATCGGGTTGGGTGATCGAGCTCATCATCGGCCTGCCGACCTATCCGGTGGACAGCGCCAGCGTGTTGCGATTGCGCGAGCGTTAGTGGGCAGTCCTTCCTTGATTCTTGCCGACGAGCCGACGGGTAACCTGGATCGTTCAACGGCCCACGACGTGATGGATCTGCTGCTCGATCTCAACGATGAGAGAGCGGTGACATTAGTCATGGTGACCCACGATGCGCAGTTGGCCGAACGCCTTGAGCGCTGTTTTCAGGTACAGGATGGGATTCTGAAAGAATCTGCGAGCAGACGAGCGATGACGGATGCTTGACGGTTCGCTTCATCGTCAAGGTCCGGGCCATCTGCAAACACTGATTGAGTCCCTAGACAGTCTGCGCCTCTTGGGACGGCGTTCGTGGTTGGCGATGCTGGGCATTGCAGTTGGCTGCGCGGCGATTGTTGCGCTGCTGAACATCGGTCAGAGCGCCGCGAATGAAGCGATGACGGCTTTCAAGGGGATGGGGGCAGAGAGCATTGTGGCGTCGTTTCCATTCTCGCCGCTCAACAGTCGAGCGCTGCCGCCCACACTTGACACTCGCTCGCTGCTGAAAAAACTCCCTGCCATCGCCCAAGTGGCCCCAACGACATTTCATTCTGGTCAAGTTCGTTACGCAGGGCGAACAGTCGACGCGGTGGTTTTGGGGACGACGGGTGGATTAGCCGGAACCCTGGATCTCAAACTCGCTCAAGGACGCTTTATTTCCGATTTCGATCAACAGGCCACCTACATCGTCGCAGGGGCCAAGGTTGCTCATGAGTTGGGAATCGGTGTACCGGGCAGGCCGCTGATTGCGGGTATGCAGCTTCAGATCGAAGGGTATCTGTTTGAAGTGATCGGTATTGCACGACCTCAGGCTCCGAACCCCTTGATCCCGATTCAGGTAGATGAAGCGTTGTTTATACCGATAGGGAGCATGAGGCGGCTTCAGCCGTCTCCACAACTCAGCAGTGTGATTGCCAAGGTGCGCGATGGTGCAGTGATCGCGGAAAGCGCACAGGACTTACGTACTTATCTGGAAGAAGTGCTCAAGGGTCATGACGTTGAGGTTCTCGTGCCACAACAGCTGATCGACAGCCTTACCCATCAATCCAACACATTCTCCTATTTGCTGGCCGGTCTTGGGGGGATTTCCCTTCTGGTCGGAGGGGCCGGCGTGATGAATGTGATGCTCATGAATGTCTCTGAGCGTCGTCGCGAGATTGGCGTGAGAATGGCCCTCGGTGCCCGGGCACGCGACATTCGGATGTTGTTTCTTCTGGAGGCGGCTTGTTTGTCAGTGACGGGCTCACTGGTCGGGGCGGCCGTCGGACTGCTTTCAGCTTTTTTGTTCGTATGGTTTTCAGGGTGGCGATTTACCTTGGCCATTGAATCTCTGCCGCTGGGAGTTGGAAGCTCCTTGTTGATCGGCCTATTCTTCGGCCTCTATCCCGCCGTGACCGCGTCTCGCCTGCAACCGGTTCAGGCCTTGCGAGATGATTGAGCACAAGCGATTTTCGATCTTGCTGGGGCTGCTGTGGACGCTATCTGCGTCGACGGTGTTCGCCGCGCTCGCGCCGTCTCAGGCATCGATGCCAGGTACCCCTGTGTCGTTGCGGGCTGAAACAATCAATCTGACGTTGGCCGATGCTGTCTATCTGGGGTTGCGAAGCAACCGCTCCATCCGTAGTGCCTACCTTGAGCGTGTAGCGCAGAAGTTCGATTTGCGCGTCGCTGAGGACCTGTTCACCCCCAAGTTGGTATTAAGGGGGGACTATCGGGGTGAGCGCAGTGAAAGCGATGGTTCACGCTACCGGCAATTGTCGCCAACGACCACTCTGTTGGGGGAGTTTGGTACACGGCTAAGCCTCTCTTGGGCCAACCAGTTGACCGATAGCAATAATGACGGGCATACCCGCAGCGATGGTGCGACGTTTACGCTCATACAGCCCTTGCTTCGGGGGGCTGGAGTGGAGGTCACGACAGCACCGATGCGTTCAGCAAGGCTTTCCGAGTTGACGAACCGTCTTGCCTTGAAAGCGGCGGTGGCGCAAACCGTCACGCAAATCATCACGTCTTACCGTGATGTACTTCGCGCGCAAGAGCAGTTGCATATCGCGACAGAGGCATTAAGCCGTTCACAGCAGTTACTAGACGTAAACAGAGCCATGATTAATGCCGGCCGTATGGCTCAGTTTGAGATTGTGCAAACCGAGGCTGATTACGCCACTCAGGAGTTGGGTGTTCAAGAAGCCCAAAATCAATTGGATGCCTATCGCCTGGAGTTGCTTCAGCTTTTGGCATTAGATCTGGAGTCGCGTATCCAGGCGGTAGAAACGCTGGATGCAACGCCTGTTCAGCTCAGTCGAGTGCAGGCGCTTGATACCGCATTGGAGCAGCAGCCTGCTTACCTTGGGCAGTTGATCGCAAATGAGCAGGCCGGCATCAACCTGGCGGTTGCCCGCAATAACCAGCTGTGGGATGTCTCATTGGTCGGGGGAGCTAGCCAGGTCAGTGATCGTTACTCTGATAGAGAGGGGCAGCGTTCGGATCGTCGCTGGGAAGGCTATGCGGGGATCCAAGTCGAAATTCCGATTGGCGATCTCAATCGTCGACAGCAGGTGGTCCGTGCTCAGGTGAATCTGGAGAACCAAGGGATTGAGGCAGTTGAGGCTCGACAGACTCTGGAGCGAGATGTCACGAACGCGGTTCGCACGGTAGGCACGCGCTGGCGCCAGTATGAAATTTCATTGCGTGCGCGGGATCTATCGCGCCGAAAGCTTGATATCGAACGACAGAAGTTACAGGTCGGTCGCTCCAGCAACTTTCAAGTCATCAGTTATGAGACTGATTTTCGTAACGCACAAAATACAAGCCTTGATGCACTCATAGCCTACTTGAATGCAAGAACCTTGCTGGATCAGGCATTGGGCACCACATTGTCGAGCTGGGATATTGCTCTTAATGATTAAAGAAATCGTATTGGCTTGTCGGCGCAATGTACGATTGCTCCTGATGGCGACTTGTATGGTGATGGCGGTCGTTGCGGTGGTGGTTGCAATATCTCCGCTTCCTCGGGAGCAGGTCGCGGCGGCCAGTTGGCTCAAGGTGGACTATCAGCCTTTGGAAAATCGACTGGGGCTTGTAGGACGTGTTGAGGCTGCGATGCAACAAACCATGTCGTCACCTTTCGAGGGGCTTGTCGCGGACGTTGCGGTAAAAGAAGGTCAACGTGTTGAGCGTGGACAACGCTTGCTGAGCCTGGATACGACGCAACTGGATATCCAGTTGCGTTCTGCCTTGGCCGAGCAGGTGATCGCCAGACGCAATGTGTTGGAAGTCGAGAGCTGGTCTCAGGGACAGGATGTCGCTCGGGCAAAACGGACGGTTTACAGCGTCCAGTCCACCTTGGCAGATAACGAGCGCCGATTGGCAGAAACCAAAGTTCTTCTGGACCAGGGAATAGTGCCGCGGATGGAGCTGGAGGCAGTCGAGCAGCAGGTCAGGGCGCAACGTCTAGATCTGTCCGCTGCCCAGTCGGAACTCGGCGAAGTCCTGAAAAAAGGTGGAGAAGAACACCTTCAGATAGTCCAGATGCAATGGGCCAACGCCCAGTCACGTTATCAATCGCTACTTGATCAGCAGGCACAGCGAGAAGTGCTCGCACCATTCGCGGGCGTGGTGATCCGTTCTCGTTCGCCTCAGGGAAGTGGCGCTAATCTGCCGTTTGTACAAAAAGGCCAGCGTGTCGGTCAAGGCGTTCCCTTGTTCGAGTTGATCAATATCGAGCAGGTGCAGGTTGTTGCACGGGTCGAGGAAAGCGATGTTCATCAACTCCGTGCGGGGCTGCCGGTGGAAATTACCGGTGATGGTTTCGGTGGCATGGTGCTGCATGGTCAGATTGAGAGCGTCGGTGTACAGGGGGTCGATGCGCAGGCCACGTCTGGTGGCGCATTTTATGAGGTGATCGCCTCTATACAGGGTATCGCGAGTGAGCAACTGCAGCGATTGCGACTTGGTATGAGTGCGAGGCTGCAAATTGTCACCTATCACCGTGATCGTGGTCTGGTGGTGCCGCTTGAGGCACTGTCTAGCGACAGCCATGGGCAATCGATTGTGACTTATCGCCCTACCTTGTCTGAGAGAGCAAATCAGGTGGTCGTAAAGACAGGGCGGGCCATGCCTGGTGGCATTGAGGTAGAAAATCTGGCGCCGGGATATGTTGAGTTGAAATCCTCGCTATTTTAACAAAATTGCTAGGGTTAGTATTTGAAATCGTAAAGTTTATGATACAGTTCTGCTGTTGATAGGGATGTCATAGTGTGTGTCACTAGGATTTGTCGTGTTTGCGGGATGCAAGAGCACGTCATACGCCTTACGCATTATTTCTCTCATCATCTAGATGGCGGAGCTGATCTTCTTCGGTGGAAAGGGTGTGTCTGGACTTTCATGTTTCTATAATGTGCAAGTTTTTGCTTTTTATCGAGTTGTTGTGCTGTGGAGAGGTTTCGCTGCGCCATGAAAATGTATGTATGGAATTTAAATCAAAAGGAATAAGTGCATGAAGATGTCGAAATCTGTTTTGTCGGTACTGACTGTTGGTATGTTGGCGGCAGGTTCTGCGCTGGCAGGTCCTCCAGTAGCTGTTACTTTCAAGAATCTTGGAACCGCCGATGCTACGTACACGATCATTACAAATAATGAAGCCACAACTAATGTAAATTCGGTCCCGAAGCCAGTGACTACTGTCAAGGCGGGTGGTGCTGATACCTATACTGTTCAGAGCAATCTTTCGCCTATTGCCAACTATGCGAACCTGCGCTACACCATTGGCGGGAAGACTTGCACGTTCCTGGCAACCTATGTTGGGACAGTCGGCTCAGGAGGCTCGACTATTCCAAAATGGAACAATACGGCAACACCTAGCGGTGGCGCAGTGTGTACGGCAAAAGTAACCTCGACCAATATCTCCACCTACGCCTGGTCTGTTGAATTTACCATGAAGTAAGGCTCAAGCCGGGCCTGGCGGTTTGGCTGCTTGCACAAAGGCTGCCCTTGCCGCTGGGCCTGCGCCGGTTTTGTTCGTCCATTCATCGCGAAGCATTACAGTTTTTTTGAGTGCTGCCGATAATAAATTTACTAGCCACGTTTTCAGGAATGGCTGATAACAGGGAGGACATTATCTTGGTCGGTTCAATTAACTCAAATACGTTTTCTGGTTCGCAGGTTTCCAATGTGACGGCTAGCCAAAATGAATCGCTGACGAAAACTCAGGTGGCAACTGAAAGCGCTGACGTTGGTAGTCATAAGGATACCAGTCGCCTTTCTTCACTATCTCTACAGTTGAGTGAGAGTGCCGCCCGCGCAACGGCTAGAGATTCGAGTATGAGCAGGAAAGAGCTTGGCGCGAAAGCGAATGAGCTTTTGAGCAAGATTTCCGGTGATGGTTATTTTATCAACAAAAAAGCTAATGATGCTGAGGTGCCTGACACTCAGGATCCTGTGTTATTGGCTCGTGCGGCCAATGCAACGCAGTTTGTCAATGGCAGTGGCAAAAATCCATTTGCGGGTATGTCGAGCGATCAGCTCTCATTGATTATCTATGATGACAGTGGAAGTTTTACGACTAACGAGCGTCGCGCGGCGTGGAGTGGATCGTCCGATCAGGAATATGCCTGGCGCCAAAAGATTGTTGCCAATTCGATCGCTGAATATAATGAAACCGGAAAGCTGACGAAATTCTTTACTGCAGCTCTTGAGCACTATAAGGAGTTGCCCGCTATTGAGCAGGCACAGTACCCAAATAGTTATGAGGCAAAGTTGCAGGGTTGGATAGCACTCGATTTCAACTACAAGACCCATACCGTTGAGGGTAAGGGGAGTCCTCAAGAGGTGATGGACAAGGTCTTGAATCTCGACAAGCAACTGTTTGATGACGCTGGAGCAGATACGGTTTGAGTGCGACACTCACCCAAGATTGGACTGTCCAAACAAAATGCGCCGCATCGTCGTAATGCTGGTCACTTAAGCGGAGCAGTTTTATGATCCACCGGAAACCGGGTCGTTGAAATCTTCACCGTCCTTGGCCCTAAGGCCTTGGACGGTGACCCAGAAATATCCCTCCAATCCTCGATCTTAACTCCGCCCAACGTCTGCCCATTGCTGATATCGGGTTCGCCGCTGCCATGACGATTAACTGAGCGGCGATGTGCCTTGATACCCTCAAAAAACAAGTCCAGAATCAAGTCTTTTCCTGCCCCGGCAAGAAAAGAAACCCCTTAGATTTCAATGAGTCGGACACCAGATACGAGTCTCGTTTCCCGCTCCAAGATTTAAAAAAAGCCACTCAGATGAGTGGCTTTTTTTTTCGTGCGCCCAGCATGGGCGCAATCTTGTGGGTGAAAGTCCCGCCGTAAGCTGACCACAGCGAATGAAGTGAAGCGCAACTGCATGAGGGCGACCGAGTGTGGGGAGGAAGCGTGGAGCGAAGCCGTGAGCCGATGAACAAGAACCGGATATAAGGCGAAGCCGACCAGGGTGAGCGGGCCAAAAACCGCGAAACTCTAGTGGTCAAATGGCGGCTGCGTAGATCCGGCGGCTGTGCGGTGAAGGATTGCGTTCTTACCTGGGGAGATCTCGCCTTGTGCCTGAAAGGGCGACGGTACAAACCGGAGCGAGAAGTCAGCAGAGGCCGTAGTAGTCTTTTTTTTTTCGACGAAGGGCCGAACGAGAGAAAGCGTTATAGGCCATGTTGATGCGAAAGACCGGAAGTCAGATGCCTGCCAAACGCGGGGCGGATAGAGACAATCGAGCGGTGAAGCCGTGAGAAATCCCGTCAGCGACGAGGTCAATCGCCCGCAAAATGAACCCGATAACGCAGGGCAAGGGCTGCTGGAGCGGACCTTTGCGAGAGAAAACCTGAAGCGGGCTTGGAAGCGGGTCAAGGCCAACAAAGGTGCAGCGGGAGTCGACGGTCTGGATATCGAACAGACGGCTGAACATCTGCTGACTCAGTGGGCGGCGATTCGTGAACAACTTTTGTCAGGTGTCTACCGGCCCAGTCCGGTACGGCGAGTGGTCATTCCCAAACCCGACGGCGGTCAGCGTGAGTTGGGCATTCCGACGGTCACCGACCGCTTGATCCAACAAGCGTTGCTGCAAGTCTTGCAGCCACTGCTCGATCCAACTTTCAGTGAACACAGCTACGGCTTTCGCCCGGGGCGCAGTGCGCAGGACGCCGTTTTGGCGGCTCAGCGCCATGTGTCTTCAGGGCGCAAGGTGGTAGTGGATGTTGATCTGGAGAAGTTCTTCGATCGGGTCGACCACGACATTTTGATTGATCGTTTACGCAAGCGAATTGCGGATCGGGCGGTTATCCGGCTGATTCGGGCGTATCTGAATGCGGGAACGCAGATCAATGGAGTCGTCGAGAAAAGCCGCTGCGGGGCGCCGCAAGGCGGTCCGCTGTCGCCGCTGTTGGCGAATGTGCTGCTGGACGAAGTGGATCGGGAGCTTGAGCGTCGAGGCCATAGCTTCGTGCGCTATGCCGATGATGCGAATGTGTATGTTCGCAGCAAGAAGGCAGGGGAGCGGGTGATGACCTTGCTGAAGCGTCTGTATGAAAAGCTGCACTTGAGCGTCAACGAGAGCAAGAGTGCGGTGACGAGTGCGTTTGGTCGCAAGTTTCTGGGATACGAATTGTGGTCCCGTCGAAACGAGGTCAGGCGCGCGGTTTCCTATAAGGCGCAAAAGCAGTTCAAGCAGCGGGGGCCTCCTGTAACGCTGGTATTTCCGAAAGATCCAGCTCACGGGGCACAGCATATCCTTTTGCAAATGGAATCGGGCTCGGCCCGACAGGCTCCCAGCCTCCTTGCTCCGCGAGCAATGGAAGGTCACCCTCCCAAGGCCTTCGACGACTGGCCTTACGACCCGCATGGGAAAGTTGAATGCCTGGAACACTCCCCTGCGCACTCAAGAATGAAGCAAGTTCCCTGAGTTTTGGCACTGCCGCGTCCGACCAGAGACCAAGATCCTGGGGTGTTACTCGTCCGTCCGCAGTCACAGAGGTGGCCTCGAGGATGATAAGACCTACCCCCCAATTGCCCGAGCACCCAGGTGAACTTTGTGCCAGTCATTCACCAGCGAGTCGTCGGACACGTATTGACACATGGGCGCCATACCAATTCGATTTCGAATAGTAGTTCCGCGCAATGTTAGCGGCGAGAATAGTCGGGACACTGTTTCCTCCTTTAAAAGTGTTGTTTAGTCGTCCGGCTAATCAATTGGACTCAAACCATAACAAGGAGGACGGAAATTAGACCTGTCAGAACACACAGTGTTGCCGCTGACCGAAAACTGGTAATGTGAACTAGCCCCATGAAACACGTACTCGTCGGAAGTAGAATTTTCTCCTGATTGGATCAGGGAAATTTTGCGTGAAGACATCGCGTTTTTCCGACAGTCAAATCATTGCCATTCTTAAGTAAACTGAGGTCGGCAGCCCAGTCCCGGAGCTGTGCCGCGAGCACGGCATCAGCTTGGCGATCCTCTATAAGTAGCGCGCCAAGTTCGGCGGTATGGACGCGTCGAGGTGATCAGCATGGAAATGATGGGCAAGATTCGGCGTATTCACTTTCGAGATAAGTTGTCGCTGCATGAGATAACCAAGCACGTCGGATTTCCATGCGCCAACGAAGCTCTTACCCGAAGCCCTTCAAAGCCCAGGTTGTTCAGGAATGCCTACAACCGGGGGCAACCCTATCCAGCGTTGCCATCAGCCGCGGCATCAACGCCAACGTTATCCGCAAGTGGATACCGCTTTACCGAGATCAGCCGCCAGCGGCGTTGCCGGCTTTCGTTCCGTTGAGAGCTACGCCCAAACGGCAGGCGGAAACGTTGGCGATTATTGGCGAGCAATCGATCACCGTGAAATGGCCAACTTCCGATCCTGACGGCTGCGCCCGCTTTGTCCGTGAACTCCCTTAATGATCCGCATCGACGCCATCTGGCTCACCACCGAACGCAGTTATTTCTGGCTAAGAGCAGCGATGGAAAGTCCTGACACGATGAAGGTCAATCCCGCGCCGAGGTTGAGTCCGTTGGCAAGGCGCGGGCGTCGACAAATGTATTGCGACAGGCGCGTGGCGAAAATCCCCATCAGCGAAAATCCCACGGCCGTCAGCAGAGCGAACCAGAACCCGTAGACCAGCATCTGCACAGTGACCGAGCCGAGTGCAGGATTGATGAATTGAGGGATGAACGCCAGCACGAACAACCCTGGCTTGGGATTGAGCGCCGCGGAAAGGAAACCTGTGAGCAATATGTTTCGAAGGGGCTGCCGCGCGGCGGGTGCGAAGGTCACCAGGCTCCTGGAACGCAGCACCTTTATCCCGAGCCAGAGCAGGTAGGCTGCCCCCACCAACTTGACCACCCAGAAGGCGACGGTCGAGGTCTGGATCAACAACGTGAGCCCCAGCGACGCGGTGGTGACGTGAAACAGGATACCCAGGCCAGACGACAGGCCCGACACGAGGGCAGCCAGGCGACCCTGGCTGAGCCCGCGTCCTATCGCCAGCAAATTGTCAGGGCCTGGAGAGAGGACCAGCAGCACGCAAGCTGTGGTGTAGGTGAACCAGATGTCCATTGGAAACACGGTGACGCTCCCTGTGAGGTAGATGTGGGGTCAACTGATGATGCCCAGGACGGCTGCCCTGACCACCGCTGCGGTTTTGTTAGTGGCGCCGAGCTTGCCCACGGCGTTCTTCACATGGAATTTGACGGTGTCGAAGGAGATGGCCAGGATCTGCGCGATCTCTTCCTGCGTCTTGCCATCGGCCGTCCAACGTAGCACCTCGATTTCCCGTGCGGTCAGCCGGTAATGCTGGGCCTGATGGGACGGGGTGATCAGCAGCCTTTCCATCACTGGCGCGATAGTCTCGGCGAGCCAGCGCATCTTGAGTTCCTTGGCATTGAGTTCGGCCACATCCAGCGTAGAGCTGCCGCGGGCGAGGGTCAGCATGCTCTGGTGGCGCGAGGCATTGGTACGCGAGCAGGCCCAGCCGTATCTCAGGCCTGCGGCGCGAGCTTCTTCCCAGAACTGCGGCATCTTGCGCAGGAGTTCTCCCTGCCACAAAAAGGGTGTGGTGCAGGCGCGCGCGCGCTGTACCGAAGGGTCGACAAGCAGGAAATCGGCGTCGCTGTAGCGGCGCTGCCAGGTGCTCGAGAAATTGCAGCGCATCTGCATGATGGGGTTGGAAAAAGGCAGGGCTGTGCAGACACCGAACGAAAACCATTCGAAATCCAACTCCCAGGCAACACGTTGAACGCCGTTCACCAAGTCTTGCTCATCTTTGACCGAGCTTGTCCATGCCAGCAGGTTTGCGAGCCAAGTACGCATCGAATCTCCATTTCCGGATGCCGTTTCCCGACGTTTGTTATACCCCAGTGAAATCCCCTTGGAAAGCCTGCAGGGCCAGTGCCATCGCATGTCGGTGCGGTCCATCGCCGATGGCATCCTGGCGCCTGCCTACCCCATTGGGTAGGTGGTTTTAAACCTTCACGGCCATTAGGTTTGCTCCTCGCCGGCTGACAGAGGAACAGCACTGTTTCTCGGCAGCCTTCTTACCGGCGCTATCCCAAACTCATTGATGGTGGTCGATCCATGCTCGAAGAGATTGTCAGATACAAAGTCCAGGAAACGGCTCAACGCAAGCAGGCGCATGGTATCGATGCCCTGCTCAAGCGGATTCGTGACGCACGAGCGCCCCGTCACTTTGCCGGTGCCTTGGCAGGCGAGGGAATCTCGCTCATTGCCGAAGCCAAGTACCGCTCGCCGTCCAAGGGCGTGCTGCGTGCTGACTATGATCCACTCCAGTTGGCGATGGCGTACCAGGCCGGGGGCGCCAGTGCCCTGTCGGTCATCGCCGACAGTCGGTTCTTTGGTAATGCGCCCCATGTCGTTGGCATGCTGGCCAACCATCCTCAAATCACCTTGCCGGTGATGTACAAGGACTTCATCGTCGATGAGTACCAAGTCTACGAGGCACGGGCACTGGGCGCCGACGCGGTGTTGATGATCGTCCGCTGCCTGCCGCCCGGCAGCCTTGCGAGGTTGCATACCTTGGCGAACCAGCTGGGGCTGGATGTATTGGTGGAGACTTTTGACGAGGCGGACATCGACCAGGCGCTATCGGTCGACGCGTCGATAGTAGGTATCAACAATCGCGACCTCGATACCTTCAAGGTCGACTTCGACCGCTCCGCCCAATTGTTCGAGTGTCTGCCTGCTTCGGTTATCGCCGTGGCGGAAAGCGGTGTTGCCGGTCATCAGGACATGCAGTTGGTAGAACGCATCGGCTTTGCCGCCGCGCTGGTGGGGGAACGTCTGCTAACAGCTGCTGACCCTTGCCTGGAGAGCCGTCGGCTGCTGGGCGCGGATGAGGCTGTATGACGATGCTGCGCTCAATCATCTTCGGCTTCGGTCACTGCGGGAGAAACCTGCATCTGGCCAGCCTGCGCTCATTGCATCGGCAGGGCTGCCTGCCCGATGTCGACACCACCATCACGGTCGTGGACCCTGAGCTGGGCGGTGGGTTGGTCGATGGCCTGGTGATGCTGCACTGTCTACCCGAGGCGTCGGCACTGCAGGGCAGGGTAGGTGTCGTGCACATCTGTACGCCACCGGCCCTGCACTTGCGTCATGTGCACGAGGCGCTTATGGCCGGTTTCCGATACATCATCATTGAGAAACCCATGGTGATGAACCTGGCCGAGGCCCAGGCACTGCGTTCCATGGAGCAACAATATGATGCGCAGATTCTGGTGGTTTCGGTGTGGGGCCACAGTCTGTTGATTCCACGGCTCACCCGGTGGCTGGAAGCCAGTGAACAGCCGCTTCGCAGTGTGCACATCATCCATGACAAGCCTCGCTTTTCGCGCTCTTTCACCCGCCATGGCGAACACCTGTTCGACATTGAAATGCCGCATCAAGTCAGCCTGGCGTTGCTGTTCGCCGGTGCTCCGGCGTCCGGGTTTCACGCGCACACCGAAGATCTGCGTGTCGAAGGCAAGCTGCGCCAGGCCATGAAGGCGGGCAGCATCGGTTGGCACGATGAGCAAGGCATCGAGGTGCTGCTCGAATCGGATCTTGCCAGTCCGATCCGCCAACGCAGTGTGCGCCTGCAACTGAAAAGTGGCGAATGCTGCGAAGGTTTTTTCCCCGTAGGTGCCGACGACAGCTACGCACAGCTCAGATGCGACACCGAGCACAGTGGCAGTAGCGCTCACCAGATCTTCGCTGACGAGCCCCTGACCACCTGTGTGGGCGAGTACTACCGCTATTTCCGGAACCACCTGCAGGGTCACGGCGGCGATATGCCTCGCAGCGGCACGGTGGCCTTCAACCAGCAGGTTGTCGAACTGCTGGAGCAGGCCCGCGGCGTTGCATCTGCCAGCGCATTGGCGTCGATCAATATGCATATGGCCAAGGAGGCCGTTCGATGAGTGTTCCGTTTTTCCAGATCACCGAAGGATTCACCCGCGCCTTGCCGCTGCTGGAGGAGGGGCTGGCGGAGTTTCATCGACAGTCCGGCTGGGTCAATGACCAACAGGTGCGGGCTTTTGAGCAGGCTATCGCCACTTATACCGGCGCGCCCCATGCTATCGCTACCGGCAACGCTACCGATTCGCTGATCATCTGTCTGATGGCGTTGGGCATCGGCCCGGGTGATGAAGTCATCGTGCCTTGCTACAGCTTCTTCGCTTCGGTCTCCTGCATCCTGCAAGTGGGGGCGACGCCGGTGTTCGTCGATATCGAACCTGGCAGCTATGCAATTGACTGCTCCCTGATCGAAGCCTGCATCACCCGGCGTACCCGAGCCATCATGCCAGTCCATCTGTTCAGGCAAATGGCCGAAATGGACGCGTTGATGGACATCGCCTGCCGACATGGGCTGAAGGTTGTCGAGGACAGCGCCGAAGGAATCGGAATGCGCTGGAACGACAGGCATGCCGGGCTGATCGGGGACCTTGGCGTACTGTCGTTCTTCCCCACCAAGACCCTGGGTGCGCTCGGCGATGCCGGAATGGTCCTGACCCGCGATGCGGACCTGGCCAGGCGGGTGCGACAGATCCTCGACAATGGCCGTGATGCCAGCGGCCTGGCGCAGTGCCTGGGCTACAACAGCCGAATGGACGACCTGCAGGCCCTATGGCTGAGGGCGCGCTTGCCCGAGCTGGACCAGGAGATCGAACGACGTGCCGCGCTTCGCGATGCCTACGACTTGCACCTGGGGCCCTTGGGTGAATACCTGCAGGTGCCGGTCACGTTGCCTCGGGCAGCGCGCCAGCGATGCGTCGACTATGTCTACCTGATCGAGGCGCAGAACCGTGACGGCCTGGTCGAGCATCTCGCTGCGCGCGGGGTTGGCGTCGAGGCCTACTACCCGCTGCCGCTGCACCTGCAGCCGGTGTGCGCCGGGCCAACCCATGCCGAGGGTCGCTTTCCGGTCGCCGAGCGGGCCGCCACCCGGGCGTTGGGCCTTCCTCTCTATGCCGATCTGAGTGCGTCAGATGTTGCCAGCGTGTGCCAGGCGATCACCGAGTTCTATGCCGCTGCCGGAGCCCAGTCATGATCAAGTACCAGGATTTCCAACGCCGTTATCCCAATGCGCAGACACAGATACTCGAGATTCTCGCTGCCCGGGTCCAACAAGGCGATTTCATTCTCAAGCAGCAGGTTCAGGATTTCGAGCAAGCCCTGGCGGCCAAGGTCGGTGCGCGCCACGCTGTCTGTGTAAGTTCTGCGACCTCCGGCCTGACCCTGTCGCTGATTGCATCCGGTATCGGGCCGGGAGATGAGGTCATAACACCTGCTTTTTGCTACGTATCGGCCGCCTCATCCATTGTGCAGGCGGGTGCTACACCGATATTCGTGGACGTTGCCCCCCACAGCGGCGTGCTCGAGGCCGAGGCCGTCGTCCGCGCCTTGACCCCCCGGACGCGGGCGGTATTGGTCGCCCACCTGTTCAGCGGCCTGGCTGACATCGATGCGTTGCGTGAGGCATTGCCCGAGGATGTCCTGATTCTCGAGGACAGTGCTACCGCATTCGGGGCGCGCCTGCGCGGCCGTCATGCAGGCACACTCGGTGACATTGGCGTGTATTCATTCTTTGCGGCCAAACCCTTGGGCGGTATCGGCGATGGTGGTGCGGTGATTACTGACGACGACCAGGTGGCGGGAGCCCTCCGGATGCTGCGCAATCATGGGCAGGACGGCCGTCGGCGTTTCTACCACCAGCGCTTGGGATACAACAGCCGCATGGATGAGACCAATGCCGCCTGGCTGCAGGCCCGGTTGCGGGAAAACGACTTGCACCTGGCCCGCAAGCAGGCCATTGCAAAGGCCTACGACGAAGCCATCGAAGCCAGCGACGGCGTGTTGCTCGGCCAGCATCGCGGTACCCCGGATTTCTCCCCTCACGCCTATGTCGTGCGCAGTGCAGAGCGTGAGCGGCTAGCCAGGCATCTCACCGCGCGCGGTATCCAGACCCGCGTGCATTTTCCTGTGCCCTTGCCTGAGCAGCCGGCGTTTGTCCAATGGTCCGCAGGGCCGGCGCACTACCCCAATGCGCGTCTGCTGGGCAAGCAATGCCTGGCATTGCCCCTGTGCTCCGGCATGAGCGACGGGCAGGTATCGCGCGTCATCGAGGCGTTGAAGGAGTTCAGCCATGCCGAGGTCATTTAAGCTCACGGGAATCGCCGATGAAGGCTGCGCGTCCTTGGCCGAGCAGTTGGCGTGCCACGCTGAACTGGGCTGGCGACATCTCGAGCTGCGCAGTGTCGACAGCGTGCCGCTGGCCAACCTGTCGGAACGATCACGCGTATCGATGTGCGATTCGCTGCTCGCACAGTCCATGGACGTGGTGGTCCTGGCCTCACAGATCGGCAATTGGGGCAGCAGGATCGATACCGACTGGCAGACTGACCGGGCCGAATTGCAATGCCTGTTACAGATGGCCGGGCGTCTGGGGACGCGGATGATCCGTGTCATGTCCTACCCCAATTGTGGCTGGGACGAGGCCCGCTGGCGGCATGCGGTCATTGAGCGATTCAAGCGTCTGGTGGAAGTGGCCGAAGACGCCGACGTCGTGCTGATACACGAGAACTGTGCCGGGTGGGCCGGCCAGGGCGCCGAGCAGACCCTGCAGTTGCTCGATGCCGTTGGCTCGGATCACTTGAAGCTGCTGTTCGATATCGGCAATGGTCTGAGCTATGGCTATGACGCCCTGGGATTCCTGCGCCAAGTGCTTCCTCATGTGGCGCATGTGCATCTGAAGGATGGTTGCTGGGTATCGGACGAAGTGCACTACACCTTCCCCGGAGAAGGGCAAGTGGGTGCCAGGGACTGCATTGAGCTGTTGATGGGCGAGGGTTACGACGGTTGGTTTTCGATCGAGCCGCACCTGTGCCTGATCCCGCATCTCAAACAGACGGCTACGGACCCGCATCGACAAAGGCAGACCTATCAGGCCTATGCCGAGCATGCGCGGGACTTGCTGCAATCCTGCAGGGAGGCAAGACATGCTGTTCACGGATAAATATGTAGACCGGCTTGAGCAACTGCTGCGCATCGACACCGTGACCCCGATGGAGACCGGACAGCCCTCGTGCATTGCCCAGGCCAATACCCTGTTCGTCCAGTGGGCGCAGACAGTCGGCATGCGCGAGGTGTTCAGCGGTCCAGGCGTCCTGCCCGATGAGGCGCGGGTGCCGGTTTCGGTGCTACGCCGGATGAACGAGGCGCCCGAGTTCCTGGCTTGGCAGCCGCATAGCGTTCTGGAGATCGGCAACGGGCCGCGGGAACGTACGATCATGTTCAATTTCCACATGGACACTGTGTCACCTCATCTGCCGGTGCGGGTGCTCGACGGCGCCGTACAGGGTCGCGGCGCGGTGGATAATAAGGGGCCAGGCTTGGCGGTGCTGGCAGCCCTGGAGGCATTGCAGATGCAAGAGCCGCAGGTGCTGGACGATATCCGCGTGCTGATCCAGGTGGTGGCCGGTGAAGAAGGGGGCGCCATGGGCGTCTATGGCACCCACTACCTGTGCCAGCAGGGTCACCTGGGGTGTTTGAACATCTTTGTGGAACCGACGGGAGCCGGTTACTTCGATGCCTCTACCACCTCCATGACGTATGAAGTACGGATGGACGGCAGGGATTCGACCGACGACTTTCCGCACCAGGGCGACAATGCTTCGCTGGTTCTGGGTTTCATCGCCCAGGCCATGGCTGCCCAGTTGGCAGAGCCGTTGCACGCGCTGCAGGTGAAGATGACCCTGGCCGGTCTGCATACCGGCATGCACCACAACCGGGTTTACGGTAGCGGGCACTGTCTCTTCAATTTTGCCTATCGCAGCGCCGCTCAGGCGCGCGATGCCGAAGTGTTGGTGGAGCAAGCGTTCGACCAGGCGTTGCAGCAGTGCGGCTCACGTTTCGCCCAAAGCCCGCCATTCCTCATGACTGTCGAACGCCTGCGCACCACCTGCAGCGCTCGTTGGCTCAAGCGCGGCTTGCCGGTCCTGAACAACCACCATGTGGCCTTGCAGCGCCTGTTGGGCGAGGCCGGCATCGTGCCGAACCCGGATGCCGAACAGGCCTTCACCTGCGATGCGATGTGGGCTCAGGGCGACGGCGTCTACAGCGTCGTCTGGGGGCCGGGCTCACTGGCCGACAACGGTGCGCACACCTCCCGTGAATACGTTTCGATCAATGACCTGGACACGTTTGCAGTTGCTGTAAAGCGGCTGCTACGCCGCTTTGCCGAGCCGATCGCAAACACTCTCAAGCAAGGATAAAACGCTATGGATTTCTTCTGCATTGCAGCCAACGAGCTGCATGGGTTCACTGTGGCTGCCCTCAAGGCAGCCGGGTTCACCGCATCCCAGGCCCAGAAGGCGGCGCCCGTGTTATTGCATGCCGATCTGAACGGCCACGATACCCATGGCATCGCCAACCTGGTCAATGTCTATATCGCCGGTGCCCGGAGCGGTGAAATCAACCTGGCCGCCACCGGCCAGTGGATCAGCGATCAAGGGGCCTGCGCCACGCTTGATGCCGACGGCGGGCTGGGACTGTTGGCGGGACAGCAGGCCATGGAACGGGCCATCGACAAGGCCCGGGACTTTGGGATTGGCTGTGCGGTGGTGCGCAACAGTTCGCACTTCGGCGCGGCAGGTTTCTACGCCAGCATGGCACTGGAACACGGCATGATCGGCATGGCCATGACCAACCTGGGTCGTGAGCCCGTCGCTCATCCGCTGGGCAGTATGGCGCCCTTGATGGGGACGAACCCGATCAGCCTGGCGGCTCCGGTGGCTGCTATGCCAGCGCCATTTCTGTTGGACATGAGCACGACGGTCTGCGCCAGCGGCAAGATCAAGCAGGCCATTCGACGCCAGCAAACCATTCCCACCGGCTGGCTTCACGATGCCGAAGGCCGCGAGGTTAGCGATCCTGGCGCGTACCTGGACGGCAGCGCGATGTTGCCGATGCTCGGCGGGGCTTACGCGGAGCAGGGCGGACACAAGGGCTTGGGCCTTGGGATGATGGTCGAGATCCTGTGTGGGGTGCTCAGTGGTGCCCAGACCGGTGCGGACCTTGGCAACCCGGGGCGCAATAGCATCGGCCACTTCTTCCTGGCCCTGTCCCCCGAAGCCTTTGGTGCTGGCGAAGGTTTCCGCTCGTCGATGGACCGATTGCTCCAGCACATCACGCAGGCGCCTGTGCATCCGGCGTTCGACCCGCTGAGCTATCCCGGCGCGCCTGACCTGAGGGTGCGTACCGAACGCCTGGCACAGGGCATTCCCGTCGATGCCGCACTGTTGGAGCAGCTCGATAGCATCGCGGGACAACTCGGTATTTCACAAATCACGAGGACAGCGGCATGACCATAAGGCTTGGCATCATCGGCATGGGAGTGATCTCCCACTACTACCTCAAGGCGCTGCAAGACAGCACCCTGTGCCAGCTGGTGGCGGTGTGCGACAAGGCGCCCGAACGGCTGGCGCCATTCGCGGCGACGGATGTGCGTTGCCATACCGACTACACCACCTTGCTCGCCGACCCGGACCTCGACGCGGTGATCATCAACCTGCCCAACCATCTTCATTTCACCGCTTGCATGGCTGCCCTGGAGGCGGGCAAGCATGTGTGCTGCGAGAAGCCATTGACCCTCGAACTGGACCAGGCCGAGCAGTTGCGCGACATGGCCCGCCGCTTGAACTTGACGCTGCTCACGGCCTTTCACCGACGCTACAACACCCACCTGCTCAATGCCGTGAAGCAAGGCCTGTTCAATGGTGCGGTGCATGTTCGGGCGCGTTACCACGAGCGCATCGAGGATCATGCCGGCCATGACACCTGGTATTTGGACAGTGCCTCCTGTGGTGGCGGCTGCATTGCCGACAATGGCCCGAATGTCTACGACACGCTGAGCTTTGTGCTTGGCCGACTCGAGGTCACTGGGGCGCAGGTTCGTCGGAATGCGTTGGGGATCGACATCGGGGCATTGGTCACGCTGACCAACGCGGTCGGGCTTGAGGCGAGCGTCGAACTGAGCTGGGACTATGCCCACGGCGAACAGAAAGACCTGGTGATCGACTACGCCGACGGACGCCAAGTCATCGTCGACCTGCTCAAGGACAGCGTGGGTTTCAAGACGTCCCTCTATCACGAATACGAGGGCGTCATCGCCCATCTAGCCAGGAGCATCCAAGGCATGGTCGAAGACGGTTCGATTGGTGTCGATGCGGTGCGGCTGGTGCGCGCTACCTATGCCATGGAGGCCCGCGATGCTCGCTGAACAGCCCCGTCAGCCGTCCAAGGCCAGGCTCGAGGCTAGGCTGGTGAAGCTGCTCTATCACACTCAGCAAGCACGTGGCATGACGTTGATCGAGCACCGCTCCCGTTGTGTGCGGCGCGGCGAGTTGCACGAAGTGGTGACGACCGACCAGTCAGGGGCTGAGCCGGGCGACCGGATTGAGCGGGTCGGCTTCATCGGCTTCGTCGAAATCCAGCAGGCCGGGGTCATCGAGCGCGGTGATCGGGTGTTGCTAGGCGACACCTGCATTGGTCAGGTCATTGGCTTTGACGAATGCCACTTTCCCAACCACTACAACATCCTGATAGCGGCGGACGACCTGCTGACCGGTGGCACCCTCCGGGATTGCGGCTTAGGCAGTTACCTGCACTTCGAGGAAGAGCAATGAACGAGATATTCGAGATCGATGTATCGGCAGCGGCGCGCGTGCAGTTTCCAGGCGCCAGGGTCCTGGCAATGCGCCTGCCTGGCGTGGGAAGCGTCGATGGGGCAGGGCTTGACTGGTCGGCCAACCGCGCAGCATGGACTGGCGTAGACAAGGATGCCTTGCTGACCCACCCATCGATTGCGCCGTATGCGAACTACTACCAACGTGCGGGCATTAATCCGCGCAAGCACCTGCCTTCGGTCGCCAACTTCATCCACCGTGCATTCGGCCGGGCCCAGGCGCGGTTGCCGCGCATAAATGAGGTGGTCGATACGGTCAATTGGGTGGCGGTCTCCACCATGACTTCGCTGGGGGCATTTGATGCCGCAGGAATCGAGGGACCGGTGCTGCTGGACCTCTCTGGTGAGGACGAGTCGTACGAGCCCGTTGGCGGCCAAGGACGCGAGCCGCTGCCGGCTGGCCTGCTGGTGCTGCGTGACTCAAAGAAAGTCTTGTCGCTGTTTTCCATTCGAGACACGGTCCATACCGCTACCCGCGACAGCACCTCTGACCTGCTGTTGCTAGGGTGCGTATTGCCGCCACTCGACAGCACCCCAGTCAGGGCAGCCCTGCAACTTGTCGCGCAACGCCTGGGAGATGGGCGTTCGCCAGCGCTGGAAACCCTGGCGGGGCAAGGTCCTTGGTTCGATGACCATGGTGGGTGTTTCATCGCTGAAACACTCTCGCCTCCGGTCAGCGAACTGACCGAGCGTTATCAGCAAATCATCGCCAGTGCAGCGTTCCAGCAACGTTATCGCAGCTTGCTCAAACACTATGTGGGGCGGGCTACTCCCTTGACGTTGGTGGAGAACTTCTCCCGGGAAATCGGGGTGAAAACCTACCTCAAACGCGAAGACCTGGCCCATACCGGCGCCCACAAGATCAACAATGCCCTGGGTCAGGCGCTGCTGGCGCAGATGATGGGTAAACGCCGCGTGATCGCAGAAACAGGTGCAGGCCAACATGGCGTGGCGACTGCTGCGGCCTGTGCCTTGCTGGGGATCGAATGCGTGATCTATATGGGCTTGCGTGATATGCAACGCCAGGCGCTGAACGTACAACGCATACGGTTGATGGGCGCGCGGGTAGTGGCGGCCACTGGCGGCACCCAGACCCTCAAGGACGCGATCAACGACGCCCTGCGCGACTGGGTGGCCAATGCCGACACGACCTATTACCTGCTGGGATCGGCGTTGGGCCCGCACCCATACCCGGCCATCGTCCGCTATTTCCAGAGCGTCATCGGCGACGAGGCCAGGCAGCAGTTCGCCGCGCTTGAGGACGGAGCACTCCCGGATGCGCTGGTGGCATGTGTCGGAGGGGGATCGAACGCCATCGGGTTGTTTTCGGCCTTCATCGAGGAACCTGACGTGCAGTTGTTCGGTGTCGAGGCCGCCGGCCAGGGCGAAAGCACTGGCAATCATTCGATCCGTTTCGGCCAGGGCGGACAGAGCCGCTCCGGGGTCTTGCAAGGGTGTCGCTCCTACGTCCTGCAGGACGCCAATGGGCAGATAGGTGAAACCCACAGCATTGCGCCCGGACTGGATTACCCGATGGTCGGGCCTGAGCATGCCCAGTTGCGTGACAGCGGTCGCGCCAATTATCTCTGGGCCAGCGATGACGAGGCGCTGCAAGCACTCCAGCTGCTATCGCGCTGTGAAGGCATCATCCCGGCCCTGGAAAGCGCCCATGCGTTGGCCGGCGCCATCAAGGTCGCGCGGCAACTGCCCCAGGGAGCGCGAATCATCATCAACCTCAGCGGGCGTGGCGACAAGGACATGCAAACCATTGCCCAGCTCACGAGCGCGGAGGAAGTCCCCCAATGAACCGTATCGACAGCTGTTTCGCCGATCTCGCGCAAAGAGGCGAAAAGGCCCTGATGCCTTACCTGACGGTCGGCTATCCGGCACTGGACAGCCTGCCGGAGCTGGTACAGGCCGCACGTAATGCTGGTGCGGATGTCATCGAGCTGGGTGTGCCTTTCTCCGATCCGGTCGCCGATGGTCCGGTGATCCAACAGACCAGCCACGCAGCGATTGCCAATGGCATGACCATGACGTTGGCATTGAAGCAGATCGCCGGACTTCCCCAGGACGACCAGGCGCCCGCGCTGGTGGTGATGACCTATACGAATCTTCTGCTTAACCATGGTTACGAGCGGTTCGCCGCGCAGGCCGCCGAGGCGGGCATCAGTGCAGTGATTGTCCCGGACATGCCGGTCGAGGCCAGTGGTGAGTTGCGTGCCGCCCTGGAGGCCCACGGTTTGTATCAGATCTTTCTGATGACACCGAACCTCAGCGACGAGCGCCTGCGCACGATTGCCGAACACGCCAAGGGCTTCATCTATCTGGTGTCGGTGCTGGGCACGACCGGTGAGCGCGAGCAATTGGCCGACATCGGTCCGTTCGTGGCGCGGGTACGGCGATTTACTGACTTGCCTTTGGCGGTTGGTTTCGGCATCGGCACCCCCGAACAGGCCCGAGTCATGTGGCAGCAGGCAGAGGGCGTGATCATTGGCAGCGCTTTGGCACGCCGGCTGGCCGACCCGGTCGAAGCCGCTACGCAGGCCCACCACTATCTCGCTGGTTTCAAGGCCGGGGGCCGGCGATGAATGGCTGGCAGCAGGGAACGATCAAGGTGTGCGGGGTACGGACACCGGAAGATATCCAGGCGTGCCTGCAAGCCCGTGTCGATTTGATCGGCCTGGTACTGGTGCCTGGTTCGAAGCGCGAACTGTCGCCCAAACAGGCAACGGTCTTGCGTGACCTGATCGGTGACCAGGCCAGGGTAGTGGGCGTGTTCATGAATCAGTCGTACAGCCAGGTCCACGAAACCACCCTGGCCCTGGACCTGGATCTGGTGCAGTTGCATGGCCAGGAGCAGGGGCGTTGTTGGGAGCAGCTGGGACGGCCTTTGATTCGTCGTGTGATGCCGTCGGATTACCGCCGCGATCGAAGGGCCTCGGCGCTGCCACTGGTCGATGCAGGGGCAGGCCATGGGGTTGCGCATCCTTGGCCGGCCGCGCGCTACCCGGAGGCGATGATCGCGGGCGGTTTGACGGTCAACAGTGTCGCAGCGTTGATCGAAGCACTCGAGCCCGCGGCCGTGGATGTGTCCTCGGGGGTGGAGTCGTCGCCGGGTTGCAAGTCACCCCGGGCTATTGAGGAGTTCTGTCGAAATGCCCGGCTCGCCTTCGAGCAGGTGCGACGCGTGCAACGCAGCATCAATCAGTAATGACGGCAGCCGCCGTGGCCTGCCAACGGGCGGGATCAGCCCAGCTAACAGGTGAGGGAGAACAATGCCGCAGAATGTGCGTGGAGTGGTTGCACGGTACAGCCAGGGGGAGCCGGTCGAGGCGCATCAGTTGCAAAGCGCCTTTCGAGCATTGATGCAGGGACAGCTGCCGGACTCGTTGATCGCTGCGCTGCTGGTGGCTTTGCAAGTGAAGGGCTTGGAGTTCCAGGCGATCGAGTGTGTCGCCCGCGTGGTGCGTGAATTTCTGATTCCGGTCCGGCATTCGGTGGCGGGGCCGCTGGTGGACCTGTGCGGAACAGGAGGGGATGCGCGGGCCACGTTCAACGTGTCGACCACCGCCAGCTTTGTGGTGGCCGCGGCGGGTGTGCGGGTGGCTAAGCATGGCAACCGCAGTGTCAGCTCGACCTGTGGCAGCGCCGATGTACTGGAAGCGCTGGGCCTGGATTTGCAATTGACGCCCGCACAGATCGCTACGTGCCTGGAACGAGTGGGGATTGGCTTCATGTTCTCGCCAGTCCATCGACCGGCTCTGCCGGGCTTGACGCGGGTCCGCAGTGAACTGGCCATCCGCACGATTTTCAATGTCATCGGCCCGCTGACCAACCCCGCTGCGGCGAGCAGGCAATTGCTGGGTGTGTTCAGCGCCGAGCTGGTGCCGATCATGGCGCAGGTACTCAGGGCACTGGGCAGCGAGCGCGCGCTGGTGGTCCACGGCGAGGATGGCTTGGACGAGATTTCCCTATCCGGTAGCACGCTGGTCGCTGAGCTCTGGGATGGCGACATACGCCAGTACCACCTCCACCCCAGCGATTTCGGAATGAAGGTGTGTGATCTGGCAAGCCTGCAGGTCAGCAGCATCGACCAGGCCCGGGCGTTATGCCTGGAAGTGCTCGCGGGTCGGGAAGGTGCTCCACGCGACATTGTCCTGCTCAACAGTGCTGCGGCGCTCTACCTGGGCGACAGGGTCGAGAGTATCGCCCAGGGGCTGGAGCTGGCGACCGGCATTCTGGACAGCGGAAAGGCCATGCAAACCTATGAATCGTTGTTGTCATTTACCCGTGGATTGCGAAATTGAAGGCACAGCCGGGTTTCAAGGAGCGAAGGATGGAACAGATTTTTGGGACTGTCGCGGTGGTGGGGCTGGGCTATGTCGGGCTTCCTCTGGCGGTTGAGTTCGGCAAGCGCTTGCCGACCATAGGCTTCGATATCTGCCAGCACAGTATCGATCAATTAGGCGATGCCATAGATCCATCCGGGGAGCTTGGCGAGGAGCAGATGCAGCAGGCGCACTTGCTCACCTATACGAGCGATCCGGCGGCGCTGCGCGGCGCGGACATTATCATCGTCGCGGTCCCCACACCTGTGGATGCGGCGAATCAACCTGATTTGTCACCCTTGATACGAGCCAGTGAAACGGTGGGGCGGAACATGAAGCCCGGGGCATTGGTCATCTACGAGTCGACCGTTTACCCGGGCGCGACCGAGGAACGGTGCATTCCCGCCTTGCAGGAGGCTTCGGGGCTGGTGTGGAAAGAGGGCTTCACTGTCGGCTACTCACCTGAGCGAATCAATCCCGGCGATCGTACCCACACGCTTTGCGATATTGTCAAAGTCGTGTCCGGCGACAGTCCGCAGAGCTTGCAGACTGTGGCCGCGTTGTACGAGCTGATTGTCCGGCCGGGGGTGCATCGTGCTCCTTCGATCAAGGTGGCCGAAGCGGCCAAGGTCATTGAGAACACCCAGCGCGACCTGAACATCGCCCTGATGAATGAGTTATCGCTGATCTTCTCGGAACTGAAGATCGACACCTGCCAGGTGCTGGAAGCGGCGAACACCAAGTGGAACTTCCTTGATTTCAAGCCAGGGCTGGTAGGCGGTCACTGCATTGGCGTCGATCCCTATTACCTCACCTACAAGGCCGAGTCCCATGGCTACCATCCCCAAGTGATCCTTGCCGGGCGACGGATCAACGATGGCATGGGCAAGTGGATCGTCGAGAAAACCATCAAGCTGCTGATCGCCGCCAACCGTGTGGTGAAGGGCTCGACGATCAATGTGCTGGGAATCACGTTCAAGGAAAATTGCGCAGATGTGCGCAATTCGAAGGTTCACGACATCATCGTCGAATTGCGAGCCTATGGCGTCAACGTCCATGTGCATGACCCACTGGCCGACCCGGCGACGGTCATGCGTCAGTACGACTGCGCATTGAGCAGTTGGGAACAGCTGCCCGCAGGCGATGCGCTGATCGTGGCTGTGCCGCATGAGGCCTATCGGCGCACCTCATTGCAGCAAATGCGCACCAAGTTATTGCCCGGGGCGTGTGTGATTGATGTCAAGGCTGTCCTGGATCGGGAGTCCTACGAGGCCGAGGGTTATCATTTCTGGCGTCTGTAAACCGGTGGGGCAACCGTCGGCATGACCAGCCCGCAGGCCGCTGCAGCACTGACGGCCTGTTGGCGACTCACCGAACCCAGCTTGCGTCGGGCATTGAGCAGGTGGAAGTCGATGGTGCGCTCGGAACAGGTCAGGATGTGGCTAATCTCCCAAGTGGTCTTGCCGACGCTGGCCCAATACAGGCAGTCCAACTCCTTGGGCGTGAGGTCCTGGCAGGGTTGGGCAGGAACCTGCAACTGATGGCGCATTCCGGCGAGCAGGTAGGGGATGAGCATGAACAGTTGATAAACGGCAGGGTTGGAAAAGCCCTCCTGTTCGGTGATCTGGGTGTCATCGAAAGCCACGCTCAGTGTTCCCCTGAGCAGCTCGTAGCGCAGCGGGATGCTCAGGCCGCTGCGCAGGCCGTGTTGCTCGCGTTGTTGCCAGAAGTGCCGGGAACGTCCACGGGCGCGCCTGCGCTCGCTGTCCCAGAAAAAAGGTAGCAGTTCGCGTCGACAGTGCCTGAGTATCGGGTCGATCTCGATCAACCCGTCACCGCGATAGTGTTCCAGCCAGCGTTTGGGAAAGGTGGTGATGAGGCCGGCGAGAGGGTCGGTATCCCTCGGTGCTGCCGGTCCCAGGCTGATGAGGTAGCTGCCGAAGCCGAGCTGACGCAGCACTTTGTTCAGCAGGCGCTCCCAATCGCAACGGTTGGCATCTTTGGCGAGACTCATGAAGGCGGTCAGCGGTGCGGTACGCCCGGCCTGGTTCCGGCTGCAGACGGGGGAGTTGTGTTTGTCCATAAACGAGTCGCTCTTGTTATAGCGGGAATGAAACAGCTGGAGCACGGAAAAAGAAGGGGAGTGCGCCCCTTCTGGCGGATCACTGGTGCACGTAACACTTGATGAAACTGCGAAACAGGTCCAGGCCGTTTTCGGTCAGGATGCTCTCAGGGTGAAACTGCACTCCTTCCACTGGCAGGTGGCGATGACGCACACCCATCACATAGCCGTCATCGGTGGATCTCGAGGTGACTTCCAGGCTGTCGGGTAGCTGCTGGTCGCTGACCATCAACGAGTGGTAGCGGGTGGCCTGTATGGCGCGTGCCTGCGTGTGGTCATAGACGCCCTTGCCATCGTTCTCGATCGTGCTCACTTTGCCGTGCATCACGTGCGGGGCGCGGCAAACCTGAGCGCCGAAGGCCAGGCCGATGGCTTGATGACCCAGGCATACGCCCAGTAGCGGCAAACGCCCCTGCAAGTGCCTGATCACTTCGATGTAGCCAACGTCGGCCGGATGCCCAGGCCCAGGGCCCAGCACGCAGAAGTCCGGCGAAAAATCCTCGATGCGTTGGAGGAGGTCTGGCACGTCGTGACGTTCGACGCGGGTTTCCAGCCCCAGTTGTTCCAGGTACTGGCTGATGATAAAGACGAAGCTGTCGTAGGCGTCGATCAGGAATACTTTCACAGTGCGATCTCCTTGCCGGTCACTGCCCGGTATACAGAACCCATCTTGTACAGCGTCTCTTTCCACTCCATCTCGGGAACGGAGTCGGCGACCACCCCGGCGGATGCACGCAAGTGGTAGGTCCCCTCGTCGAAGACGGTCGAGCGAATGCACAGGGCGGTATTTACACTGCCATCAAAACCCACCAGGCCAAGGGCTCCGGCGTAGATGCCCCGGCGGTTGCTCTCCATTCCCTCGATCAGTTCCATTGCCCTGACCTTGGGCGCGCCGGACATGGTTCCTGCGGGGAATGAGGCCTTGATCACGTCGTAGGCATCCAGGCTTGGGCGCAGCAGACCGCGAACGTTCGACACCATGTGGTAGAGGTGCGAGTACTCCTCCACCAGCATGAATTCGTCGACTTCCAGCGAGCCGGCCTGGCAGACGCGACCGATATCATTGCGACACAGATCGATGAGCATCAGGTGCTCGGCGCGTTCCTTCTCCGAGCGGGTCAGCTCCAGCACCAGCTGGGTCGGATCGACGCCAGGCTTCTTGCCGACAGTACCGGCGATCGGACGCATCTCAATCAAATCGTCCTTGATCCTGACGAACAGCTCCGGACTGGCACCGATCAGGTCGATACCGCCCACATGGGCCAGGTACATGTAAGGAGAGGGGTTGCGCAGGCGCAGGTTCTGGTACACATCGAACGGCGCAACCTGCGAGCGAATGCGGATCTCATGGCCGAGTTGGATCTGGTAGACGTCGCCGGCGCGGATGTGCTCCATTGCGACTTCGACACGTTCGCAAAATTGCTCCGGGGTGACCGTGCGGATTTCCTCGAATGTCTCTGGATACGGTGGCAGATCCACTGCCTCGCGCGCCGGGGTTGCGCTCAGGAAGGGGTAATCCTCCACTGTACGGGGCGCCCACAGAGGGTGGTTGTTGATCAGGGTTTCGACAATGCCGTTGCTGTGGAAATAAACCAGTGTCTGATAGACCGACAGGGCGATGAGCGGGTAGCTGTAGGTCTGTTCGGCGAGATCGGGAAGGCGCTCGATCAGGCGAACGCAGTCGTAGGAGAAATAGCCGAAGAACGCCAGGCTGGACGGGGCATTGGGTGCAGGCTGGAACGTAGCCTGGATGGTCCGGAGCAGGTTCCACCCTGACTCGCTGTCCGGTAGGTGGATCTTGTGCTCGGGATCGACCTGCACCCCCCCTTGTTGCAGGCTGGCGGACAAGTGTTCACACAGCGCAGGACAGCCTCGCAGTTGTGCCTGGCCCTCATCGATACACACTTCGAAAAGGGGATCGAGCCCGACGATCGTCGCCCGGCGATCGCGGCTTGGACCGGACAGTGATTCAAGAATGAAGACAGACTCGCGACCCAGTTGCTCCAGTGCATTTGCATATATGCCAAGTGCATCTGTAGATCGACGTTCTTCGCGGCGAAGAACATTGACGTCAATTAAATGTTTATTCACGGTTATACCATTTTCAAGGTGCAACGATTCAGGCACTCCATTAAGAGAGCACCACGGGAATATAAAGTGCGCAGGCACTTTAAATAGGTGTTGACGGATATCCTGAATGTTCGGGGCGGACGCTGTTCATGTCGCGCGCAATACCAGGCTTGCAACGGATTGCAGCCATCGATGCGCAGGGCACAAGGCGCGAGCACCTTCGAATTTCATTGTGGAGAGAGCAGGACGTTGCTGGCAGGCAGCAGACAGACGCTGGTCTTCGCTAGATTATTAGCGACGCCAGATATTGCTTTTGAAGATGGCCAGAGTGGCCCGGGAACAGCTGTCGGGGTAGCTGTGGGAAGAACTGATAGCAGAAAGGTGATAGTACATTTTAGACATCCCAGTCTTGGCTAGGCACTGCGGGAACGAGCGGCAGTGCAGCGAAATTACCAGTGTGCCCCGGGGCTGTCAACTGCTGGACGGATATTGATATCTCATTCATTTCTTAGTGTCGACAGGCACAAAAACTATTCCTGCGCATATGTAATCGCGCGTGCTTTTAACAAGAAACTCGTACGCGCACAACTGCGGGATAACGCAGCTGGGTATTTGTAACTTCTGTCACTAACGTAGTGGCCGTTGAGTTCAGTAACCCATCAAACCTGAGCGGCTGAAATGAAAGAGCATTTAGACACATTCAAGAAGCGGTACGATCCGATTCATCATGCCTATTGGACCGACGTCCTCAGCGACACCGCGTTGGCGGCATGGCATCAGGAACAGTTGCGGGAAGTGATCGGCCACGTGAAGCGTTCTTCGCCGTTCTATGCCAGGCACCTTGCCCAGGTCGACGAGCGTTCGCTGACCTTGGATGAGCTCGTCACCTTGCCATTCACGACCAAGGATGATTTGCGCGAGGCAGGCTTCGACATTCTGTCCGGCCCGCTGGAAGACAGCATCTTCTATTACGAGACGACGGGCACCACCGGGCCTGCTACGCCATGCCCACGGGATCGCAAGGAAAGCTACGCGAGCAATCGCCAACTGGCCATGGCCTACCAGGCGGTGATCGAAAAGCACTTTGCGGGTGAAAAGACCGTGGTCGGCATCATGGGACCCACCGAGGTCCATTCCTTCGGTGACACCCTGGGCGATGTCTGCACCCAGCTCGACCTGTGCAATGCCAAGATCTGGCCGCACTCACCGGTGATCGGCTGGCCCAAGGCCCTGCAACTGCTCAAGGACCTGCGGATCGGCGTGCTCGCATCGGCACCGGGGCTGTTGCTGGCCATGGCCAAGGAAGCCGAGCGCCAAGGCTTGAACCCACGCGAGGACTTCGCCCTGCGTGCGTTCATGATGAGCGGCGAACTATGCACCCCTGCATTGAAGAACAACCTCTACAGCCTGTGGGGCGCGCAGGCCTACAACAGCCTGTATGGCTCCCAGGAAGCGATGATCATCGCGGCCTGCAACGCCAACGACCAGTTGGTGCCGCATCGCCTCAACTACATCATCGAAGTGCTCGATCCCAAGTCCGGGGAAAGCCTGGGCTGCACCGGCGACGGTGAGTTGTGCGTGACCATGCTGATCCCTGGCAGCAAGCCGTTGATCCGCTACCGCACGGGTGACCTGGTCTCGATCCAGTCGCGCCCCGGCTATCCGCAATCGATGCGCCAGACCGTCAAGGTCGTCGGTCGGGTGAAGGATGCCGTGCAACTGAACGATCGCGCCTTCTCGGCCGCACAGATCGAGCAGGCGCTGCTTGAAGGCGTCGAACAATGCCTGGGTTACCAGATCATCCTCAGTCGCGCCAATGATCGCGACACCGTCATCGCCAAGCTGGAAATGTCGCGCTTCTTCGAAGGCGATCGCGGGCGTCTGGTGCTGCTGATCAAGGAGCGCCTGCGCGAACGGCTGGGGGTCGATGCCACGGTCATGGTGGTGGGCGATCTGGCCGAGCATGTGAACCTTGGCAGTTGGTTCAGCTGGAAAGAAGCGCGCATCGTCGATCAGCGTCAAGGCCAGTGAGGTCAGCGATGAGCCTGTCTGTTCGCGTGATCGACAACGCCAATGAACTGTTCGAGTCCGTCCGGCAACTCAGGAGTCGCTACCTGGGAACCAACCCGGCACGGGAGGATGACTTCGAGCGCAGGGAGCAGGTGCGCGACGCCTTGTCCTATCACCTGGTCTACCTGGACAAGGACGAAGTGGTCGGGACGTTGCGCGTCACGCCGCTGGGCCATGGCCTGAGCTTCGTCGAGCGAGCGGTCGACGTGCAGGCCTATTTCGAACAATCGACGGATGCCTTCGATGCCAATCGCCTGGTGCTGGACGAACGATACCGCGGCGGTCGGCACCTGCGCATGTTTCTCCTGCAAGCGGCCATTTGGCTGAAAGCCAACACTCACCTGCGATTCATCTCGGCACTGTGCCGCGGCCAATTGGCTGCGCTCTATGTCGGCTTGGGCGGGCGTGTGCTGGTGGATGACGTTACCTGGACCGGGGAACAGGTCGAGCGGCGCTACAGCCTCGTGTACCTGGAACTCGAAAGTGTTTACCTCAATGTTAAAGGAGCCAATTGAAATGCAAGCATTCTTCAAGGAACTCGACGCTATCGTCGACGCGGGCTGGGCCCAGATCAAGCAGGGCGCCTACTGGAAATTCAGCCTGGACAACCCGACGCCGCCAGCCCTCTACCAACAGCTCATGCTGCAGGTCTACCACTACACCCGCTACAACTCGGTGAACCAGGCCGCCTGCGCCTTCAGTGCCGATCCTGAGGAGACGACGCTGTTGCGCTTCGTCTACAAGCACGCCCTGGAAGAGCTGGGCCACGAGCGCATGGTGCTGCGTGACCTGGAGTCGGTCGGGCTGCTGCCGCAAGCCATGCCGGCGCCCCTGGCGCCGACCCAGGCACTGATCGCTTTTCTCAACGATGTGGCTATCCGCAAGGGGCCGATCGCTCGCCTGGGCTACAGCTACTGGGCCGAGGACGTCTACGAGCACATCCAACCGATCCTGGAGCGGTTCCGCGCCGACCTGGGCTTGAAGGATGAGCAGATGACCTTCTTCGTCGCCCACTCGACCATCGACGAGAAGCACGCCGAGGAAGTGCGTATGGCGATGCAGCGTGCGGTGAAGACCGAAGAAGATCGTCGTCAGATCAAGGAAGTGGCACGCGTCACGCTGTGGCTGACCGGGCAGTTGATGGAAGAGGCTTTGCGCGCCTACCTGGCAGGCGAAGAAGGGTTGCGGGAGGCGTCCTGAATCATGAATCTGACCATCATTGTCGGGTCAAGCCGACCTTGTGGTGTCAGTGCACGGGTGGTGGCGCTGGTGCGCCGCCACCTGGGCGAGGAGGTCGCGGTCGATGACATCTGGCTCAAGGATTACCGGATCGATTACTGCGACGCCGACAACGCCTGTGCCGACCAGGACTGCCAAGTGCAGGACGACGTCGGGCAGTTGGTGGCGCGGCTGGACCGCGCCGATGCGGTGCTCTATCTCCCCGTCATGCATGCCTACGGCACCAACAGTCGCTTTCAGGCGTTTCTGGAGCGAGTCGGCTATGGCTTCCTGCGACCACGGGAGCGTCCGCTGCGCGACAAGCTCGCGGCGATTGCGGTCGTCGGCCGACGCTATGGACACACGGCGGTTTTTTCCCAGGTCGCGCTGAACGTGCTGCTCAACAAAATGATTCTGGTCGGCTCGGGATTTCCGCCGTGCTTCCAGACCCAACTGGCCCACGATCCTGAAGCGGAACAGGCCCTGCGCGAGACATTGGACCGGCTCTGTGAGCATCACTGTCGACTTAACCCCCCAGCCCTTGCGACAGGCAAGCCGGAAAGAATCCTGCGGCCCATTCAATTTCAGAAGGGATAACTGTCATGCCATTGAAAGATTCATTGCTCGCGTTACTGGTCGCGTTTCTCTGGGGCGCGCAGGTTACCGCAGTGAAAATCGGCGGCGCCGAGTTGCCGCCTATCCTCATGGTCGCCATGCGCTACGCGATCATGGCGCTGTTCCTCATGCCATTGCTCAAGCGTGTCAAACGCGAGCAGTTCGGGCCCATGGTCTTGATCGCTACGATTACCGGCACCTTGCATTTTGGCTTGCTGTATTGCGGTATCGCCCGGGTAGACGCTTCTACCTCGGCAATCATCTATCAGCTGGCGGCACCTTTCACCCTCGTTCTGGCGTTCGCGTTATTGGGTGAAGTCCTGAAAGTGCGCGCGCTGGTGGGCATCCTGCTGGCGTTCGCCGGTATTCTGGTGCTGCTGGCCAAACCGCCGGCGAGCGGGACTTTTGTCGGCATGCTGCTGGTGGCGCTGGCGGCCTTGGCATTCGCGGTCGGATCGGTGTTGGCCAAGCGTCTCGGGCCGCTGGATCCGCTGGCCTTGAGTGCCTGGACGGCTGTCATCGCCGCGCCACAACTGTTGTTGTGGTCCTTCATCCAGGAGGCCGGGCAATGGGCAAGCGTCCACACGGCCAGCGCTCAGGCGTGGTGGGCGGTCATCTATACAGCGCTCAGTGGCGGACTTCTGGGATTCGGCCTTTGGTTCTGGTTGCTCGGACGCAATTCGATGCAGCAACTGAGCCCGTATCTGCTCCTGGTGCCGCTGTTCGCGATCGCCGTCAGCAAGATCATGCTCGCCGAGGGCATCAGCCAGCGCCTAGTGATCGGCGCCGCGTTGACGCTGTCAGGTGTGGCGCTATGCCAACTGCGCATGCCCGGGAAATTTTTTCTCAAGGCTGGCGGCAGCAAAGGGCAAGGAGTGGCGGATGAACAGCGTTGATCGACTGTTGCTCGGCACCTTGCGCCTGGTCCACCGATGGCAGTTCGGTTTGAAGCTGCGCTGGCACGCCAGTGCGCAAGGGCGATTGGCCTATCTGGAAAGCACTGCACGTCAGAAGGGGCCGACACTGGTCATCCTTCATGGCTTGGGCGCCAGCAAGGACCAGTGGGGACCTGCGATCCTGGGCATGGCGCGCCATCACCGTTGTGTTTTCGTCGATTTACCGGGGCATGGCCAATCCTTGTACGAGTCGCGTGCAGGCTTCGGACCGCTGGCATTGCTGGCAGAGCTGGAGGGCTTGTTGGAAACGGTAGTCGAGGGCCCCTTCGTTCTGGTCGGCAGTTCTTTGGGCGGTTGCGTAGCCGGACTGTATGCCGCGAAATACCCCCAGCGTGTCAGTCACCTGGTCTTGCTGGCACCTGCAGGTCTTGGCCCGGCGGTACTAGGGCCAGCATTGCAAGCCAGCCTGCAAGGGCAAGGCACAGTCTTCGGCTATCGTACGGTCGAGGAGATGAAGCGCTTCTGGAGCCTGGTATTCAAGGAGCCACCCCAGGTGCGAGGACGCCTGGCGCAGGCCATGGCCGCAAGCGGCAGGTCGAGGTTTGCTGCTGTGCAGCGGGTGATCGAGGATTTTCGCCGCGAAGGCCTGGACGTGCTTCTCGAACGGCTTCCGCAGATCGCTTCGAGGACGCTGGTGATCTGGGGGCGGCATGACCAGGTGTTCCTGCCTGCTGCCCTGGAGAACCTGCTCCAGCAACTGCCCGACGCCCGTGGCCAGGTCATCGAGGATTCCGGGCATGTGCCCTATCTTGAACGGGGGGGCGAGGTCGCCGCGGCCATCACAGGGTTCATATCAACGTTCTGTGCCGGGGAGGCTGGATCATGCTCGAAGTGATTGCCAGCACCCGCAGTGATATGTCCCCGGCCCTGTTCAAGGCACTGGCTCGCTACCGGTATGAAGTGTTCGTCAAGGGCCTCGGCTGGGCGTTGCCCTGCGCCGAGGGCTTAGAGGTGGATGCCTTCGATCGACCGGATACGGTGTATGTCCTGGCCCGCGACAGCAAGCAGGAAATCGTCGGATGTGCGCGCTTGATTCCTACCGATCGTCCCTTTTTGTTGGGGGAGGTGTTCCCCCAGTTGATGGGCGACACTCCGTTGCCGTCCTCAAGTACCGTCTGGGAGCTATCCCGGTTCGCCAGTCGGCGTCTTTTGTCGCGACGCGCAAAGGTCATTCGGGCCTGGCACGACACAACATGGCTGATGAGCAAGGTCATTGACATCGCGCAGACCCTTGGCGCTCGTCGGTTGATTGCATTCAGCGCGCCGGGAAACGAGCGCCTGCTCAAGCGCATGGGGGTCAGCACTCACAGGATTGCGGGGCCGCAGATGGTCGATGACTTACCAGTGGTGCCTTTCTGGATCAATGTGGCGGGCTACAGTAACCATATAGCGGCAGCGCCGAGAAAGAGCGAAGTGTCCGCCCGAGCCTAGGTCGCGATCCGGTGTTCATGCGCTCTGCGGCGGGACTTGGGAACGACTCAACGCAGGTGCCAGCCCAACTGAGCTGAAATCTGCTGCGTGGCCTCCATCAGGTGCTTGACGTAGTCCTGCTTCAATTCTTCCCTGAAGCCAAAACAGTGGAATGAAACGCTCATGCCGCCGATCACGTGCCCAAAGCGGTCTCGAATCGGCGCCGCCAGGCAGCGCATGTTGTCTTCGAACTCTTCATGGTCTTCTGCATAGCCTTGTCGGCGAACGGTTTGCAGTTCTTCCAGATACGCTTCGACGCTGGTCAGGGTGTTGGCCGTGCGCGCATCAACAAAGTGCTTCAGACTTTGCCGGAACGTACCGGAAATCTGCGAGTCGGTGACCGGACAGAAACGCCTCGATTTCCAGAGCAGTACTTATTGCCGTCCCGTGAAAACATTATCGGCGGATGAAACGTAATGCTAGCGCCCGGCAAAACGCCTAGGAACAGAATGGGCCCAAGCTGCCCACCTGCAACGGGAGTATCAGAAAGGTGCACTTCGGCGCTGCGTGCTACGTTTCGTAGCGTGGTGTTACGGCATACCGAATGCCATAAGACATCACGATGATTTCTGATATCGCTCTATCCGGCCGTTTTCCGGGCCTTCCGATACTATGGCGCGCATATTGCTTGCCTCACGGAACTAGCCCCAAGAGTCTACTTCATGGTCAGTTCCGCATTTCGACCCGGCATAACGCGCATCAGCCTTCGTGGCTGGACATCGTTATTCCCGTGCGGAGCCATGAAGAACTTTCTACGTCGATCGGTTACGCCTTCCCACGTGACGCTGAAGCGTCTTCCCTCTTGCGTTGCCGCCAAGCAAAACGGTTTTTGGCAAATAGTCAGGTAATCCTTCCTAGAGAATCTCGAACTTTCCGTAGCCCGCGATTGCGGTGCCTGCGCCTGAGCATTCGTTAGTGACCAGCGAGCCTTGCGGCTATCGCCTGGCGCTCTGCAATTGGAAGAAACCTGATGACCCAAGACACGGCTTTGCTCGTGATCGATCTTCAGAAAGAAGACGGCTTCACTCTGGAGCGGTTCGATCAAGTAATCAAAAACGCAACAGCGATGGTTGATTGCGCTCGAAAAAACAACATCCCTCTGTTCTACACCCGTCATGTCAACGATGCCCAAGGTTTCGGCTTGGCGCTGGGCGAGCCCGTAGATGCCGAGGGCAAACCGACAAGCTATCGCGCCGGCACATCTGCCATAGAGATCATCGACGCGTTAGCCCCACAAACCGGTGACGTTGTCATTGATAAGCAACGCTACAGTGCCTTCCACGGTACTCGGCTGGCTCCGATGCTGAAGGAGCGCGGAATCAAACATCTCGTGGTAATGGGCGTGCTGACTGACGTCTGTGTGATGAGTAGCCTGTTCGATGCCTATCAGAACGACTTCCACTTGAGCCTCGTGGCCGACGCTTGTACGGCGACGACTTCCGCGGCCCATTACTCGGCCTTGTTTATTCTCTCCAACTGGCTTTACGGACTGGACATGCTCTCTACCGAACAGCTGTTGCGGCGCTGGAGGGGCGAGCCAGCACCTTCACTTCGTACGATGGAACCAGACCACCTTGCGTTCCAGCCAGAAGAATTTATGCAAGCTATCGCGCGCCTGGAAAACTGCCTCGTTGCCAAGAATGAGCGGAGAGCATGATGAACGTAGAAAAAAGAAGCATCGATTTCATCCCGGAAACCGAACGTCACGGTGAACCCCGTTCTCTGTTCTTCGTGTGGTTTGGGGCCAACGCCAACATCACCACGGTTGCGGCCGGGGTGCTGCCGGTCAGCCTGGGGCTGAACCTGTTCTGGAGCGCTTTGTCGATCCTGCTTGGTTCCCTAATCGGCGCGGTATTCATGGCTTCGCATTCTGCACAGGGGCCGAGACTGGGCATCCCGCAGATGATCCAGAGCCGTGCGCAGTTTGGGGTATTTGGAGCCATTGTTCCGCTGTTGTTCGTAATGCTCATTTACTTGGGTTTTTTTGTAAGTAATACGTTGTTGGCCACCCAAGCTGTCGCAGCCTCAAGCCCTCTCAGCAGTGAGGCAAATATTGTGCTGCTGGGGTTGCTCTGCTTTCTGGTAGCCCTGTTTGGCTACAAGCTCATCCACCGCCTGCAAAAAATGCTGTCGTTGGTTTCGGTTGTTTTTTTCGGGATCGCGACCCTGCTCGCCCTTGCGCTGCCAATAGACGCGGAACAATGGACGACGCAGGGCTTCAATTTGGCGAGCTTCCTCGCCTCGGTGAGCATTGCGGTGACTTGGCAATTGTCCTACGCCCCTTATGTGGCCGACTATTCTCGCTATTTGCCTACCCATACTTCCGCGCGCCAGGTCTTCTGGTACAGCTATACGGGTACGGTCATTGGTGGAAGCTGGATGATGCTGCTGGGGGCGATATTGACCAAGGGCGTCACAGGTTTCTCGGATAACGTTGGCTTTCATTTGCTTGGCCTTGTAGGGGGCGGGACTTTGCTGGCCGTGGCTTTCGTGCTCTATGGTCAGATCGCCATCAACGTGTTCAACCTCTATGGCGCCTTCATGTCGACGGTTACCGTTATCGAGCCCTTTGCTGCGCTCAAGGTCACTGCGAAGGTGCGCGCCAGCTTTATGCTCATTATCTGTGCCGTTGCCACTGCGTTATGCACGATGGCCCAGGATGACTTCATTCAGTTCTTTCTGAATTTCATCTTTTTCATGAGCTACTTTCTAATCCCATGGACGGCAATCAACTTGGTCGACTACTACGCACTACGCAAAGGCGTCTACGAGATTGCGGATATCTTCAACCCTTCGGGAATCTACGGTCGGGTGAACGGGATCGCTATCGGAGTGTTCCTCGCGACCATCGTGCTAGAAATTCCATTCATGAATACTTCCCTCTACGTCGGCCCCATCGCCTCGGCGCTGCAGGGTATCGATTTGGCATGGGTTGTGGGTCTGGTGTTTCCGGCATGCGCTTACTACGGATTGATGAGTCGGCGCAGTATCGTGGCGATCAAGCCAACAAAAGCATGATTGTGGAGCCGGAGATCGCTCAGATCAAAACACTGATTAGTCTGTGCTGAAGGGCAGTGCTTGGATGTGATTTTTGTGACTGAGCGACCGAGATAGTCGTTTCTATCCACTCGATAGCTTTCCCATCATGCTGTGTGTTCCCCTGCTGGCCGTTGCGAAGATTTTGCGGCAGGCCAGACAGGGGAGCTTTTTCCAAAGAATAGCGACTGCTAACTATGGTGCAGAATGAATGCTTGAACAGCTCTTGTTGGAAAAGGTTAGGTGTTACCTCTCTCCAGGGAGTTCGCAATGTGCTCGGTGGGGAGTTGCCCCGGAAAACTCCTCCAAAGCATCCAGCAGCGCCTCGTTGAAGTAGTGCTTCGAGGCGCGATCCCACAAGATATGAAAGGCGGGCGCCTCAACACTTCCTGTATGGATCACGATCATATTGATCCGCGCCGCCGATGTCTGCGCCACCGCCCCTGGTTTGAAGGCAGGAAAGCTCAAGTCGACCCCGCACAGCTTGGCCATCACTTGGGCAATCGCATCTCCGCTGAGCATCAGGCAGGCGTGACTGTCCTGGCGGGGCAGCAGGTAGTTGGCGTGGTGGTCGAGCTCCCAGCGAGCCTCTTCATCGGCAATTCGCTGGCCCTGATCCTGGAGGCAGCCCAACAACAAATATTCGGTCTGCGACAGGCGCGCTACCCAACTGCCGTCGGCCTGGGCGGTGGCGCGGTTGGGGGCGTCCGGCAGAGTGAAGCCGTGCGCGATGAGGTACTCGGCGCTGTGGTTGCCACGAAAGCCGACCCTGGGCAGGTCGGTCTGGTCGACCAGGTGGTACGGCTGCGTGATTGTCCCGTGGTCTTTCAAATGGGTCATGGCTTAACCCTCCTGACGCTGGTTGGTGGGGTCGAAGAAGGGCAGTTGCACCACGTCGGCCTGGACGACGTCGCCGCCTTCGACGCGAATCGCAATACGTTGTCCCGGGGCACTCTGCTCGATACCTGCGTAGGCCAGGCCGATTATTCGGCCCAGCGTGTCGGAGTATTCACAGGAGGTGACGTTGCCGCTGATGTCCGGGCCGTTGAGTACCAGGTGGCCTTCCAATGGTTGCAGGCTGCCCTTGGGCAAGGTGAAGCCCACCAGTTTGCGCTTCAGCGGCTGGGCTTCGAGGATGTCCACCGAGCGACGTCCGACGAAGAACGGTTTGTTGCGGCTGATCGCCCAACCCATGTCGATTTCCGCAGGATGGGTCATGCCGTCAGTGTCCTGGCTGATGATCACGTGGCCTTTTTCCAGGCGCAGCAAGCGCTGGGTTTCAACGCCGAAGGGGCGGATGCCATGGGCCTTGCCGGCTTCCATCAGCGCGTCCCAGAGCATGAGTCCATGACGCGCCGGTACGTGGATTTCATAACCCAGTTCGCCGACAAAGCCCACGCGCAGCAAACGGGCCTTGATGCCGGCCACGGTGCCTTGGCGCACGCCCAGATAAGGAAACGCTTCGGCACTCAAATCCAGGTCTGTGCAGGCCTGTTCCAGCACTTTGCGTGAATCGGGCCCGGCGACATTGACCGCGCAGATGGCCGCAGTCACGTTGGCGACGTCGACGTCGAGGCGCCATTGCGCGTTCCACTTGAGCATCTGCTGATAGATCCGGTCGACACCGCTGGTGGTGGCGGTGACGTAGAAGTGATTTTCGGCCAACCGCGCGCAGACACCGTCATCAATCACCACCCCATGCTCGTTGGTCATCAGCGCATAGCGCGAGCGACCGACCGGCTGTTTGAGGAAGGCAAACGTGTACAGGCGGTTGAGCAGCTCAGCGGCGTCCGGGCCGCGTACATCCAGGCCGCCCAAGGTCGAGACGTCGATGATGCCGACCTTGCTGCGTACGTGCAGGGCTTCAGCCTGCATGCACGCCTCGCGATCCTCGGCACTGCCGTAGTAAGCCGGACGTTGCCAGATGCCGGCGGGCATCATCTTTGCGCCAGCTTGCAAGTGACGAGCGTGCATCGGCGTCTGCCGGTATGGGTCGAATGCACGACCGGCGACATGCGCCAGTTTTTCAGCCACAAACGGTGGCCGCGCTGTCGTGACGCCGGTTTCGCTGATGTTGCGTTGAGTAGCCCAGGCCACCAGCCGTGCGGTCGGCAGCGCCGAATGACGACCCTGGGATGGGCCCATGCCGACGGTAGAATAACGCTTGACCAGTTGCACATCGCGATAGCCGATCCTGGTCGCATTAACGATGTCGGCGACTTGCAAGTCCTCATCGAAATCGACGAAATCCTTGCCTTTGGGGTGAGGGAAGATTGGCCAATTGAAGTTGACCCGAGCCTCGTCGCTGAATGGGGCGCGTGGTGTGCTGATTGTCAGGCCCAGCGCCAGGGCGGCTTCAGCACCCGCATACACGCCATCGGCAATCACGTTATCCAGCTGGTGACGACCGTTGACCGAGCCGGCGACATTTAGATTCTTTGGTAGGCCGCTGAGAGTGAACTCGGCACGCTGATCGTCGTAGGCCAGTTTGCCACCGGCCTGGCACAGCAGTTGATAGACCGGCATGTAACCGGCCGACATGCACAGTAGGTCGCACGCCAGATGTTGTCCGCTCTCGGCGACCTGGCCTTGTGCGATGATCTGGCGCACGTCGACGCCGTTGAGATGGCGCATGCCTTTCTCGTACAGGGCTTCATAGACGGTACTGTTGGCCTGATGGTAGATCTTGCGTTGTTCTAGTGCGCGAAGCAGGGATTCGTCCGAAGGCCCTTGGCGCAGGTCCACCACGGCGGCGACTTCCACGCCCTGGTCCTGCAGATCAAGTGCGGCGAGGTAGCCATCGTCGTTGCCTGTCAGCACAACGGCGCGCTTGCCGGGCTTGACCGCATACAGCTTCATCAGCCGTTGCGCGGCGCTGGTCAGCATTACGCCGGGCAGGTCGTTGTTGCGAAAGATCACAGGTTGATCGAAGGCCCCGCTGCACACCAGGCACTGGCGTGCGCGCACTTTGTACAGGCGTTTGCCCTGGATCACCGGTAAATAGTTGTCGGTGAACCAGGCGTTGCAGGTTGCGCTGGTCAGGATCTGGATATTGCTGTGTTGCTCAACCGCTGCCAGCAGTTCGCGTCGCAAGGTTTCACTGCGTCGACCGTCGATGTCGAAGCGCGCGTAGGTCAGCGAGCCACCGAGGATCGGCTTTTGTTCAATGAGCAAAACCTTGGCCCCTGCGTTCGCCGCCGTTAGCGCCGCGTTCAGCCCGGCGGGCCCCGCGCCGATCACCGCCACGTCGGTGAACAGGTAGGCCTTGTCGTAGTACTCAGGCTGGAACTTCAGGTCGAGCACCCCGAGGCCGGCCTTCTTGCGAATCATCGGTTCCCAGACTTTCCACATGCCCTTGGGTTTGTAGAACGAGCGGTAGTAAAAACCCACCGGCATGAATTTCGAGAACTTGCCGAGGTAGGCGTCCTTGTCGTTATCCAGCGAACCGTTGACGTTCTGCGCAGTCACCTGCAAACCGGCGGACAGCGGGTGGGCATCGGCCAGCACATTGGGCTCCTGGGGCAATTGCACCAGGCTGTTGGCATCCTGGCCGGCCATGGTCAGTGGGCCGCGCGGGCGGTGGTATTTGAATGAGCGTGAGATCAGGAAGCGTCCATTGGCCAACAAGGCGCTGGCGATGGTGTCGCCTTGCAAGCCCTGGTAACGGTCGCCGTCGAAGCTGAAATCCAACGGCTGATCGCGGTTAATCAGCAGGCCCATGGGGGCGGGTAGGCGATTCATCCTGCGATCTCCTTGGGGGCGGCGTCGAATTCGACACGGGTGCTGAAGAGTTCCCTGGGATCGAAGGTCCGCAGGATTTCATCGCTGACTGTGTGACGCTCCGCCAGAAACCAGTAGCTGGAGGGCGTGTGCATCCACCACTCGCGCACCACGCCGGCGAGGTTGTCGGTGTTGAACACGTAGTCGGCCCATTCGACGTCGCTGCAACTGACCGGGTCAGGCATCGGCTTGAATTCACCGCCATAGGTGAACTCGCTGATATTGCGCGGCCCGTTGAGCGGGCAATTCATGATTTTCATAGTCCGCTCTCCGTCAGTGACTGGCCGCCGTGGCGCCCATTTCGTTGACTTGTTGGAAGGTAGAGAAACGTTCGAGGCCGAAGGGTTTGATCAGCTCCGGTACCTTGCCGCCGCTGGCCACCAACTCCGCCATGGTCTTCCCGCAGATCGGTGTGGCCTTGAAACCCCAGGTGCCCCAGCCGGCGTCGAGGTAGTAGTTCTTCACTGGCGATAGGCCCATGATCGGGCTGTAGTCCGGGGTCATGTCGGTGATGCCGGCCCATTGGCGCATCAGCTTGGCATTGGCCAGGAACGGGAACATCTCGATGGCGTGGGCCAGGAGGCTTTCCTTGAGGTCCAGGGTCGAGCGCGTGTTGAACAGCGGATAGGGATCGGAGCCACCGCCGAATACCACTTCTCCACGGCTGGTTTGCTGCACATAACAATGCAGGGCCGAGGAGCTCACCAATGGGTCGAGAAACGGTTTGAACGGCTGGGTGACCATCGCTTGCAACGGGAAAGTCTGGATCGGCGAACGAATCCCGGCCTTGGCCATCAGCAACGAGCTGTGTCCGGCAATCGCCTGCACCGCGCAACCGCAGCGGATGGTGCCGCGATTGGTTTTTACGGCAGTGATGGCGCCGTTCTCGATGATCAGGTCCTGGACTTCGGTGAGCTGGTGGATTTCCACACCGCGCTTGGCCGCCTGCTTGGCGTAACCCCAGGCCACCGCGTCATGGCGCGCGGTGGCGCCGTCGATGTGCCATAGGCCGGCGATGACCGGCAAGTGGCCGGGGTCGAGGTTGAGGCTGGGCACCAGTTCGCGGATCTGTTGACGGTCGATCATCTCGGTACGGCCGCCGAAGTGCTTGTTGACTTCGGCGCGCTGGCGGAACGACCGCACCGTGGCATCGGTGTGAGCCAGGGTCAGTTGGCCGCGTTCGGAGTACATGATGTTGAAGTCGAATTCGTTGGAAAGCGACTGGAACATCCGCACCGATTCGGCATAAAAACGCACGCCTTCGCTGGTCAGGTAGTTGGAGCGGATCACTGCCGTGTTGCGCGCGGTATTGCCGCCGCCCAGGTAGGACTTTTCCAGCACCGCAACATTGGTGATGCCGTGGTACTTGGCCAGGTAATAAGCGGTGGCCAGGCCGTGGCCGCCTGCACCGATGATCACCACGTCATAGCTCGACTTGAGTTCCCGTGGTGGCGGCAGATCCACTTCCACCGGGTACTCCGAGCTCAACCCGTACTTCAATAGATTGAACGGCATAAGGCCTCCGATTGGCTGCGTAGCGCCCGGTGTTGTGCAAGGGCCGCGGTGACGGTGTTTTTCATCAGGAAGGCAATGGTCATCGGGCCGACGCCGCCGGGTACCGGAGTGATCGCGGCGACATGCGCCAGGACGCTGTCGAAGTCGACGTCGCCCACCAGCCGGCTGCGGCCAGCGTCGTCGATGCGGTTGATACCGACGTCGATCACCACTGCGCCAGGTTTTAGCCAGCTGGCCTCGATCAACCGTGGGCGACCCACGGCGGCGATGACGATGTCCGCCTGCCGGCACAGTAGTTCGGGATCCGGACTGCGTGAATGCAGGACGGTCACCGAGCAGTCGGCCTGTAGCAACATCGCTGCCATGGGCTTGCCGACGATGTTCGACCGGCCGATCACCACCGCGTGCTTGCCGCGCAGATCGCCGCAGGTTTGTTCCAGCAAATACAAACAACCACTGGGGGTGCAGGGCGCGAGTACCGTGCGACCCTGGCTGAGGCCACCGACGTTCTGACTGTGGAACCCATCGACGTCCTTGTCCGGCGCGATGGCCTCCAGCGCCCGCAACTCGTCTATGTGAGCAGGCAGCGGCAATTGCAGGAGAATGCCGTGGATCGAGCGATCGGCATTCAGCTGGGCGATCAGCATCAGTAATTGTTCAGTGCTGGTATCGGTGGACAGCCGATGTTCCACCGAGCGGATACCCACTTCTTCGGCGCGCAGAATCTTGTAGCGCACGTACACCTGGCTGGCCGGATCGCTGCCCACCAGGATCACCGCCAGCGCCGGCTCAATGGCTTGCTCGCGCAGGCGTTCCACGTCTTCGCGGACCTGTACCAGCACGCGTGCGGCGTGGGCTTTACCGTCGATCAGTTTGTGCGTGTTCACCGGAAGATCACCGTTCTGTCCTGGTTGAGGAACACCCGGTGCTCCAAGTGATACTTGACCGCCTTGGACAGGGCCACGGTTTCGGTGTCACGGCCGGTGGCCACGAGATCGTCGGGCAGATAGACGTGATCGACGCGCTGCACTTCCTGCTCGATGATCGGTCCCTCATCGAGGTCGCTGGTGACGTAGTGAGCGGTGGCGCCAATGAGCTTGACGCCACGCTGGTAAGCCTGGTGGTAGGGCTTGGCGCCCTTGAAACCGGGCAGGAACGAATGGTGAATGTTGATCGCCCGGCCGGAGAGCTGCTTGCACAGGTCATCTGAGAGGATCTGCATGTAGCGCGCCAGCACCACGAGCTCGGTGCCGGTGTCGTCGACGATTTTCATCAGTTCGGCTTCCTGCCTGGCCTTGGTGTCCTGGGTCACCGGCAGGTAGATGAAGCGAATGCCTTCGCGCTCGGCCATGGCGCGCAGGTCGAGATGGTTGGAGACGATGGCGGTGATGGTCATGTCCATCTCGCCCTTGTGGTAGCGGTAGAGCAGGTCGGTCAGGCAGTGGTCGAACTTGCTGACCATCAGCAACACCCGCATCGGCTCGCGGGTGTCGTGCAGTTCCCAGGTCATCTCGAACGCCTTGGCGACGTCGGCAAAACCGTCCTTGATCTGTTGGATGTTGCCCTGATGGCCGTCATTGAAGCGGAACACCGCTCGCATGAAAAACCGGCCGCTGAAGTCGTCGTCGAATTGCGCCATCTCCCCGATGTAGCAACCGTTGTCCGCCAGGTAAGTGGTGACGGCTGCGACGATGCCGGACACCGCGGGACAGGTGATCTTGATAATGAAATGGTTTTTTTCGTGTTGCATGACACGTCCTCGGGATGATGGCGGCAGCTCATCGCATAGCGAAAAAAATCATCAACGGACAGCAGGCTCATCCATGAGCGCATTTTCTTGTTGGGAATAAAATATTCCTGATGTGACTTTATAGGGGAGTGGAAGCTGGACGTCTAGGGGGTTTGGGAAAGATTTTTAACTGAGGGGAATTTTTTGCGAGGGAGGGTGACTCGTTTCGGTCGGTCGAGCGCGGTCAAAAATGTGGGAGCGGGCTTGCTCGCGAATGCGATGTGTCAGTTGTCATCTCTATCAACTGACAGAGCGCATTCGCGAGCAAGCCCGCTCCCACACGTTGATCTTCATGTATCGGGTGGGGGCGTTACTCTTTGTCGTTGCCGTAGTTCATGATCGACAAAAGACGGATAGGCACCTGCACCAGTTGCTCGGGGCCGTGGGGGATTTCGCCTTCAAACGTCAGGCTGTCACCCGCTTCCATGCGGTAAAGCTGATTTCCGTGGCGATAGATCAGCTCACCTTCCAGCAGATGAAGGAACTCGGTGCCGGGGTGAGAGAAGGTCGGAAACTCCTCACTGGCGTCATCCATGCTGACCATATAGGCCTCGAAGCTCTTCTTCGGCCCGCGGGTGTGGTTGAGCAGATGGTAGGTATGGCCTCTCTCGGTGCCACGGCGCACCACCTCCATGCCCTGATCAGCCTTGACCAGTAAGGCACTGCCGTCTTGCTGGTCGTACTCGCTGAACAACTTGGACAGTGGCAGGCCGAGCACGTCGCACAGGCGGCTCAGCGTATCGAGGCTGGTGGACACTTGGGCGTTTTCGATCTTGCTCAGCATGCCCTGGCTGATATCGGCAATCTTGGCCACGTCGGACAGTTTCAGATCCTGCGCCTGGCGTTGACGCTTGATCTGTAATCCCAGGTATTGCTCAAGTTTGAGGCGCGGGGCGGTTTCGGTCGGCATAGTCATCAGATCCTGCACACTTTCCGTTCAGTAATATTAGTTTCGCACTGAGAAAGTGCAAACAGCGGCGTTCGGCTCGTGCCTGTCGGCCGATATTCTCACGGGGAAAATAGTTTTCCCATATATACAGCACGAAAGTGCTTTTTCGAGAGCCTCGGTGCTTCACTCCCGAATCTGGCAAGGGGCTTGCATTCCTATTGGGAAACTAACTTTCTTTTTAGGAATAAAAAGTCGGTCGGGCCCATCCACAATGTTTTGCCCTTTCGCGAGGAGTGACGAGCAATGTTGCCAGCAGAAACCCAGCGCATCATCGACAAGCACGCAATCAAATACGTGCTTGCGCAGTTTGTGGATATACACGGGGCGGCGAAAACCAAGTCAGTGCCCGTCTGTGGGCTCAAGACCGTGGCCGAAGAGGGCGCGGGTTTTGCCGGATTCGCGATCACCGGCATGGGCATGGAGCCCCACGGACCGGACTTTATGGCTCGTGGCGATCTGTCCACGCTGACCCCGGTGCCCTGGCAACCGGGTTACGGGCGAGTGGTGTGCATCGGCCACGTCGACGGCAAGCCGCACCCGTACGACAGCCGTTATGTATTGCAGCAACAAGTGCAGCGCCTGGCAGCAAAGGGCTGGACGCTCAACACCGGCCTGGAGCCCGAGTTCAACCTGATGCGCCGCGACGAGCAGGGCAAGCTGCAACTGGTGGACCTCAGTGACAACCTGGCCAAGCCTTGCTACGACTACAAAGGCCTGTCGCGCTCCCGGGTGTTCCTTGAGCGGCTGACCGAAGCCTTGCAGGCTGTGGATTTCGAGGTCTATCAAATCGACCACGAGGATGCCAACGGCCAATTCGAGATCAACTACACCTACAGCGACGCCATGACCTCGGCGGATCGTTTTACGTTTTTCCGTATGGCCGCCGGGGAAATCGCCAATGACCTGGGCATGATCTGCTCGTTCATGCCCAAGCCTGACCCGAAACGCGCCGGCAACGGCATGCATTTTCACTTGTCGATCAGCAGCGCCGAAAACAAGAACCTGTTCCATGACGCCAGCGACCCCAGCGGTATGGGCCTGTCGAAAATGGCTTACCACTTTGCCGCCGGCCTGCTGGCCCACGGTCCGGCGCTGTGTGCCTTCGCTGCGCCGACGGTCAACTCCTACAAGCGTCTGGTGGTCGGCAATTCGTTGTCCGGCGCGACCTGGGCGCCGGCCTTTATCGCCTTCGGCGCCAACAACCGTTCGGCCATGGTACGGGTGCCTTACGGCCGCCTGGAGTTCCGCCTGCCGGACGCTGGCTGCAACCCCTATCTGGTCAGCGCCGCGATCATCGCCGCCGGCCTGGATGGCATCGATCGGCAGTTGGAAATCGACCACGTCTGCAATGAAAACCTCTACAGCCTGAGCCTTGAACAGATCGCCGCGCGGGGCATCAAGACCCTGCCGCAATCGCTCAAGGAAGCCTGTGACGCCCTGGAGGCTGACCCGCTGTTCGCCGAGGTGCTGGGCCCGCAGATCGTGGGCGAGTTCATCAAGCTCAAGCGCATGGAATGGGTGGAGTACAGCCGCCACGTCTCCGACTGGGAGGTCCAGCGCTACACCGAATTTTTCTGACTCTTTGTTGTGACAACCATTCGGGCACCCGGCACGGCGTCGAGTGTTCACTGCCTCCGAAGGAGACTTGATATGTGTGGGATCGTAGGTCTTTACCTGAAAAATCCGCAGCTGGAATCCCAGCTCGGCAAGCTGTTTGAACCGATGTTGCAGGCCATGACCGACCGCGGGCCGGACAGCGCAGGGTTTGCCATTTATGGCGATGAAGTGGCGGACGGTTGGGTCAAGCTGACCCTGCAAGCGACCACCGACGGTTTCGATTGGAAAGCCCTGGTGGGCGGACTGGAAGGTCGCCTTGGCTGCTCGCTGGAGTGGTTCCAGAACGCCAGCGCCGCGGTGCTCAAGGTCAATGCCGAAGAGGCGCCGGTACGTCTGGCCCTCGCCGAACTCGCGCCGAGCGTGCGCATCATGAGCGCCGGCCAGAGCATCGAAATACTCAAGGGCATGGGCTTGCCGCTGGAAATTTCCCAACGCTTCGGCCTGGCCGGCATGAAGGGCAGCCACATCATCGGCCACACCCGCATGGCCACTGAAAGCGCGGTGACCATGGAAGGCAGCCACCCGTTCTCTACTGGCGCCGACTTGTGCCTGGTGCACAACGGCTCGCTGTCGAATCACTTCCGCCTACGCCAGGAGCTCAAGCGCGAAGGCATTCACTTCGAGACCGACAACGACACCGAAGTGGCCGCCGGCTACCTGACCTGGCGCCTGCAGCAGGGCGATTCATTAAAGGAGGCGCTGGATCACTCGTTGGAGGATCTGGACGGTTTCTTCACCTTCGCCATCGGCACTCGCAACGGTTTTGCCGTGATCCGCGACCCGATTGCCTGCAAGCCGGCGATCCTCGCCGAGACCGACGACTACGTGGCCATGGCTTCCGAGTATCAGGCCCTGTCAAGCCTGCCGGGCATCGAGCACGCCAGGGTCTGGGAGCCGGCACCGGCCACGATGTACATCTGGGAACGCGAGTCAGCTTAAGGGGCGTACACATGAAAACCATCGATCTTTCCACTGCCACCGTGCGTGAACTCAACCAGACGTTGCACGACCAGGCCAACAGCGTTGAAGAGCGCGAATGGGTGGTGACTCATTCGGACGGCAAGCACAACCTCGCGGTTGGGGTGAACGAAGTGCTGTCCATCGACATTCAAGGGCACGCCGGCTACTACTGCGCGGGCATGAATCAAAAGGCCTCGATCACCGTCCACGGCAACGTCGGTGTCGGTTGCGCCGAGAACATGATGTCCGGCTACGTCCGCGTCAAAGGCAGCGCCTCTCAGGCGGCCGGTGCCACGGCCCATGGCGGGCTGCTGGTGATTGAAGGGGATGCCGGCGCGCGTTGCGGCATTTCCATGAAGGGCATCGACATTGTCGTGGGCGGCAGCATCGGTCATATGAGCTGCTTCATGGGCCAGGCCGGGCGCCTGGTGGTCTGCGGCGATGCCGGCGATGCGCTGGGCGACTCCTTGTACGAGACCCACATCTACGTGAAGGGCCATGTGGAGTCCCTCGGTTCCGATTGCATCGAGAAAGAGATGCGTGCCGAGCACCTCCAGGAACTCCAGGACCTGTTGAACCGTGCGGGTTTTGCCCATATGGCGGCTGACTTCAAGCGCTACGGTTCGGCCCGTCAGTTGTACAACTTCAAAGTCGATAACGCGTCCGCGTACTGATCCGCGCGAGGAGAACAGATATGAGCGACCCCATCCAAAAAGCAGCTCCCGTACTGCGCGAGTCCGCCACCTTCGACCGCCTGACCATCCAGGAAATCCAACGTGCCGCCGAGACTGGCATCTACGATATTCGTGGCGGCGGCACCAAGCGCAAGCTGCCGCACTTCGATGACTTGCTGCTGCTCGGCGCCAGCGTTTCCCGTTATCCGCTGGAAGGTTATCGGGAGAAATGCGGCACTGATGTAATCCTCGGCAACCGCTTTGCCAAGAAGCCCATCCACCTGAAGATTCCGGTAACCATCGCCGGCATGAGCTTCGGTGCGTTGTCGGCCAATGCCAAGGAAGCCCTTGGTCGTGGCGCGACCATCGCCGGCACCAGCACCACCACCGGTGACGGCGGCATGACCCCGGAAGAACGCGGCCAGTCGCAGCATCTGGTCTATCAGTATTTGCCGTCCCGCTATGGCATGAACCCGGACGATCTGCGCAAGGCAGACGCGATTGAAATCGTCCTGGGGCAGGGCGCCAAACCCGGTGGCGGCGGGATGTTGCTGGGGATGAAAGTCACCGAGCGTGTTGCCGGCATGCGCACCTTGCCGATCGGTGTCGATCAGCGCAGTGCTTGCCGTCATCCCGACTGGACCGGTCCCGACGACTTGGCGATCAAGATTGCCGAGATCCGCGAAATCACCGATTGGGAAAAACCGATCTACGTGAAAATCGGCGCCAGCCGTCCGTACTACGACGTCAAGTTGGCCGTAAAGGCCGGGGCAGACGTGATTGTGCTCGATGGCATGCAAGGTGGGACGGCCGCGACCCAGGAAGTGTTTATCGAACACGTGGGGATTCCGATCTTGCCGGCCATACCGCAAGCGGTACAGGCGCTGCAGGAGATGGGCATGCATCGCAAGGTTCAATTGATCGTTTCCGGCGGGATCCGCAACGGTGCCGACGTCGCCAAGGCGATGGCGCTGGGTGCGGATGCGGTGGCCATCGGGACGGCGGCGCTGATTGCCTTGGGTGATAACCATCCACGCCTGGACGAGGAACTGAAGAAGATCGGCTCGGCCGCCGGTTTCTACGATGACTGGCAGAACGGCCGCGACCCGGCCGGGATCACCACCCAGGATCCGGAACTGTCCAAGCGACTGGATCCGGTGGAGGGTGGCCGGCGCCTGGCCAACTACCTGCGCGTCCTGGTGCTGGAGGCCCAGACCATGGCCCGGGCTTGCGGCAAGTCGCACCTTCACAATCTCGATCCCGAGGATCTGGTGGCACTGACGGTGGAGTCGGCGGCGATGGCGCGGGTGCCGCTGGCGGGGACTAGCTGGATTCCGGGTTCCGGTACCGTTTACTGACAAAAAACTGTGGGAGCGAGCTTGCTCGCGAAGACGACGGTACGGTCAAAACTGCTGCAAGCTGACCCACCGCTTTCGCGAGCAAGCCCGCTCCCACAAGTCCTGTTCATGGCATTTACATTCGAGAGGCCAAAAAGGCCCGGATCTCATTCTTTATTGCTCGCTGCCCGACACCCACTTTCCTTCGCAGGAGCTTTGAACATGGTCAATCGTCTTCTCGGCAAATCCCTTTCGGTCTTATTGGGGGCTGGCGCACTCGCGCCGCTCGCCCAGGCGGCCGACGCACCCACATTGAACACAGGCAGCACCGCGTGGATGGTCACCGCCGCCGTGCTGGTGCTGTTTATGTGTCTACCAGGCCTCGCACTGTTTTACGGCGGCCTGGTCCGCGCAAAGAACATGCTCTCGCTGTTCACCCAGTGCTTCGGCATCGCCGGCCTGGTTGGCGTGCTGTGGGTGATCTATGGCTACAGCATGGTGGTCGACAGCACTGGCATGATTGAAGGGCAGGTGACATTCAACAGTTTCGTCGGTGGATTGAGCCGGGCCTTTCTGGCGGGCATGACTCCGGAGAGCCTGGTAGGGGATATTCCGGAGGGCGTATTCGTGACCTTTCAGATGACCTTCGCGATCATCACCCCGGCGCTGATCGCCGGTGCATTCGCCGAACGCATGAAGTTCTCCGCGGCACTCTGGTTCATGGCGTTGTGGTTCACGCTGGTATATGCGCCGGTGGCCCATATGGTCTGGGGTGGTTCGGGCGCTTTGATGCACAACTGGGGCGTGCTCGATTTCGCCGGCGGTACCGCCGTGCACATCAATGCGGGCGTCGCCGCTTTGGCCGCCTGCCTGATCCTGGGCAAGCGCAAGGGTTATCAGAACACGCCGATGCCAGCCCACAACCTGAGCCTGACCATGGCCGGTGCGGCGATGCTATGGGTGGGTTGGTTCGGTTTCAACATCGGTTCCGGCGGCGGTCTCAGCGGAACGTCGGGCATCGTCATGCTCAACACCCAGTTGGGGGCGTGCGCCGGCATCCTGGGTTGGATGTTCACCGAGTGGTTCAAGGTTGGCAAACCAAGCGCCCTGGGCCTGGCCAGTGGGGCCTTGGCGGGCCTGGTGGGCATCACGCCGGCTTGTGCGTATGTGGGCGTCGGCGGTGCGCTGGCTATCGGTTTGTTGTGCGGGGTGTTTTGCTATTTGAGCGTCACCGTGCTCAAGCGTCGTTTTGGGTATGACGACAGCCTCGACGTGTTTGGCTTGCATGGCATTGGCGGGATGATCGGCGCGGTATTGACCGGAGTGTTCTGCGTACCGTCCTTGGGAGGACTGGTGGAAGGCGTGAGCATGGGCGCTCAGGTTGTCGCTCAAATCAAGGGCGTGTTGTTGACGACGGTGTACTGCTTCGTCATCAGCTGGATCATTCTCAAGGTCATCGACGCGGTGATCGGCTTGCGCGCCAATGAGTCGGTGGAGGAGATGGGGCTAGACCTGGCCGAGCACAACGAGCGTGCCTATAACCATTGAGATGCTTGCGACTGAATGAACGCCGGGCATCAGCCCGGCGTTCATGCAAGATCAACGAAATGCTGGCACGACGTGTTTGATAAACAACTCCAGGGATTTTTTCTTCTCCGCGTGGGGCAGACTGTTATCGCACCAGAAACTGAACTCGTCGACGCCCAGTTCCTGGTAGTACTTGATGCGCGGGATGATTTCCTCGGGCGTGCCGATCATGGCGGTCTTGTGCAGGCTCTCCAGTTGGAACTCCGGACGTTCGGCGAACTTTTCTTCAGGGCTCGGTTCCAGGAAGCCGTTGACGGGGGTTGTCTTATTGCCGAACCAGGCATCGAAGGTGCGATAGAACTTCGAAATCGCCCGGGCACCGATCTTCCAGCCTTCGGGGTCGTCGACGGCATGCACGTGGGTGTGGCGCAGCACCATCAATTGCGGACGCGCCACGCCGGGGTTGTTGTCCAGGGCCGCCTGGAACTTGTTCTTCAGGTCCAGGACTTCTTCGTCGCCTTTCATCAGCGGCGTGACCATGACGTTGCAACCGTTGGCGACGGCGAAATTATGCGAGTCCGGGTCGCGGGCGGCGATCCACATCGGCGGGTTGGGCTTTTGGATCGGCTTGGGCACGCTGGTGGAGGTGGGGAATTTCCAGATATCACCGTCGTGGGCGTAGTCGCCTTGCCACAGGGCGCGCACCACCGGAACCATTTCCCGCAGGGCTTGGCCGCCGGAGGAAGCTGGCATGCCGCCGGCCATGCGGTCGAATTCCACTTGGTAGGCACCACGGGCCAGGCCGACTTCCATGCGCCCGTTACTGATCACATCCAGCAGTGCGCATTCGCCCGCTACCCGCAGCGGATGCCAGAACGGCGCGATGATGGTGCCGGCGCCAAGATGGATAGTGGTGGTCCTGGCGGCCAGGTAGGCGAGCAATGGCATCGGGCTTGGCGAGATGGTGTATTCCATGGCGTGGTGTTCGCCGATCCAGACGGTGCTGAAGCCACCAGCCTCGGCCATCAGGGTCAGTTCGGTCAGGTCTTCGAACAACTGGCGGTGGCTGACACTTTCGTCCCAACGCTCCATGTGCACGAACAGGGAAAACTTCATGACGCTTACCTCGGATCTTTATTATTGACTGTCGATTCAGGCGAGGACGGGCAGGGCGCCCATCTTGCCGTGGCAGTACACCAGCGGACCGGCGGTGTGCTGCGGCACTATCAGGTTCTTCACGGCGCCGACCATGATCGCGTGGTCGCCACCTTCATATTCGCGCCATAGCTCACATTCAATGATAGCCGTGGCGTTGGCCAGGATCGGATTGCCCAGTTCGCTCAACGTCCATTCGATCCCTTGCGCCTTGTCCTTGCCTTTGCGGGCGAAAGCGTAGGCTTCACTTTGCTGACTGCCGGAAAGCACGTGGATGGCAAAGCGTTTGTTCTTGATCAGTACCGGATAGGAGTCGGAGCTGTAGTTGGGGCAGAACAGCACCAAGGCCGGCTCCATGGACAGCGAGCTGAACGCGCTGGCCGTGAGGCCGACGATCTGCCCGTCGTCATCCAGCGTGGTGATCACCGTTACCCCGGACGGGAACGAGCCCATGACTTGTTTGTAGACGGCGGCATCGATCATTGGAAGGGTCCTCGGGTGCTGCAGCATGGTTCTTATAGGATTGTAGGTCTTATGGTATACCGTAATACGTCGTTTGCAAGGGGTTTTTATTTCCGCCGATAAACGCATTTATATAGGACAAAGCCCAATGTTTACGGGGGCTATCGTGCAAGGTTGGGTGTGTTGAGCCCTCATAAAAACGGATCAGCTTGCCCTTCAACGATCGGATCAGTCTTGTGAAATGTTGGAATACCATAATATGGTTCGCATCTGAGGAGCCGCCGAAAAGCGCCTCTGGTTTGGCTTCATACAAATACAAGATCAGACAAACTCGAGTTCATGCACATGTCCCAGATGTCCCGGCAAGACCCGTTAATCGAGAATCACACGGTCGATTACGTCCCACTCGCGGAACGCCATGGCAGGGCCCGCGACCTGTTTACCCTTTGGTTCAGCACCAACATCGCGCCACTGCCCATCGTTACCGGCGCCATGGTCGTCCAAGTGTTCCATCTCGATCTGCTCTGGGGGCTGCTGGCGATTGCGCTGGGGCACCTGATCGGCGGCGTGGTGATTGCGCTGGCGTCGGCCCAAGGGCCGCGCATGGGCATTCCGCAAATGGTCCAGAGCCGTGGCCAGTTCGGCCGTTACGGCGCGCTGCTGATCGTGTTCTTCGCGGCGATCATCTACGTCGGCTTTTTCATTTCCAACATCGTGCTGGCCGGCAAATCCATCGTCGGCATCGCGCCGTCGGTGCCGGCGCCGCTGAGTATTCTGATCGGCGCACTGGCCGCCACGGCGATCGGGGTGATCGGCTACAACTTCATCCACACGCTCAACCGCATTGGTACCTGGGTGATGGGCGGCGCGTTGCTGGCCGGATTCATCTACATCTTCGCCCATGACTTGCCGGCGGACTTCCTGACTCGCGGCAATTTCAACCTGTCCGGCTGGCTGGCCACGGTGTCGCTGGGGATCATCTGGCAGATCAGTTTCTCGCCTTATGTGTCGGACTACTCTCGTTACCTGCCGGCGGATATCGGCATCGCCAAACCGTTTTGGGCCACTTACCTGGGCGCGACGCTGGGCACAATCCTGTCGTTCAGCTTCGGCGCCGTGGCTGTGCTGGCGACGCCGGAAGGCACTGAAGCGATGGATGCGGTAAAACAATCAACCGGGTGGCTGGGGCCGATTCTGATGGTGCTTTTCCTGCTCAACATCATCAGCCACAACGCGCTGAATCTGTACGGTGCGGTGCTGTCGATCATCACCTCGATACAGACATTCGCCAGCCAGTGGACGCCGAGTATCAAGGTGCGCGTGGTGTTGTCGAGCGTAATATTGGCCGGTTGCTGCCTGGTCGCCCTCGGTGCGTCGGCGGATTTCATTTCTGAATTCATCGGGCTGATCCTGGCGCTGTTGCTGGTATTGGTGCCGTGGGCTTCGATCAATCTGATCGACTTCTACTTGATCAAGCGTGGCGAGTACGACATCACTTCGATCTTCCGCGGGGACGGCGGGATCTACGGGCGCTTCAATTCCCACGCGATCATTGCCTATTGCATCGGCATCATCGTGCAATTGCCGTTTGCAAACACCTCGTTGTACGTCGGCCCGTACGCCAATCTGGTCGAGGGTGCGGATCTGTCTTGGCTGGTGGGCTTGGTGGTGACGTGCCCGTTGTACTACTGCCTGGCAACACGCGGGCAAACCCGGCATAGCAAAGCGGCGCGGTTGGGCTACACGGACTGACCAAGCGTCAGCGATTATTCGACCTGCAGTTGAAACCATCGCATCCGCATCACCTTGGCAGCAAAAAAAAGGTCACCACAGCCCGACGCTGTGGTGACCCGAGGGTGACAATGGAAAAACGGGCCCACCTTGGTGGGCCTTTGTCTTAGTGAGCGCCAGCAGCCTTGTTGAGGTCGCTTTCGGCCCATTCGGTATAGACGCATGCATCGGCGGTGGCCCAGCGCACTCGCACCGGGTCGCCAGCCTTCAGCGGCATGCCGGCGGCGGACAACGCCTTGACGGTCATGGCCGTGCCACCGGACGTCACTACGCTGCAAGTCTGGCTTTCGCCGAGGAACAACACTTCCACGACCTTGGCCGAGACTTCGTTCCACCCGGCCGGCAACGAGTCCCGGCTGGCTTGTTCGACGCTCAGGGCCAACGCTTTTTCCGGACGCACCATCAGCAACACATCCTGCTCGGATTGCAGGCCGGCGGTCAGGCGGATCGACAGCGATTGGCCTTCGAACGTCGCCGCAGCATTGCCCTGGGCCTTGAGCTTGAGGAAGTTGGAGTTGCCCAGGAACGAGGCGACAAAGGCGTTCGGCGGGTTCTGGTAGAGGTCATAGCCGCTGCCCAGGCCGACGATCTTGCCATGGCTGAAAATGGCGATGCGCTGGGACAGGCGCATGGCTTCTTCCTGGTCATGGGTGACGTAGACGATGGTGATGCCCAGGCGCCGATGCAACTGGCGCAGTTCGTCCTGCAAATCTTCTCGCAGTTTTTTGTCCAGGGCACCGAGGGGCTCGTCCATCAGCAGGATGCGTGGCTCATAGACCAGCGCCCGGGCAATCGCCACGCGCTGCTGCTGGCCACCGGACAATTGCGAGGGGCGGCGATGGGCGAATTCTCCCAGTTGCACCAGTTTGAGCATGGCGTCGACCCGCCGTTCGCGCTCGGCGCTGGCCAGTTTTCGAATCGCCAGGGGAAACGCAATGTTGTCGCGCACCGACAGGTGGGGGAACAGCGAGTAACGCTGGAACACCATGCCGATGTCGCGCTTGTGTGGCGGCACGTTGACCAAGGATTTCCCGTCCACCAGGATTTCGCCGCTGCTGGGAGTTTCGAACCCGGCCAGCATCGACAGCGTGGTGCTCTTGCCCGAGCCGCTGGAGCCGAGGAAGGTCAGGAATTCACCGTCCTGGATCTCCAGGGAAATATCGTCCACGGCGGCAAAGTCGCCGTAGTGCTTGTTCAAGTTGCGCAGGCTGACCAGGGTCTTGTTGTTCTGTTGTGCGGGGTCTTTGACAGCACTCATTGTGTTCTCCTAGGCGCTCAAGCGCTGATTTCATTGCGCCGGCGCAGGGCGGCGGCGATCACCATCACCAATACCGAGAGGCCGATCAGCAGCGTCGAAGCGACGGCGATCACAGGCGTCAGGTCCTGGCGCAGGGTGGTCCACATTTTTACGGGCAGCGTTTGCAGGGTCGGGCTGGCCATCATCACGCTCAACACCACCTCGTCCCACGACACCAGGAACGCGAACAGCGCACCGGCGACCATGCCCGGGCGAATCGCCGGGAATGTCACCTTGAACACCGCTTGCAGGCGCGAGGCACCGCAGATCACTGCCGCATCCTCGATGGATTGGTCGAACAGCTTGAGCGAGTTGATGATTGAGATGATGGTGAAGGGCAGCGCGACGATCACATGGCTGACCACGAAGGCGAACATCGTCCCGGTGTAGCCGAGCTTGAGGAACAGCGCATACACCGCTACCGCAATGATCACCAGCGGCACGATCATCGGCAGGGTGAACAGGCCATAGAGCATTTCCCGGCCCGGAAAACGCCCGCGCACCAGGGCAAACGCGGTGGGCAAGCCCAGGGCTACGGCGCAGACGGTGGTCAGCACCGCGACCTTGAGGCTGGTCAATGCCGCGCTCATCCAGTCGGGGTTGGAAAAGAACTGGCCGTACCACTTGAACGTCCAGCCCGGTGGTGGAAAGACCAGCCACTGGGACGATCCGAACGACAACAGCACGATGAACACGATCGGCAGAAGCAGGAACAACGCGATCACGCCAGTGGTGAAATACAAGCCGAACCGCATGCGCCGGCTCATGGCATTTGGGGTCAGGAGCATGACGGCTTACCTCGCGTTGCTGGCGCCCACCGGGGATTCCGGCTGGAGCTTCAGGTAGAAGTAGAACAACACCAGCGTGATCGCCACCAACAAGGCAGCACCGGCACTGGCCAGGCCCCAATTGAGGAACGACTGCACCTGCTGGATGATGAATTCCGGCAGCATCATGTTCTGCGCGCCGCCCAACAGGGCCGGGGTCACGTAGTAACCGAGGGACATCACGAAGACCATCAGCCCGCCCGAGAACAGCCCCGGCCGGCACAGTGGCAGGAACACCCGGAAGAAGTTGGTCCAGGGGCTGGCGCCGCAGATGGAGCCGGCCTGCAGGATCATCGGGTCGATGGCTTGCATGGTCGCCTGCAACGGCAGGACGATGAACGGGATCATGATGTAGCTCATGCCGATCACCACGCCGGTGAGGTTGTGCACCATCTCCAGCGGCTGGTCGATGATGCCCAGGGCCATCAATGCCTTGTTCACCACTCCCGAGGCTTGCAGCAGTACCAGCCAGGAGTAGGTGCGGGCCAGCAGGCTGGTCCACATCGACAGCAGCACGATGTTCAACATCCAGCGGCCCCAGCCACGGGGCACCAGGGTGATGGCCCAGGCCAGCGGAAAGCCCAGCAAGAGACTGAACAGCGTCACCAGGCCGGCCACCGAGAACGTGTTGAACAACACCCGGGCGTAGGCCGAGTTGGCGAAAAGTTGCTCGTAGTTGCCCAGCCCGGGCACCGGTTCCAGCACGCCACGCAGCAGCAGGCCGATCAGCGGCGCCAGGAAGAACAAGCCAAGGAAGAGCAGGGCAGGCAACAGGTTACCGGCCCCGCGCCAGCGTTGCAGCCGCGACGGCGTTTGCGGCTTAACGGCCTGGACGGTTGTCGCACCGGCGGCGCCAGCGGCGCCCCCGGTGTGACGAGGTGCCGTTGCCGATATTTTCATTTGACCAGCCATTCGTTCCACCGTGTCGCGATGTCCTGACCGTTCTTGGCCCAGTACGCAAAATCAAGCGTGATCTGATCCTTGGCGTAGGCGGTCGGCAGGTTGGGAGCGAGCACCGAATCCAGGCGTGCGACGCTGTCGACGTTGACCGGGGCGTAGGCGGTCAGGTTGGAAAAGTCAGCCTGGCCCTTGGCGCTGCTGGCGTTGGCCAGGAACTTCATGGCGGCGGCCTTGTTTTTCGAGCCCTTTGGAATGACCAGGATATCGGCCATGACCAGGTTCTGCTTCCAGCTTACGCCGACCGGGGCGCCGTCCTGTTGCAGGGCGTAGATGCGGCCGTTCCAGAACTGGCCGATGCTGGCTTCGCCGGACGCGAGCAGTTGTTGGGATTGGGCGCCGCCGCCCCACCAGACGATGTCTTTCTTGATGGTGTCTAGCTTTTTGAAGGCGCGGTCCAGGTCCAGCGGGTAGAGTTTGTCCTGCGCCACGCCATCAGCCAGCAGGGCCAACTCGAGCACGCCGGGGCTTGGCCATTTGTAGAGAGCGCGTTTGCCGGGGTAGGTCTTGGTGTCGAACAGCGCCGACCAATCCGTTGGCTTGCCCGCGCCGAGCTTGCCTTCGTTGTAGCCGAGCACGAAGGAGAAGTAGAACGAGCCGACACCGTGGTCGGAGACGAAACGCGGGTCGATCTTGTCGCGTTGGATGACCGAGAAATCGAGAGGTTCGAGCAGGCCTTCGGCTGCGGCACGCAAGGCAAAGTCGGCTTCGACATCGACCACGTCCCACTGCACGTTGCCGCTTTCGACCATGGCCTTGAGCTTGCCGTAGTCGGTGGGACCGTCCTGGACCACGGTGATGCCGCTGGCCTTGCTGAACGGGTCGGCCCAGGCCTGTTTCTGCGCGTCCTGGGTGCTGCCGCCCCAACTGACGAAGTTGACGCTTTCAGCGGCCATCGATGCTTGGCTGGTGACACTCAGCAGGCCGGCAAAAAGAACTGCGGCTGCACTTTTCTTCAACACCATTTTCACGCCCTCATTGTTGTGTTTATTGAGCGGGCTTTTGTCGCCCGCCTATCGGGAGCAGTAGGTCCATCTGGCCTTAAAGGCGACCGTGCCAAGGGCTTTTGTTTGTGCTTTCCCTGCTGGGGGCACTTGGCTGAAGCGTTCGGTCTATGGAATATCATATTATGGTATTCCAAACTTTCTGCAAGCATTTTGCCGTACCGGCTATCTGTACGGCCGGGTTTTTCGCGATCTTTTGTGGGAGCGGGCTTGCTCGCGAAAGCGGTGTTTCAGCTACGCAGATGTTGGATGTGTTACCGCCTTCGCGAGCAAGCCCGCTCCCACAAGGATTTGTGTGTTGCCTAGGGTTTATCCGGTGAAGGGAATACTTTCCACCACCTCCAAGTCATACCCCGTCAGCCCCGCATACTTGAGCGGTGGCCCGAGGTGCCGCAATTTACCGACGCCCAGGTCCTGGAGAATCTGCGCGCCGGTGCCTACTTCAGAATAGATGCGCGATTGCGACCGACTGAACTGTCGTGGCGGCTGGGTCAGTTGCGGTACGCGCTCGAGCAACGCTTGGGAGGACTCGTGGTTGGCGAGTACCACCACCACGCCGCGGCCTTCCTCCGCCACCCGCTGCAGGGCCGCCCACAGCGTCCAATTGGACGGGCCGTTGTATTCGGCACCTACCAGGTCCCGCAGTGGATCGATCACATGCACCCGCACCAGGGTCGGTTCTTCCCGGCGAATGTCGCCCATCACCATCGCCATGTGCACGCCGCCTTCGATGCGGTCTTCGAAGGTGAACAAGCGGAAGGGGCCGTGCACCGTTGGCAGTTCCCGTTCGCCGATGCGCACCACCGTGTGCTCGGTGCTCAGGCGGTAGTGGATCAGGTCGGCGATGGTGCCGATCTTGATGCCGTGCTTGCGAGCGAAAATCTCCAGGTCCGGGCGGCGGGCCATGGTGCCGTCATCGTTCATCACTTCGACGATTACCGATGCAGGTGTGAAACCCGCCAGGCGCGCCAGGTCGCAACCGGCTTCGGTATGCCCGGCCCGGGTGAGCACGCCGCCTTCCTTGGCCCGCAGCGGGAAGATATGACCCGGCTGCACAATGTCGTTGGGCCCCGCATCGACGGCTACGGCGGCGGCGACGGTGCGCGCCCGGTCGGCAGCGGAAATACCGGTGGTCACGCCGGTGGCAGCCTCGATGGACACCGTAAACGCGGTGCTGAACACACTGCCGTTGCTCGGTACCATTTGCTCAAGTCCCAGGCGCTGGCAGTGCTCGTCGGTCAACGTCAGGCAGATCAGCCCCCGGGCTTCGCGCGCCATGAAGCTGATGGCCTGGGCGTTGCAGCAATCGGCGGCCAGCAGCAGGTCACCTTCGTTTTCCCGGTCCTCGTCATCCACCAGCAACACCATCTTGCCCAGGCGGTAGTCTTCGATGATTTCCTGAATGCTGTTAAAGGCCATGTCGGGCTCTCTTTAGTTTTGAGGGGCTTGCTGGAACAATATTGTGGTATACCATAATACAAAACAAACCGAGAGGTCACTATGAAGGCGTACTGGATTGCTCATGTGGATGTCACCGACCCCGATCAATACAGCCAATACACCCAACGGGCGCCGGCGGCGTTCGCCTTGCATGGCGGTCGGATGTTGGCCCGGGGCGGGCGCAGCGAAGCGATGGAGGGTAGGGCCACACCGCAGCGCAGTGTGGTGATCGAGTTCGATTCCTACGAACAGGCGCTGGCCTGCTATCACTCGGCGCAGTATCAGGAGGCCAAGACGCACCGTGAAGGCGTGGCCCGGGCCGAGGTGATCATCGTCGAAGGCGTGATTCCACTGAGCTGTCGAGTGCAACGAGGCTGCGATCTTGTCCCTGACAGTTGAGTCTCAAGCGAAAGACCAGGATCAAAAGATCGCAGGCTTCGCAAGCTTCTACAGGGGCGTCAGCGGATGAAATGAATCTTGCCGCTGTCGTCGTTGCCCATGTAGATGCCATAGACCCCGGCCTGGCGTTCCTCGATATAACGTTCGAGGATCTGCCGGATGGCCGGGTAGTAGATGCTGTCCCAGGGAATGTCTTCAGGGGCGAAGAACTGGCAGGCGAGGGTTTCCGGGCCGAACTGGCCGGTGATCTCCAGCGCGATGGCGCGGAAGATGATGTACACCTCGCTGATCTTCGGCACGCTGAAGATCGAGTAGGGCGAGACGATTTCAGCGCGTACGCCGGTTTCTTCCCAGACTTCCCGCAGCGCCGCCTGTTCAGTGGTCTCACCGCTTTCCATGAAGCCGGCCGGCAGTGTCCAGGTACCCGGGCGCGGCGGGATGGCGCGCTGGCACAGCAGGTACTTGCCGTCCTGCTCGATGATGCAGCCGGCAATGATCTTCGGGTTGACGTAGTGGATGTAGCCGCAACCACCACACATCAGTCGCTCATGGGTATCGCCCGCTGGCAGGCGGTGATCGAGGTCACTGCCGCCGCACTTTGGACAAAAGCTCGGGCTGAACATGGCTAGCGACCTATGCGCGGTTCTTTGAGGGCGATGGGCGGGATGATCTCGGGGATTTCACCGGTCTCTTCCTGTTTGCGCTTGAGGTATTCCAGGGCAACCTTGGCGGCAGCGCGCACGTGGTCGACGCAGGCCTGGTGGGCGGCCAGGGGGTCGCCGCTCTTGATCGCCTCGACCATCCGTTCCATTTCCTGGTTGCTGCTGCCGCGACGGTTTTCCTGGGACACCGAGGTCGCCCGCAGATAGCTGATGCGCGCCTGCAACTGGCGCAACTGGGTGGCGGCCACGTGGTTGCCGGAGCCTTCGAGCAACACGTCGTAGAAGCCTTGCACCGAATCGATGACTTGTTGCAGCTCGCCTTCCTTGAGGGCCTTGCGGTTTTCCGCGAGGGCTTTCTCCAGGGCCTTGATGTCCTTGGCCTTGGCACGCAGGGTGAACAGCTGGACGATCAGGCCCTCGAGCACGCAACGCAGCTCATAGATGTCAACGGCGTCGGCCAAGGTGATGATGGCGACCCGTGGGCCCTTGGCGTCGGCGAATTCGACCAGCCCTTCGGATTCAAGGTGACGCAGAGCTTCGCGTACGGAAGTGCGGCTCACGCCCAGGCGATCGCATAGGTCGCGTTCGACCAGGCGATCACCCGGCAGGAGCTGGAAGTTCATGATGGCGCTTCGCAGTTTGTCCAGCACGATTTCGCGCAGCGTAACGGGATTGCGATTGACCTTGAAGCTGTCGTCGAGTGGCAGGCGTTTCATGGGGTCCGCTCTGATTGTGGCTGTCCTTGCAAAAAGAGCACTCCGATCCAGGATCATCGTGCTCAGGTCATCAAACAGCCAAGGGTTAACTGGAGGCCTCGGCATCAGCTTCGGCGAATGCTTCACGGGCGAGCCGGAAACTGTCTACGGCAGCGGGAACACCGCAATAAATACCGACCTGAAGCAGAGTTTCGCGTATTTGTTCACGGCTCAGCCCGTTACGCAAGGCGCCGCGTACATGCAGCTTGAGTTCATGGGGCCGATTGAGGGCCGAAATCATCGCCAAGTTTATCATGCTGCGCTCTTTAAGCGACAAACCCTCACGCCCCCAGACGTGACCCCAACAGTACTCGGTGACCATCTCCTGAAGCGGGCGGGTGAAGTCGTCGGCGTTTTTGATCGAGCGGTTCACGTAGGCTTCGCCGAGCACCTGGGTGCGGATTTTCAAGCCTTGTTCATATTTTTCGTTGCTCATCGTTGCGCGCTCCCAAAGTCGTCCAGGCCGCCCATCAGGGTGTATTTGAGCTCCAGGTAATCCTCGATCCCGTACTTCGAGCCCTCACGGCCAAGCCCCGAGGACTTGATGCCGCCAAAGGGTGCGACTTCGGTGGAAATCAACCCTTCGTTGATCCCGACCATGCCGTACTCCAGCGCTTCGCTCATGCGCCAGGCCCGGCCCAGGTTGCGGGTGTAGCAGTAGGCTGCAAGGCCGAACTCGGTGTCATTGGCCAGATGCACAGCCTCGGCTTCGGTATCAAAGCGAAACACGGCGGCCAACGGGCCGAAGGTTTCCTCCCGGGCGACTTTCATCTGCGTGGTGACGCCGGCCAGGACGGTCGGCTGGAAAAAGCCGTGGCCCAAGGCATGTCGTTCACCACCGCAGAGCAATCGGGCGCCATGGGCAAGGGCGTCCTGCACATGCTCCTCCACCTTTGCCACGGCACGCTCGTTGATCAGCGGGCCCTGGTTGATGCCTTGTTCAAACCCGCTGCCAACACTCAACTGCGCGACTCGCTCGGCGAGGCGCGCGACAAAGGCATCGTGGATGCCGGTTTGGACGAGAAAGCGGTTGACGCAGACGCAGGTTTGCCCGGCATTGCGGAACTTGGCGACCAGCGCGCCTTCCACGGCTCGCTCCAGGTCAGCGTCGTCGAACACGATGAACGGCGCATTGCCGCCCAGTTCCAGCGAGACTTTTTTCAATGTCGGCGCACATTGGGCCATCAACAATTTGCCAATGGCGGTGGAGCCGGTGAACGACAGCTTGCGCACCAGAGGACTGGCGGTCAGCTCACCGCCGATGGCTACGGCGTCGCCGGTGATGACGTTGAATATACCCGATGGGATCCCTGCCTGTTCCGCCAACGCGGCCATGGCCAGCGCCGAAAACGGCGTTTCCGGTGCCGGTTTGACGATGCACGGGCAGCCAGCCGCCAGCGCCGGACCGGCCTTGCGGGTGATCATCGCCGCCGGGAAGTTCCAGGGGGTAATGGCCGCGACCACGCCGATCGGTTCCTTGCTGACCACAATGCGCGCATCGCCTTTGTGGCTGGGAATGGTGTCGCCGTAGATGCGTTTGGCTTCTTCGGCGAACCACTCGATGAAACTTGCAGCGTAGAGGATTTCACCCTTGGCTTCGGCAAGGGGCTTGCCCTGTTCCAGCGTGAGGATTTCTGCCAGGGCGTCGGCGTGCTCCAGCATCAGCCCATGCCAGCGTTTGAGCGTCTGGCTGCGTTCTTTGGCGGTTAGTGCGCGCCATGCCGGCCATGCTTTGTCGGCGGCGGCGATGGCTTGGCGAGCTTCTGCGGCGCCAAGATTCGGCACCTGGCCGATCAGCTCGCCAGTGGCCGGGTTGTAAATATCTTGTTGCGCACCATCGGGCGCATCCAGCCACTGGCCATCGATGTAGGCCTGTTGGCGGAACAGTTGCAAGGCTGCTGGGCTCATGCCGGCTCCTGAGAAGGTGGGGGCGCTCTATGTGGGAGCGAGCCTGCTCGCGATAGCGGTGTGTCAGTCACATTGATGTTGAATGTGCCGCCGTCTTAGCGAGCAGGCTCGCTCCCACATGGACCTACGCCCAGAAGAAAAATATCAGGCCAGGGTGGGCAGTGGGCCCAACTTGCCTTTGTGATAGATCATCGGCGTGACCGGTTGCTCGGGCAAAATCAGGTTTTTCACCGCGCCGACGATGATCGCGTGATCGCCACCGTCGTATTCACGCCATAGCTCGCATTCGATGATCGCCGTGGCCTTGCCCAACAGCGGGTTGCCCAGTTCGCTGAGGTGCCACTCGATGCCCTTGGCCTTGTCCTTGCCTTTGCCAGCAAACGCATAAGCTTCGGCTGTCTGTTCGGCCGATAGGAGATGAATCGCAAACTGCTTGCTGTTACGCAGGATCGGGTAAGTGTCCGAGGCATAGTTCGGGCAGAAAAGCACCAGGGCGGGATCGATCGACAGCGCACTGAAGGCGCTGGCCGTGATGCCGACGATGCCTCCGTCCGGGTCCAGGGTGGTGACCACCGTGACCCCGGACGGGAACGAGCTCATGACGTCTTTGTAAATGCCGGGTTCGATCATGTCGGCGGTCTCCTAGCGCATCACGAAGGGATCAGGCATGGGAGCCTGAGAGAGGTTGATCCACACCGTTTTCAGCTCGGTGTAGGCCAGCACCGAATCGATGCCGCTCTCGCGTCCATAGCCACTGTTCTTGAAGCCGCCAATCGGCGCCATGGCCGAGACAGCACGGTAGGTGTTGACCCAGATGATCCCCGAGCGAACGTCCCGGGCCAGGCGATGGGCACGCCCCAGGTCACGGGTCCAGATGCCGGCGGCGAGGCCGAACTGCGAGTCGTTGGCAATCGCCAGTGCTTCGGCTTCGTCCTTGAAGCGAATCACCGAGGCCACCGGACCGAATACCTCTTCCTGCATGATCTTCATCGAATTACGGTCGCATTCGAACAGGGTAGGCTCATAGAACCAGCCCGCCCCCAGGTTCACTGGACGCTTGCCGCCCAGGCGCAGGCGCGCACCCTCTGCCACGGCATCGGCTACCAAGCCTTCGACCACGGCCAGTTGTTGCGCAGTGGCCATCGGGCCCATCTCGCTGGTGTCCTCCAGCGGGTTGCCGATGCGGATGCGCTTGGCGCGTTCGACCAGGCGATCGACGAACTCATCGTAGATTTCGTCCTGCACCAGCAACCGTGAGCCAGAGACGCAGCTTTGACCGGATGCCGCATAAATCCCGGCGATTGCTCCGTTGATCGCACTGTCCAGGTCTGCATCGGCGAAGATAATGTTCGGTGATTTACCGCCCAGCTCCAGGGAAAGCTTGGCGAAGTTCTCCGCGCTGCTGCGCACGACATGCCGGGCCGTGGCGGCGCCGCCGGTGAAGGCGATCTTGCGCACCAGCGGATGGCGGGTGAGGGCGGCGCCAGTGCTTGGGCCATAACCGGTGACCACGTTGACCACGCCCGGCGGGATGCCGGCTTCCAGCGCCAGGCGAGCCAGTTCAAGAATGGTTGCCGAGGCGTGCTCGGACGGCTTGATCACAATGGTGTTGCCTGCCGCGAGGGCCGGGGCCAGTTTGATTGCCGTCAGGTACAGTGGGCTGTTCCAGGGAATGATCGCCGCCACCACGCCCATGGCTTCATGCACCGTGTAGGCAAACATGTCCGGCTTGTCGAGGGGTAGGGTGCCGCCTTCGAGCTTGTCGGCCAGGCCTGCGGTGTAGTGGAAAAACTCCGGCAGGTAGCCGACCTGGCCACGGGTTTCGCGGATCAGCTTGCCGTTGTCGCGGCTTTCCAGCTGCGCCAGTTGTTCCTTGTTTTCAGCGATCAGGTCGCCAAGGCGGCGCAGCAGCTTGCCCCTGGAGGTAGCGCTCAGGCCGCGCCAGGCCGGGCTGTCGAACGCCGACTGCGCAGCCTGCACGGCGCGCTCGACATCGGCTTCGTCGGCATCGGGTAATTCGGCCCAGGCTTGAGCCAGGGCCGGGTTCAGGCTTTCAAAGTTCTTGCCGGAGAGGGCATCGACCCATTCACCGCCGATGCACATCTGGAAGCGTGCGAGTGTCATGCAACGATCCCCTTTATTTGGTTTTGTCGGGCGTTAACCGTGTCGAGAAATTCCAGCAACAGCTGGTTGACCAGGCGCGGCGATTCCACGGGCATCATATGCCGCTGTTCGGCGAGCACGGCGACGGTCGCACCGGGAACTCGCTCGGCCAGTTGCTGGGCCATTTCCGGTGTCGAACCGGGGTCCAGCTCGCCGGTGGCGACCAGTGTCGGCACCTGGATGCTCCCCAGATCTTCCGCGCGGTACATGTCTTGAGTGGCGAACAACTCATAAGTGGTCAGGTAACCCTGCGGATCGTTCCCCGCCAGGGTCTGGCGCAGCGCGGCGATCTGCGCCGGATTGGCCGCCTGATATTCACGGCTGAACCAACGCGACAGGGCGGCTTCGGCGTTGGCGTCCGGCCCATGCTCGGCCGCTTGCGCCGTGCGTGCGATGACCCCGGCGCGCTGTTCGGCGCTGCGGTTGAACACGCTGTTGAGTACCACCAGCCCTTGCAGGCGTTGCGGGTAATGCAGGGCAAATGCCCGCGCCACCAGCCCACCCATGGAAAAGCCGATCACCGTTGCCTGGGGCAGTTGCAAGTGATCGAGCAACTCCAGCAACTGGTCGGCATAGCCCAGCAAGGGCGTGCCGCTTTCCGGGCGTGGGCTGGCGCCATGGCCCAGCATGTCGTAGGCAATCACACGGTACTTCGTGGCCAGGCCAACGACCTGGCCGCCCCACATTTCTTTGTTCAGGCCCACGCCGTGGATCAAAACCACGGGCTGGCCTTGGCCGGTCGCCAGGTAACTGGTGCCCGCCGGGGTGAGTTCAGCGGTGAGCCGAATCATGGAGCGCTCCTGCATGCCTTTTTGTTGTTCTGACCGATCTTGATTACTGGGCGTTTTCGGCAGCCAGTTCTTCCAGGTCGATGTAACGGTTGCCGATGCGCGGGTGCAGGCGACCGCCATCGGCGCAGCCCAGTACCACGACGATTTCGTCGGCGCGCGGGGCGTCTTCAATCTGCATTTCCAGGGTGATGTAGTGCGAGCGTAGGCCTTCGTCGTCCTTATGCATCATCGGGATCTGGATCGAGGTGCCAGGGCCGCCGCGCTTGTTGGTGAAGCTCAGGTAGCTCTTGGCCTTGACCGCTTCGCGGTAATGGTTGCCGAAGCGCAAGGTGTGGATGACGGCGGAGGCGTGTTCGATTTCACCGTCGGCGCCGACCACAGCGGCCTTGCCGTAGGCTTCGATCTTCTCGGCGCCACCGATGATACCCACCAGGCGCTCGACCATCAGTGCTCCGAGGTCGGAGCAGTTGGCGCGGATTTCAGGCTTCAGATCTTCGACGAAACCGCGACCCAGCCAAGGGTTTTTCATCACGACGGCCAGCCCGACCATGGTCACAGGCTTGTCAGTAGCCTTGCCGCCTTCGATAAAGGTTTCTTCGACATAGCTGACGATCTTGCGGATTTCGAAACTCATGAGCTGCTCCGGTTGGAATGAAAAAGCTTGTGCGTCTGATGGTATACCATAATACCAGCAGTGCAAGCCCCTGAGATGAGTTTGTGATTGGAAGACGATAGAAGGCGGGCAGGTCCTACCGGCAACTGCTTTGGAGTACATCGCAGCGTCAGACCTGCAATCGATCTGGTCGAAGGCTGTTGGGCTGTGGTGCGCCAGGTAGTAAAGCTCCTGGCTGGCGCTGAGGTGCAGGAAGATGAGTGGCCTTCTGCTGGTAGGCGTGTATCTGTTGAACACCCCCCGCCCAGGCGCTATGGTCGGGCTGGGTGCTTACGTCGATCACGGGGTGGCGCTGCCAAGCTTCTGAACGCGATCCACGCGACGATCAGTCCAGCATGTTGTTCATTGTGGCGTTAGGAATACTTTTAATGGTGAGTTCCAATTCACCGCGGTCGATGCAAGACTTCAGTCAAAACTTGCGCCTTCTCTGCGGGTACTACAAGTCAGTGGCGATGGTCTGCCGCTCCCTCGATATCAATCGTCAGCAATTCAATAAATATTTGGGCGCGCAGGCGACACCCTCGCTCTTCACCCTTCGCAAGATATGCGCTTTTTTCGGGGTGGATGAGGATGAAATATTCTCCGAGCACGAATCGTTCCGCACTTTGCTCAACAGACAGCGCACAGTGCGAGAGCCGGACAGTGCCGTACCAGCCGATTTTTTCCCAAGCTCCGCCCAGGAACTGTCGAAGTACCAGGGTTACTATTTTGTCTATTTGATGTCGCCCTCCGGATCAGGGGAGGTGATCAAGTCGATTACCCGCTTGACCCGTTCCGGCAACAAGATCCTGAGTAAAACCTACGAGCGAGTGAGGTTGGGTGATGACCAACTGAAGAGTTTCGGCATCAATAAATATCGTGGGTTCTGCTTTGCCTCATCCGATCTGATTTACATCGTCGAGCGTGAATACTTATCGTCTCGGGGCTATATCTGGTCGGCGCTTTACCCCTCCTACCGCAGTCGCTTCCGCTTTCTCAATGGCTTGGTGCTCGGCGTGTCGGGCGACAATTTCCGACGTCCCTTTGGTGCGCAGATTGTGTTTGAGTACCTCGGTGAATCGATCGACCTGCGTAACGCGCTTTCCAGTTGCAGCTGCTTCCCGATTGATGCCCCTGAGATCCCCAGCGAGGTGAGGGCGCGGCTGCTGATTCGCCCCTCCGAGGGTGAGTTCAACCTCGTTCCGCCATTGTTCTAACCCCGCTTTAAAAATAGACGCTAGGTGACGCTTTCAAGCGTCATCTGGTGTTTTTTTCTTAGCGCTCGCGAAATTGAGCTGGCGGTGTGGCAGATCAATAATGGGCCACACCGCTCAACAGGCAATTTCACGAACGGCCAATCACGTCGTTCATTTCAGTTGGATTAACGCCTGCTCGTGCAAGTGACCCGCTGCGCCCATCATAAAAATAAGAGGAACACCGATGAACTTCAAAAGAACCTTGATGGCAGGGTTGATGGCGCTCTCTGTTTCTGCGTCGTTGACCAGTGGCTTGGTATGTGCGGCAAACAATACCTTGGTTGTCGCTGATCGAGCCTCTTTCAAGGATTGGGACCCAGCCTCGGCCTTTTCAGAAGAGGTGAGAGTGTTGGGCAATATCTACGAGACACTTCTCGTCTATAACGCGCCCGGCAGTGCCGAGGAATTCTCCCCTGGGCTCGCCACGTCCTGGGAAAGCAGCGACAACGGCAAGACCTGGACCTTCAAGCTGCGACACGGCGTTAAATTTCATGACGGTTCGCCATTCAACGCCGCGGCGGTCAAAAAATCCATCGACTACGTCAAAGCGCTAAAGCAAGGCGCTGCGTATGTATGGAAAGCGCTGGATTCCATTGAAGTCCTCGCTGACGACACGGTAGTGCTTAAGTTCCAGAATCCCACCCCAGCCAACCTGATCGCGGCGGGCCAATATGCTGCTTACATCATTGCCCCGGCAGCGGTGGATAAAGGGCATGACTGGATGATGGCTCCCAACGCTATCGGTACCGGCCCCTATAAGCTTGGGCAGGTCGAACAGGGCCAGCAGGTGGTGCTCGAGCGTTTTGATGGCTACTGGGGCGGCTGGAAAGAAGGGCAATTTGATCGGGTCATCGTGAAGGTCGTGTCCGAAGCCGCCACCCGTACCCAGATGATCAAGAATGGCGAGGCCGGCGTCGCCTGGGATATTCCTCTTGATCAGCTCAAGGTGTTGGGGGAGAACCCGTCCATCAAGGTGAGCACCGCGCCTTCGTGGAAAAACTTCCAGTTCTTGATCAATACCCAGAAATACCCTACGGATAACTTGGCATTTCGTCAGGCTCTGCAGTACCTCTGGGACTATGAAGGTGTCACCAACGATATTTTGCACGGCTACGGCAGTGTGTCCAAGGGGCCTTTACCCACCAGTATCTGGGGGCATGCCAGCGTGCCTATGGCTTCTTACAATCTGGATAAAGCCCGACAATTATTGGAAGCCTCCGGCGTACCTAAGCAAGACTGGAAGGTCTCGATGCAGTACATCAGTGGTGTCTATGCGCATGCTGCTGAATTGTTCCAGGCAACGGCGTCTCAGGTTGGCGTAGAAGTGGAGTTACGCCCTGGCGAGTGGGGTGTCATCTGGGATAAGGCCAAGAAGCTGGACACCGCCCCCAACTTGCAATCCATGGCCTGGTGGCCCACGTATCCGACGCCCAGCGACTGGCTATTCAGTGAGTTTCATTCAGAGAAACCCACGCTATTCAATCTGTCTCACTACAGCAACCCAAGCTTCGATCAGTTGATCGAAGAGGCGGTGGCGCTAGAAGGCAGTGATCGGGCTCAGTCCGCTGAAAAGTACCAGCAGGCCCAGCAGCTACTGGTCAGGGACGCTCCTGCGATCTGGTACGCAGACGTGCAGCAGGTACGTGTTTCCCGCAAAAATATCAAGGGTATGGAAAAGAGCCTCAACCCGGCTTACGAGGCAATTCTCTATTACAACTTGAATCGCTGAATGCCGATTTGTTTGCGACGAAGTTGCAGGTGTAGGCCTGATTTGACTTGTAGACCGACAGTCGGTTGATTCGCCCGGTTATTCCTCAAGCGCTAATTTCTTTTGAGGGCTTTGTGCCGAGCGTAAGAAGTCAGGGCCAAGTTTATTAGCCACAAAAGGTAGTCTAAATGGCGAAGTATATAGCCCAGCGATTGATAGTGATGTTCTTCATTCTTCTGGGCGTGTTGACCATCACCTTCGTTCTGAGCCGAGCTCTTCCGGGATCCCCGGTAGAGATGATGTTGGGTAACCACCCCACGGCGGAGCAGATTGCCGTCGCGCGGGAAAAACTGGGGTTGGATAAACCTCTGCCGATCCAATACTTCAATTACATCGGCGATCTTCTCCAGGGTGATTTTGGCACCAGTTTGCGCACCGGGCGGCCGGTGACGGAGGAGGTCATCAGGCGAGTAGGCGCGACGTTTGAACTGACATTCCTGGCAATGTTCTGGGTGGTGCTGCTCGGGGTGCCGATCGGCGTCATCTCGGCGGCGCGGCAGAATTCAGTGGTCGACAACGTGGCACGAGCGGGGTCCATTGCCGGGACGGCATTTCCCGTTTTCATCCTGGCCATGGGCTTGCAGTTGCTGTTCTACGGCAAGCTCAACTGGCTCCCCCTGCAGGGACGTATCGATGCTTCGATTCTTCTCGATAGCCCCTTCGAGCGTGTGACTGGTTTTTACCTGATCGACACGCTCCTGGCCGGTAATTTCGTAGCCCTGTGGAGTGCCATCAAACACCTGACGCTCCCTGTGCTCACCCTGGTCGTCGTGACCTTGGCCACTGTCACCCGGATCACCCGCAACATGATGGTCGAGGTGCTCTCCGAGGAGTACATCCGTACAGCCGTTTCTTACGGCGTACCCAAGTGGCGTATCCATTACGCCTATGCCCTGAAGGCAACAATGATTCCGCTCCTGACAGTGGTGGGCCTGACTTTCGGTTACCTGCTCGGCGGTGCAGTCGTTGTCGAGTTCGTTTTCGATTGGCCCGGCCTGGGCGGTTTCGTGGTGTTTTCGATTGCCCAGAATGATTTCCCCGCTGTGATGGGGGCCACCTTGGTGCTGGCCACGACGTATCTGTCGATCAACCTGATTGTTGATCTCTTGTATCACCTTGTTGATCCGAGGTTGCGAGTCCAATGAGTATCCAAGACGTATCCCTGTCCATGCCCTCGCGGGCCCCCTCATGGCGCATCAAGGCCCTGGCTTTTTCCTGCGATAACAAGTTGTTTGTATTTGGCGCGCTGTTATTGCTGCTGATCATCCTGGCGGCCATCTTCGCACCCTGGCTTGCGCCTTATGAACCGAACAAGATTGTCTTTTCCCAAAAATTAATGGCACCCAACTGGGCGCACTGGATGGGCACCGACGAGTTTGGTCGCGACATTCTTTCACGGGTGCTTTATGGCGCACGCACCTCACTGATCATCGGCGTGAGCGTGACGCTGATCGCGATGCTGATCGGGATTCCGATTGGGCTTGTTTCCGGTTACTTCGGTGGTCGAATTGATACGCTACTGATGCGTGTCTCGGACGTGTTCCTGGCCTTTCCACCGCTGCTGCTGCCAATTGCTATCACCGCTGCGCTGGGATCGGGATTGGCCAACGCCATGTTAGCGCTCGCAATCTCCTGGTTCCCTTGGTACGCGAGGATCATGCGTGGTGCGGTAGTTCGGGTTCGTTCAGAAACCTATATCCATGCCGCTCGTTCCATGGGTGTGAGTCATTTCCGTATCTTGCTTCGTCATGTCCTGCCCAATGCCACCACGCCCGTGATCGTGCAGGGCTCCATGGACTTTGGCTACACCATTCTCGCCGCTGCCTCGCTGAGCTTTATCGGACTGGGGGCCAAGCCGCCCATGGTCGAATGGGGGCTGATGGCTGCGGCGTCGCGCTCGCAATTGCTCGAAAACCCCTGGACGGTGCTGTTTCCCGGCGTCGCGATTTTTGTCCTGGTACTGGCCGTCAACCTGGTGGGTGACGGGCTGCGCGATGTGCTCGATCCAAAGAAGGGGACGCGCTGATGATCAACGAATCCTTGCAACCGTCTCCTCCCGAGCATCTCGCCGCTTCGAATAACGACGCAGCTCAAGAATTGGTGCTGGAAGTGGAAGGGCTGACGGTGTCCTTCCCTGGTTTGTTCAAGACCGTAAAGGCCGTACGCGGCATCGACCTCAAGGTAAGGCGCGGCGAGATACTTGGATTGGTCGGGGAGTCGGGCTCGGGCAAGTCAATGACGGCCATGTCCTGCCTTGGATTGATGCCTGACGCCGCTCGGCTGGGCGGCAGTGTCAAGGTCGCCGGACAGCAGGTCAACGGTGCGTCGGCATCGCAGTTGGCGGATTTGCGCGGCGGTGGCGCTGCGATGATCTTCCAGAATCCGATGAAGGCGTTGAACCCGTTCTTCACGGTTGGCCGGCAGATGTTCGATGTCATCGGCTGCCATCGGCAACTGAGCAAGGCCCAGATTCGCGCCGAGGCGCTGAGCTCGCTGGAGGCGGTGAGCATGCCCGATCCTTATCTGGCGCTAGGCAAGTATCCGCACCAGATGTCCGGCGGCCAGTTGCAACGAGTGGTGATTGCCATGGCGCTGGCCTGCCGGCCGAAACTGCTGATCGCCGATGAGCCGACCACGGCGCTGGACGTCACCGTGCAGGCTCAAATCATCGCCCTGCTGCGCAAGCTGGCGCGGGAGCAGGACCTGGCGATTCTGTTTATCACGCACAACCTTGGGGTGGTGGCTTCGCTCTGTGATCGAGTAGCGGTGATGTATGCCGGCGAAGTGGTGGAGAGCGGTCCGGTGGGCGAAGTATTCAAGCGACCTGCGCACCCTTACACCCTGAAATTGATGGGCACCGTGCCAAAGTTGGGGCAGGGGTCTCAGCCCTTGGGCTTCATCCCTGGGCAGGTGCCGAACATGGCGGCTCCCCCGCCTGGCTGTGCCTTCAACCCGCGTTGTGAACGCGCCACCGGGCGATGCGTCCAGGCTGCGCCGAGGGTGGAGATCGGCGAGGAACACTGGGCGGCTTGCCACAACACGTTGGTCAAGGTGTGAGGCTTCTTTTGAAAGGTAAACGGCTATGAATAACAACAAACAGCCATTGCTGAGCGTCACTCAGTTGCAAAAGACCTACGCTAGCCGCGACGGTCTGGTGACCGCCATCGACCATATCAGCCTGGAGGTGCAGGCCGGTGAGACGGTCGCGCTGGTGGGGGAGTCCGGTTGTGGCAAAAGTACGGTTGCCGCGACTTTACTCGGTCTGCTGCCAGCCGACAGTGGGCAAATTCTGGTCGAAGGTCGGCCGCTGCCCACTGATGCCAGGGCGCGAGGCAGGAGCTTGAGCATGGTGTTCCAGAATCCCTACGCCTCGCTGAATCCGAAAATGACCATCAAGGCGATTGTTGCCGAGCCGCTGAAGGTTGCCTTTGGTTTGCGCGGCAGCGCCTTGCACGCGCGCATTCTTTCGCTGTTGGGAAATGTGGGGATGGGTGAGGAGCACATGGAGCGCTATCCCCATGAATTCTCCGGTGGCCAGTTGCAGCGTATCGCTATCGCCCGGGCCCTGGCGCTGGAATCAAAACTGCTGATCCTCGATGAGCCTACGGCGGCGCTCGATGTATCGGTCCAGGCCCAAGTGCTGCAATTGCTCAAGACGCTGCAGACCGACAATGGCCTGAGTTATCTGTTCATCAGCCACGACCTTGCGACGGTCGAGTACCTGGCGCAGCAGGTGCTGGTGATGTACTTGGGGCGCATCGTCGAGGCCGGGCCTGTGGAGCAGGTGTTCGGTCGACCGCGTCATCCCTACACCCGGGCATTGCTTAATTCAGTGCCCTCCATCGACCCTGAACGCCGTGATCAATTGCAAATCCTCAGTGGCGAGATCCCCAGCCCCTTGAACAGGCCTACCGGGTGCCATTTCGCGCCCCGTTGCCCGAGGGCCAGCGATCGTTGTCGCCGAGAGGTGCCAACCGAGACCCAGGACCAAGGCCACCGCTTTTCTTGCCACCACCCTCTGAACGATGAGAGCTGAACCCCTATGTACAATAAAAACGACATGACCGCTCCAGGCATTGGCCACCAGGATTTAAGGCTGATGCAGGGCTATCCGCCGTCCCGGGAGAAGCAGATTGGCCTGCACAACTGGGACAGCCCGCCCTATAACCGCTGGTCGTTCCAGCACATGAGCCAGCTGTTTCCAGTGGCCGCTATTCATCGCGGTGCCGGGCCAGTCAGCGAATTCAAGCGCAACGAGCGCTCATTGGACGATGTATGTTTCCAGCGGGTCGACGGCGGGCAAACCGATCTGGCGACCTTCCTGACCGATAGCTACACCGATGGTTTTCTGGTACTTCATCAAGGCAAGGTGGTGTCCGAGCAGTATTTCAACGGCATGCAGCCGCACACGTTGCATCTGCTGCAATCGGTCTCCAAGACCGTCATCGGCAGCCTGGTCGGTCGGTTGATAGGTCAGGGCAGAATCGATCCCCAAGCGCATGTCAGCCACTATGTGCCCGAGCTGTCAGCAAGCGGCTACGGCGACGCCCGGGTACAGGATCTGCTGGATATGCGCACGGGCGTCAGATTCAGGGAGGATTACACCGATCCGGATGCTGAATTCATCCAGTTGGATATCGCCTCGGGTTGGCGTGAACGGGGAGAGCGAGACTCTCCTGACAGCATTTACGGTTTATTGAAATCGCTGAGTAAAGACCGTGAGCATGGTCAGTTCTTCGAGTATCGCTCGGTGGATACCGACATGTTGGCCTGGGTCTGTGAGCGGGCCTGCGGCGAGCGGCTCCCCGTTTTGTTGAGTCGGGAGATCTGGTCAAGACTAGGGGCAGAACAAGACGCTAATATCACTCTCGATTGCGTTGGCACTGCATTGGCCGATGGCGGGATGAGCGCCACGCTGCGTGATCTCGGGCGTTTTGCCCAGATGTATTTGCAGGGTGGACATTTCAACAGCCAGCAGATTGTCCCAGAGACGTTTGTGCGTGCATGCGGACGTGGTTCCACCCCTGCCTTTGAAGTCCTCTATGGCTATTACACCAAGCACTATCCGACCGCGGCTTACAGCAATCAGTGCTGGGTATTGGACAGTGAACAGGGCACCTACTCGGCGCGCGGAGTATTTGGGCAAAGTATCTTTTGGGACCCAGCTGCTGAAGTGGCGATCGTAAAACTTTCCAGTTGGCCGGACTTTATCAACCCAGCGTGGACGTTGGACACCTTCCGCGCTTGTGCCGCTGTGGTTGAAGAACTTCAACGCCACTGACGCAGAAGTTTGAACGACCGCGGCTTCTCAAACACCGTTTAGCCCGCTAGCACCTGGACGCTGTTCCAACCTCAGTCTCGGCGGGCCGTACCTATTTCATCCAGACCGCGCTTTGCCGTGGCCGGGATGGTTGTTGCCAAAAATAAAACTTAAAGACGGAGCGACCATGAACTTGAACACCACCCGGGCCTTGCGCTCACTGATCCCGCTGGCGCTGTCGTACGCGCTCTCCACGCCTGCGATGGCAATACAGGTTACTGACAATCTCAATCTTGGCGGCGCCGTCCGGGCGCGTTGGGACTATGACCCGGATCGCGACATCCAGAAGTTCAACTTCGATACCGTGATCCTCTCCGCCAAGTACAACTCCGACACTTGGATCGGCCAGGCCAAGTACCGTTTCTACGGCCGAGCCTACCCTTACCAGTACACTGAAAACGTCGGTGACGTCCAGTTCGCCGAGTTCGCCTGGATCGGCTACAAGTTCAACCCTGACCAGCAAATCCAGGTTGGCCTGAACCAAGTACCGTTCGGTTTGCAGCCGTACTTCGGCAGCACGTTTTATCAAACCCTGGGCAACGTCGTGGGGCTGGAAGACGTGGAAGAACTGGGCGCCAAGTACATCCAGCAAAGCGGTGACTGGAACATCCAGGCTGGGTACTACCTTCGCCCGGCCTCGCAGGGCAAAGGTACGAGTAAGGGTGAAACCTATTCCAGTGTCGTGTCTGAAGCGGACAGCTATGTCATCGACGGCAGCAACAACCAGGAACGCGACACCGTGGTGCTGCGGGTGGCCAAGGCGCTGGAGCTGGGGCCGTGGAAGTCCGAAGTCGGGGTTTCTGGCCTTACCTCATCCCTGGAGAACCGCGACACCAACAACGACGGCCGGCGCAATGCCGTGGCGGTGCACTACATCGGTAAAAACGGACCATGGGGCGTGCAACTGCAAGCTGCGCGACAGCAGATGTCCCCGCGCAACCCCGGCACTGATGAACTGGTGACTTTCGGCGGTTACGACGCCACTTACAACGTCGCCAGTCGCGGCAACTTGTACGTGGCGGATGTGAGCTACGACGTTGGCGGCAAGTACCTGTTCGATCAGATCAGCGGTGTACAACTGTACGCCAACTACAGCGCCTTCGATAAATCCGCAGACGATTTCAAGACCTCGCAACGGATGATTTTCGGAACCTCGTTCTCCCTCAGCAAACTGTGGATCGCCACGGAATGGTTGTACGGCAAGAATGATCCCGTGATCGGTGGCAGCAGCCTCACGCAAAGTCTGGGGGCAGGGGGTAGTGATCGGTGGGAAAACCAGCTGTACATGAATATTGGGTATTACTTCTGATCCGGATTTTTGGGCAACAGCCCTAAAGTTTTGTCGCGAGCATGCTCGCTCCCACAGGCCTGGCGCATAAACTGCGGGAGCGAGCCCAATCGCCAATATCTCCAACTTCACGCCCGTTATGCAGTACGCCCGCCAAGTACCTCAGCCACCCAGTCGGCGATGTACTGGCCGGCATTGATACTGTTATCGAAGCTCGAGTGCTGTACGCCACCCTCGCGATCGGTGAAGACTTTCAGTTCGCGTTTTGGGCTGTTGACCAACTGTTCGTAAGTGCGGTGGGCCCACTTCAAGGGAATCTGCGAATCCTTTTCGCCGTGGGTGACCAGGAAGGGGACCTTGATGCGGTCGAGGATGCCATCCAGATGCACATTTTCGGCGATGGCCATGAATTCGTCGGTGTCCTTGGCACCCCAGACCCAAGACACATGCGACCAGTAATGCGGTACCGGGAAACTGCCTTCCTTTTCCATGCGACGCTTCTGCACATCGCGCCAGTCATGGTTGGCACCCCACACGACACCGCACGCGAAGCGCGGCTCGAAGGCTACCGCGCGCGGACAGTAGTAGCCGCCAAGCGACACGCCTTCCAGGCCAATGTGTTTGGCGTCGACATCGTCGCGGGTTTCCAGCCAATCCACCACGCGGCTGGCCCAATGTTCGCTGTCGAAGCGCGCGGTCAGGTTGTGCAAGCGCAATGCTTCGCCGGTGCCGGGTTGGTCGATGATTAAAGAAGAAACGCCACGTTTGGCCAGCCAGGCGGGCAGGCCGACGCGGTATTTCATTTCTTTGGTGGAATCCAGACCATTGACCTGAACCAGGATCGGCGCTGGGCCGCTGACACCTTCGGCACGGACCAGCAGACCGGAAAGGTGTTTGCCTTCGTAAGGGATTTCCACGCGCTCGCAGTTCTCTCGTGCCAGTTCGATACCGCGTTGGAATGTGTGCAGAAAGCGCTGGTACAGCTCCGTCCGGCCAGGGGCTCCATGGGCCTGCAGGCGTTCGCAGCTCAGGTAATAGGTCGCGGCGCGGTTGTATTTTTCACCGGCAGACAACAGTCGACCCTTGCCTTCGTCTTCTTCCGCCAGGCCGCACAGTTTGTCGGCCATGTTCGCCCAGGTCTCACGAAAAGCCTTGCTGCCGGCGGCGTCCGGTTGCTTGGCGGCTTCTTGCAGCGGCGCGCACATTTCTTCGATTTCGCCGATGCGGGCGCCCATTTCAATGGCCAGGTCGACGGATAGATTCCACACGTAGTTGGTCGGGAAGTAGCGAAACATGATTGTTATTGTCCTTGTGCAAGCAAAGGCGGGCGGCCAGGGCCGGAGCGGGGATCGCCAGACCTGACGGTTCGAAGCAGGCTAAGGGCAGGCCCCTTGTTTGGCCAATCGCGAGTCGGGATGGGAGGTATTGCCAACGGAGATAGAGCCGCGTGCACCGTTGGTCCAAGGGGGGGCTACGCACCGCTCAAGCTGCAAATCCGGATACCTGCCATCGTGCTTTGCGATGGCTCATAACGCAGGATGTGATTGGTGTCGTTGAGGTCCGACTCACTAGAGTTGGCGCTGAACCGCGCCGTCGGTTGGCGTTTGGGGACACACAACAACAAGAATAAGGTATCGGCAGATGAGTGAGTCCAGATCCGGCACAGCGATCAGCCTGTGCGCCAAGGGCAGGCTGTTTTTCCACGACCGTGCGAGGGACTGGACATGCTCATATTGAATCGCGTTCTCGGAAATCTGTCGGTGGGGGCCAAGCTATTGCTGGGCTTTGGCTTGGTGCTGCTGGTTACTTTGGGAGTAGCGCTCACGGCTTTTCGTTCCCTGGGTGTGCTGCAGCAACGTGGGGAGCAATCGCGCCAGGAATCATCGATCCAGGCCCTAATCCTGCGTGCGCGTATCGACGAGAAAGCGTTCGCTTTGGATCTGGCCCCGCAGCGCCTGGAGCAAGTCCGCGAGACGGTTGGAAAACTGAATCAGCAACTCGATGATCACCCGACCAACAGCGCAACGCACGCCACCGTTCGCACGGCCGTCAGCGTTTATCTGGAGCAGTTCCTCGGCTATGCCGATTCGTTGCGTCGGGCTCGCGAAACGCGACTGCGCATGCAGGCACGGGCGCAGACGGCTGGCGACAGTTTTACCCTGCTGTTTCTCGACCAACTGGATGCGCTTAATGCTCGGTTAGGGCAGGGGACGCCGCCGAGCAGCGATCAGATGGTTTTGCTTGAGAAGACGACGGCGTTGCGGGACAAGCTCGCCAAGCTGCGTGACAGCGAGCTGTACTACTCGCTCGATGGCGAGGAGCGTTACCGCAGCGACTGGGAAATGAGCATGAGTGACCTACTGGCCGCCATGCAGGCGCTCGATCTTGACGAGCAGCAAGGTGCGTCGCTGCAGGAGGCGAACACTGCCTTGGGCGACTACCGCAAAGCCTTCCTCGAGTTCGTCGACAGCCGTGAGCAAAGTGCGCAAAGCAGTGCGGCGATGAGTGCGCAAACCGAGCAGGTCAGCCAGCTGCTGGCCCAGGCCGATGAGCAGCAAAGGCAGGCGGTCCTGGACGATAATCGCGATGCCGATCGCCAATTGGGTTTGATCACCGTTCTGGCGCTCGCCTTGGGCATTGGCGCTAGTCTGCTGATCCGTCACTTGATTGTGCAGCCGTTGCGCCAGGCTGTGCAGTTGGTCCAACGCGTGGCGGCGGGGGACCTGAGTGATCCGCCGGCAGGCAGTGGTCGTCGTGATGAGTTGGGTCAACTGTTGGGCACCGTGGGCAACATGCTGGGCAGCCTGCGCGGTTTGGTCGGACGCATCGACCGCGGTGTCGGCTCGCTCAACGGCATGGCCGGCAGCCTGGCCGAAGTGACCCTGAGTAACAGCCGTGGTGTCGAACACCAACGCCAGGAAACCGAGCTGGCCGCCACCGCCATGCAACAGATGGCCGCCACAGCGCAGGAAGTCGCGCGCAACGCGGGTCAAGCCAGCGAAGCGGTGGCGCATGCCGACCAACAGGCGCGTGAGGGCGATGAGTTGGTGCGTCAGGCGAGTGACAAGATTGACCATTTGGTTGTGGAAATGGGCGGTTGCGCTGAAGCCATGCGGTCGCTATTGGTGGAGAGCGCGGCGATTGGAGGTGTGCTCGATGTGATCAAGGCGGTGGCCGAGCAGACCAACCTGCTGGCGCTCAATGCCGCCATCGAGGCCGCGCGGGCGGGCGAGCAGGGACGTGGCTTCGCCGTGGTCGCCGATGAGGTGCGTGGCCTGGCACGGCGTACCCAGCGATCAACCACGGAAATCGAAGGGTTGATCGTTCGTCTGAGCGCTGTAACCCAACACGCCGCCGAGCGTTTGCAAGGCAGCCATGTGCTGAGCGATGAAACGGTGGTGCTTGCGGCGCAAGCCTCCCAGGCGCTGGCGCGGATCACCCGGGCGGTGTCCAGCATCGAGCAGATGAACCAACAGATCGCCGCGGCCGCCGAACAGCAGAGCGTGGTGGCCGAGCAAGTCAGCCAGAGTATGGCGCGGGTGCGCGAAGTGGCCGAGGGCAGTGCCAGGGAAAGCCTGCAACTGCAAGGCTCGACGGCCGACTTGCAACGGGTTGGCGGCGAGCTCAAAGCGGCCGTCGGGCACTTTCGAACCTGATCCGCCTGCGAATAATGACCGCTACTACTGCTCCAGTTCGTTGATGATCTGGCTGATTTTCGCCCGCAGCCAGCGGTGCATCGGATCCCCCTCCATGGTCCGATGCCAGAGCATGAACTCACGCATCACCGGGATTTTCACCGGTGGCTGCACGATGCGCAGCGGCAGGTAGTTGGCGTAGAGCCTGGCCATGCGCTGGAGCATGGTGGCGACGCGTTGGGTACCGACGATCAACTGCGGCAGAGTGTTGAAGTCATGGGTCACCACTTCCATGCGACGGGTGAAACCATACTGGCTCATCAGCCATTCTTCGACGCTCAGTTGCCGGTTGCGGCCAAAAATCACCGAGACGTGGCCCATCTCGATGTACTGATCGAGGCTGATGCTGTCGCCCACTAGTGTGTTGCCGTCCCACACGACGCAAACGTGCTCTTCTTCGAACAGAAGCTGCGATGGGTGGCCATCGATGAGGTAGCGCTCAGGCACGATCATCATGTCGGCTTCACCGCGCATCAGCATCTCGGTGGACGTGTCGCCGGGACCCAGCAGCTCGAAGGTGATGTGCGGGGCTTCCAAGGAGATTTTCTGGATCACCCGGGCAAACAGGACGCTGATCAGATAGTCCGAAGTGATCAAGCGAAAATGGCGTTTGCTGGTGGCGGGGTCGAACACCGGTTTGGCGGTGATCGAGGACTGGATCGTCAGCAGCACCTGGCGCACCGGCGCCGCCAGTTCGCGGGCATAAGGCGTGGGCTGCATCTTGCGTCCTACCTGCGCCAGCAGCTCATCTTCGAAGTAGAGGCGCAGCCTGCCCAGTACGCCGCTGGTGGCGGATTGGGTCATGTGCAGGCGTTCGGCGGCGCGGGTGATGTTCTGCTCTTCCAGCAACACATCCAGCGCCACCAGGAGGTTGAGATCCAAGTGGTTAAAACGCATGGCGGTCTCGATTTTTGTATTTATTTTGTAAATACCTTCCGACCTTCCTATCGCGGCGTCAAGTGCCGTGAGTGGGCGAATCGTGCGATGCCTGTTCAATTTTCCAGAGCGCTTGTGCTGCGCAGCCAGGTATCGCGTTTGCCGATAGGTCGCATCCTGACAAGCGATTAGTCAGTGAGTTTCTACCCCTTCACTATCAGCTCACAGTCGGTTGGCCGTGACGCTTTATCGACTCCAAGACCCGCCTCGGCAGCGTACCGCCTGGCACTGCTCCCGTAAGCCGGGTGCTGGCCTGCGCTGAATAATTACAATGGAGTGGTAACTCAATGAACATCATTGGCCTTGACGCCCTTATTTTTGGCGTCGACGACATTCAAGCCTGTACTCATTGCCTGCGTGACTACGGCCTGCTGCCTGTCGATGTCGACAGCGAGGGCGGTCGTTTTGAAGCCCTCGACGGCACCGCCGTGATTATCCGTCGGGCAGACGATGCCAGTCTGCCGGCGGCCATCGGGCCTGCGCCCTCGATTCGTGAAACCGTCTATGGCGTGGCCAGCATGGCTGACCTTGAGGCCATCGCCGATGAACTGGGGCGCGACCGCCCGGTGGCCCGCGGTGCCGATGGCTCCGTGCACAGCGTGGACGATATGGGCTTTGCCATTGGTTTCCAGATCAGTGTGCGGCGTGCGTACAGCGCGCCAGCCGACCTGACCAATGCGCCGGGTCATGCGCCTCAACGCCCGGTCAACCAACCTGGCATCAATCCCGACATGCAGGCCTTGCCGCGGACCCTGTCCCACGTAGTGTATTTCGTGCCGGACGCAGCCAAGGCCGAAGTTTTTTACAAGCGCTTGGGCTTCGTGACCACCGACACCTTTGTCGGCGCCGGCCCGTTCATGCGTCCGGCCGGTTCCGATGACCATCATTGCCTGTTCATGATCCAGACGCCGCCACACATGAAGGGTTGCGAGCACTTCACCTTTCACATGGGCAGCGGCACGGAAGTACTGCTGGCCGGACGTCGCTTCGAAGAGCAAGGCTGGACCAGCTTCTGGGGGCCGGGCCGTCATCTCTTCGGTTCCAACTGGTTCTGGTACTTCAATAGCCCGTTGGGTTGCCACATTGAATACGACGCCGACATGGACAAGCACGATGACGCCTGGCAAGCGCGCCAGGCGCCGTTGTCGGCGGACAACTCGCAATTGTTCCTGTTCACTTCCCGGGAAAAGTGGTTCCCGAGCGGCCCGCCGCCCAAGCAGGCCTGAATGCGTATTTCGTCCATGAGCCACGACGCGATTGTTCTCTGTCGATTGGATGAATTGGTCGAAGGGCAGGCCCGCGGGTTCGATCCTCTGGGTACGGGCAAGGACAGCGTGTTTGCCCTGCGCCATGACGCAGAGGTGCGCGTCTATCGCAACAGTTGCCCACACTTGGCGGTGCGCCTGGAGTATCGCAAGGACCGTTTTCTCAGCGTCGATGGCCGCCAGATTGTCTGTTATGCGCATGGTGCACGGTTCCTGCCTGACACGGGGCTGTGCGTGTACGGCCCGTGCCTGGGGGAAAGCCTGAGTGCGCTGCAATGGCATGCAGAAGCCGATTGGCTGGTGCTCGAAGCGGGTCAGTTGGAGGCGTGTGGACCTTAATTAAGGTATCGCGGTAGCTGATACATCGTATCCCTACATGCGATTAGTCAAACGCCTGCTTTGCCGAGAAAGTGGGGCACAAAGCGGTACCGAATGCGTGCAAACACAGCGAGTTCTTAAGCCTGGGATCGCTCCGGCAGAACGCTTGCGTGAATAACAAGAATAAGAGTGAGACGAGCATGAACGCAGTGAAAAAGGTGCTTATCGTCGGTGGTGGTATCGCTGGTCTATGTGCGGCAATCGCTTTGCGTCGCAAAGGCATTGTCGTCGATCTTGTCGAGCTCAAGACGCAGTGGACCGTCTACGGCGTTGGCATCATCCAGCAGAGCAACGTCGTCCGTGAGATGGCCAAGTTGGATGTGTTGGACGGCTACCTGGATGCTGCCTACGCGTTCGAGGATGTGACCATCAATACCACCGCCGGTGAGCAGCTGGCGCGGATCCCTGGTCAGCGCCTGGCCGGCCCCGACTACCCAGCCAACGTCGGCATCTCGCGCCTGGCCCTGCATCAAGTCCTCAGCGAAACCGTTGCTGCCCTTGGCGTCTCGGTCCGTCTGGGCTTGAGTGTCGAGTCGCTGGAGCAGGTAGGCGAGGGCGTTGGTGTGCTGTTCACCGATGCCAGTCGCGGTCGCTACGACCTGGTCGTCGGCGCCGATGGCCTGTATTCCCACCTGCGCGGTCTGCTGTTCGGCGAGCAGTACCTGCCGCGCTTCACCGGCCAAGCGGTGTGGCGCTATACCTTTCCACGCGCCGCCGGGATCGATCATCTGGCTACCTTCCAGGGGCCCGCCGGCAATGCCGGACTGGTGCCGCTGGGGCAGGATCAGATGTACCTGTTCATGACCTCCCACGAGCCCGCCAATCCAAGGCTAGAGCCTGCCACGCTGGCGGCCCAGATGCGCCAGCGCCTGAGTGGTTTCAGCGGGCTGATCGGCGAGCTGCGCGAGCAAATAACCGACAGCGGCCGGGTGGTCTACAAGCCGCTGGAGGTGGTGTTCGTCCGCGAGCCCTGGTACCGCGGCCGTGTCGTGCTGATTGGCGATGCGGTGCATGCCACGACGCCGCACCTGGGCCAAGGGGCCGGCATGGCCATTGAAGATGCCGTCGTGCTTGGCGAAGAGTTGGTCGGCGGCGGTAGGGTAGAACAGCAGCTCCAACGCTTCATGGCGCGCCGTTATGAGCGCTGCAAATTCATCAGTGACAGCTCGGTGCTGGTCGGTGACAAGGAAATGGCCCACGACAGCAGCTTCGACCGGATCGGCCTGGTCAGGCGGATGCTCGAGGTCACGGCAGCGCCTATCTGAGGCGCCGGCAAAACCGAATTCGCTCCCCCATGGATGCTTCATGCCTGTGCAGGCTTGGCCCGGTTCTACTGCGGGCGCCGTTTCACCAGAAGAGCTGACATACAACAACAATAAAGAGGGTTACTTCGATGGCTACTCGCAAGTTCGCTGCGTCGCGGCGCGTCCCCTTCACCCTGACCCTTGCGGCCAGCCTGGGGCTTGGCGCTTCGGCTGCCCAGGCGTTTCAGATCGATACCGGCAATCCCGATCTCAGCTTGCGCTGGGACAACACGCTGAAGTACAGCGCGGCCTGGCGCCTGAAGGCCCCCAGCAGCAAACTCAGCGAGGGGCAGACGGCGTTGAACCAGAATGACGGCGATCACAACTTCGGCAAGGGGCTGATCTCCAATCGCCTGGATATTCTTTCCGAACTGGACATCGGCTTTCACAACTTCGGTGCCCGTGTGAGCGGTGCCGCTTGGTACGACACCGTCTACCAGGACCGCAACGACAATAACGACGCGGCCAGTGCCAACCAGCGTTCGGTGGGCTTCGACGAGTTCACCAGCGATACCCGTCAACTGCACGGGGGTGACGGTGAACTGCTGGACGCCTTCGTCTACTGGAATGGTGAGCTGGCCGACCGTACGTTGTCGGTTCGTGCCGGGCGCCACGGCCTGATCTGGGGCGAGAGTCTGTTCTTCGGCGGCAACGGCATTGCCGGGGCCATGGCGCCGGTGGATGTGGTCAAGGCGCAATCAGTGCCCAACACTCAGTTCAAGGAAATCACCCGACCGGTCAACCAGCTCTCGACCGCCTACCAACTGACCGACGATGTGTCGTTGGGCGCCTTCTATCAATTGGAATGGGAGGCCACCCGCTTGCCGGGCGCCGGTAGCTATTTCTCCACCAGCGATACCATCGGCGATGGCAATGAACGGCTGATCACCGGCGGGCCGTTCCCGGATTTCCTGGGCGGTAATGCCAACAGCCCGGCCGCGTTTTTCCATGGCAAGGACAAGAAAGCCAGGAGTTCCGGCCAAGGCGGCCTGCAGCTCAAGTACAACACCGGGACGACGGATTACGGGCTGTACGCGCTGCAGTATCACGAGAAGACGCCCTCGTTGTATTTGAAACCGAATGCCACCGGGCCGAACTTCAGTACCGGGCAAGTCGGCGAATATTCCTGGGTCTACCCGGAAGACATCCGTGTCCTGGGCGCCAGTTTCGCCACTTCCGTGGACGAGTACAGCTTTGCCGGCGAAGCATCGATGCGCTGGAACATGCCGCTGGTGTCCAACGCCCAGACCGTCCTGCCGGGCGTCGACGCGGACAACAATGACGACGCCCTGTACGCCGTTGGCCGTACGGCTCACATCAACCTCAACGTCCTGGCATCGCTGGGCCCTTCCTTCGTCGCCAATGAAGCCAGCCTGGTAGGTGAGATCGCCTGGAACCGCCTGCTGGCCGTGACCAGGAATCGCGCCGCCCTGGACCCTAACGCCACCGATGACGGCCTGGGCTTGAAGCTGGTGTACACGCCCACCTATCGCCAGTTTTTCCCTGGCGTCGACATCAGCGTGCCGGTGGGCATCAGCTACTTCCCCATGGGCAAGTCGGCGGTGATCAGCGGGTTCGGCCCCGATAGAGGAGGGGACATGAACATCGGCGTCTCCGCCACCTACCTGGACCAGGTGACCGTGGGGCTGACCTACACCCATTTCTACGGTCCCGAGGACACCAGCCTCAACGCCGCCAACCAATTCAATTACAAGCAGTCGTTGAAGGACCGGGACTACCTGGCTTTCTCCGTCAAGACCACGTTCTAAGAGGATTTGCGCATGACCATTCAGTTCACTCTAAAGGCCTTGTGCTTAACCCTGCTGGCCGCCGCCGCGCCGATGGCCCTGGCCGCCAGCGCCGAACAAGCGGCCGAGCTGGGCAAGACCCTGACGCCCTTCGGTGCCGAGAAAGCCGGCAATGCCGATGGCAGCATTCCGGCCTGGGACGGTGGCTACACCAAGGTTGATCCAGGCTACGTCCCGGGCGGCAAACGCAGCGATCCGTTTGCCGCGGACAAACCCTTGTACAGCATCACTGCCCAGAACCTGGCCAAGTACGCCGACAAGCTCAGCGACGGCACCAAGGAACTGTTCAAGCGTTTCCCGGACACCTATCGCATTGACGTCTATCCGACCCGGCGTACGGCTGCCGCGCCGCAGTGGGTCTATGACAACACGTTCAAGAATGCGACCCGCGCCAAACTGGTCGACAGCAGCGCCGGCCTGATTCCCGACGGTGCCTATGGCGGGATTCCGTTCCCGATTCCACAGAATGGTACCGAAGCCATCTGGAACCATGTGCTGAACTGGCGCGGCACCTCGGTAGCGGGGCATTTCCGCCACTATCTGATGACGGCCGACGGCAACCAGGTGATGACCAGCGACGGCCTGTTGACCCAGGAAATGCCCTACTACTTCCAGGAGGGCGGCCCTGAAAACTACTCGGGCGACTACTGGCAGGTGCACTTTGTCAATCTCGGCCCGGCGATTCGTGCCGGCGAGCAGATCCTCGGGCGTGAAAACATCAACGGCGACAAATCCCAGGCCCATGTCTACCTGAGCGGCCAGCGCCGGGTGCGCACGTTGCCCAACGCTTGCTGCGACACGCCGACGCCGTCTACCGCCGGGGTCATGTCCTTCGATGAGTTGAGCGTGTGGGGCGGGCGTACGGACCGGTTCGACTGGAAATTGGTAGGCAAGCAGGAGATCTACGTCCCCTACAACACCAACAAGGTGCAGAACGCTGCCCAACCGCAGGACCTGCTGGGCAAGCATCATCTGAACCCCGATTACGTGCGCTGGGAGTTGCACCGCGTCTGGGTGGTCGAGTCCACGGTGGCCGCCGGCAAGCGCCACCAGTTGCCCAAGGGCCGCTACTACCTCGACGAGGACACCTGGCAAGCCCTGCTCGGCGACCGTTGGGATGCCAGCGGCCAACTGGCCAAGACCCTCTGGTCGCTGCCTTCCGTGCTGCCCGACCTGCCAGGCCTGGTGCAACTGTCTTCCGGTTTCTACGACCTGACCTCCGGTGCGTGGTTTATCCAGAACCTCTATGCCGGGTTGCCGGACCAGTATCGCGCGGTCGATCGCTACAAGGCCTCGGAGTTCTCGCCAGCAGCCATGGCGGGGCGCGGCGTGCGGTAGACCTGAGCCGAGAGTGAAGGGCAGGCCTGTCGGTCTGCCCTTGGGATACGAGTGTTTGTCCGAGGTAGGTTATGAACAGAATCAGTCAGGCGAGCGTGTTGCTGTTGGCCTTGTATTTGCCCTTCGCCACGAGCGAGTGCCTGGCCGGGTCGGCTGCGGTGGGCGTGCCGCTCAATACCCCGGCCATGCGGGTACCGGCTGCGCAGAACAGCGTATTGATCGACCTGGCGCGTGCCGGCGCACGTCTGGTGGCCGTGGGCGAGCGCGGCCTGGTGCTGTTCTCCGACGACGACGGGCAAAGCTGGCATCAGGCCTGGGTACCGGTTTCGGTCAGCCTGACGGCGGTACGGTTCGTGGATGCGCAAAAAGGTTGGGCGGTCGGCCACGCAGGCGTGGTGTTGGCGACCCTGGATGGTGGTGAGCACTGGACATTGCAGCTCGACGGTGCGCGCGTGGCACAGCTGGAACTGGACGCCGCCAAGGCTGACCAGGCCACCGCTGCCGACCCGGATGCCGCCCTGGTCCGGGTACAAAATGCCGAGCGTCTGGTCGCAGATGGTCCAGACAAACCTTTCCTGGCGCTGGAATTCGTCGACGCGCACCGCGGTTTGATCGTCGGTGCCTACGGTTTGGCGCTGCAGACCACCGATGGCGGAGCCACCTGGCAATCGCTGATGGGGCATATCGCCAACCCGAACGGGATGCACTTGTACGCCATCAGTCATCAGGGCACCCGCTGGTTCCTGGCTGGCGAGCAGGGTTACCTGGCACGCTCGGACGATGACGCAGTGTCGTTCAATCAGTTGGATAGCCCCTACGAAGGCAGTTTTTTTACCCTGCAGAATCGCGGGGATGGCGCGCTGGTGGTCGCCGGTCTGAAGGGTAATGCCTTTGTTTCCCGAGACGCTGGCGCAAGTTTCCAGCGCCTGTCGGTGCCCATGCCCATCTCCTTCAACGACGCCACCCGTTTGGCCGACGGCCAACTGCTGCTGGTCAACCAGGGCGGCACGCTGTTTCGCAACAGCGAGCAGACCGGGACGGCGCTGCTGCCATGGGGCGAACCCTTGGGCAAGCCTGTTTCAAGTGTGATCGAGGCCGCCGATGGCAGCTTGATCATTGCCGGTTTCACCGGGCTGCAGCGTCTTGCGCAGCCAGCCGCTGCCGCTTCGGAGTGAGGTTATGAAGTCCCCAGGTAATTTTTCCCAGTCCCCCGCGAATGCGTTCGAAGACTTTGATCCGCGTTCCGGTTCGGTGCTCGAGCGAGCCCTGTTCAACCATCGCCTGTGGGTGTTGCTGCTGTGCCTGGCGACCACGCTGGTACTGGGTTGGCAGTCCAGCCGTGTTGAGCTCAATGCCAGTTTCGAAAAAATGATTCCCACCCATCACCCCTATATCGCCAACTACCTTGAGCACCAGAAGGAACTGAGTGGGCTGGGTAACTCGGTGCGCATCGCGGTGGTCAACAAGCAGGGCGATATCTACGACAGCGCTTACCTCAAGACCCTGCAAGCATTGAGCGACAAGATCTACCTGCTGCCCGGTGTCGACCGTGCGTACATGAAATCGCTCTGGACGCCGGCCACGCGCTGGGTGGCGGTGACAGAAGCGGGCCTGGAGGGTGGGCCAGTCATTCCGGACAATTACGATGGCGGCGCCGCGAGCCTGGCGGCATTGCGGCGCAATGTGCAGCTGTCCAACGAAATCGGCCAGTTGGTGGCGTTCGATCAGGCCTCAAGCATCATCCAGGTGCCGCTGTTGCAGCGAACCCCCGACGGCCGACCGCTGGACTACACCCAGCTGTCGCAGCAACTGGAGTCGTTGCGCAGCCAATACCAGAGCGACAGCATCGACATCCGCATCACCGGTTTCGCCAAGAAAGTCGGCGACCTCATCGCCGGCCTGCGGCAGATCCTGATCTTCTTCGCCGTGGCGATCCTGATCACCACGGTCGTGTTGTATTGGTACACCCGCTGCATTCGCAGCACCTTGCTGGTGGTGTTCTGCTCATTGGTGGCGGTGGTCTGGCAGCTCGGTTTGCTGCCGCTGCTGGATTATCAACTGGATCCCTACTCAGTGCTGGTGCCGTTCCTGGTGTTTGCCATTGGCATGAGCCATGGCGCACAGAAGATGAACGGCATCATGCAGGACATCGGGCGGGGCATGCACCGGGTGGTCGCCGCACGCTTTACTTTCCGCCGCCTGTTCCTTGCCGGTCTCACCGCGCTGCTCTGTGATGCGGTTGGCTTCGCGGTGCTGATGATCATCAAGATCCAGGTGATCCAGGACCTGGCGATGATCGCCAGTATTGGCGTGGCCGTGCTGATCTTCACCAATTTGATCTTGCTTCCCATCTTGCTTTCCTACGTTGGGGTCAGCGGCCGCGCGGCGCAACTGAGCCTCAAAAGCGAGCACGCTGAACAAGCGGGTCAGCATCGCCACGGGTTTTGGCGTTTCCTCGACCTGTTCACCCAGCGCCGCTGGGCAGCGTTGTGCATCGCCCTGAGCGTGGCGCTGGCGACGCTCGGTTTTGTGGTCAGCCTGCAGTTGCAAGTAGGTGACCTGGATGCGGGCGCGCCCGAGCTGCGGGCCGACTCGCGCTATAACCAGGATGATGCCTTCCTGACCCGGCATTACGGCGCCAGCAGCGATCTGTTCGCGGTCATGATCAAGACCCCCGCCAGCGCCTGTTCGCGCTATGACATCTTGAACAAGGTCGATGCCCTCGACTGGCAGTTGCGTACCTTGCCAGGGGTGGATTCGACCAATTCCCTGGCACTGCTCAACCGCCGCATGCTGGTGGGTCTGAGCGAAGGCAGCCCGAAGTGGTACGAGCTGCAGAACAACCAGGCGATGCTCAACATGGTCACCGCCGGGGCGCCGCGCGGGCTGTACAACGAAGACTGCAGCCTGCTGACGCTGTACGTCTACCTCTCCGACCATAAGGCGCAAACCCTGAGTCGCCTGGTGGATCACGTCGAGCAATTCGCCGCGGCGAACAATACCAACGACGTCCAGTTCCTCCTGGCCGCTGGCAATGCCGGGATCGAGGCCGCGACCAACATTGTCGTCAAGCAGGCCAACCGCGAAATGCTGTTCTGGGTCTACGGCGCGGTGATCCTGTTGTGCCTGATTACCTTCCGTTCCTGGCGCGCCACGATTTGCGCGGTGATTCCGCTGATGCTCACGTCGATCCTCTGTGAGGCGCTGATGGTCTGGCTGAACATCGGCATCAAGGTTGCGACGCTGCCGGTGATCGCCCTGGGCGTGGGCATCGGCGTCGACTACGCGCTGTATGTGATGAGCATCCTGCTCGGCCATATGCGCCAGGGCACCAGCCTGTCGGAGTCGTATTACCGGGCGCTGCTTTCCACCGGCAAGGTGGTGATGCTGACCGGTGTGACCCTGGCGATCGGCGTGGCCACATGGATGTTTTCGCCGATCAAGTTCCAGGCCGACATGGGCGTGCTGCTGGCCTTCATGTTCGTCTGGAACATGGTTGGTGCGCTGGTCCTGTTGCCGGCCCTGGCGCACTTCCTGTTGCCGAGCGAGCGTGTAAGCGCGGGACCGGCCGAGGCCGAACCCAGCCATCCGACCAGCTTGGCGCTGACGCCTGCCTTAATCGAAGAGGGGGCCTGCGTGAAACATTCGCTGCGCCTGGCTCCGGGGCACGATCAGACGCCAACGGTGGCCGCTCATCCCGTCGCGTCATAACAACAAGAAAGGACTTTCCCATGTCTCGTGTGCATCTGTTCCAGCAGTTTCTATGGTTCGACCTCATCGCCGGCCTGAGCGCCTTCGGTATGGCATTTTGCGCGGCGCAACCTGCGGAGGTGCGCGATGAACGTTGAACGCCAGGCGCGGTTGCCGCAGTCCTTGTTGCTGTTGCTCGGCAGTTGCTTGCCGGTCCTGGGGGCCGTGCTGCTGGCCCCCGTCCTGCCACGTATGCAGCAACACTTCGCCGACACCCCGGGCGTCGCGGTGCTGGTTCCCATCGCCCTGACGCTACCGGCGCTGATGATTGCCCTGTTCGCACCCTTCGCCGGAATCATCGCCGACCGACTCGGGCGCAAACCGTTGCTGATCGGTGCGATGTGCCTCTACACCATCTGTGGCGTGCTGCCGCTCTGGCTGGATTCGTTGCAGGCGATCGTAGTCAGCCGCGCCGGCATCGGCCTGGCCGAGGCAGCGATCATGACCTGCTGCACCACGATGATGGGCGACTACTACAGCGGTGCGCGGCGTGAACGGATGTTTGCCCTGCAAATGGTCGCGACGTCGTTGTCGGCGGCGATTTTCATTGCCGTCGGTGGCGTGCTCGGCGAGCACGGCTGGCGCACTCCGTTTGCCCTGTATGGACTGGGTCTGGTGTGCCTGCCGCTGATGGCCTGGTTGCTCTGGGAGCCGCGTGGGCATGCGGCCATTCAGAAAAAACCGATGAGCAGGGCATTTCCCTGGCGCACCTTGGCACCGTTGTATGGCTTGGCTTTCCTGGCGGGCTTGAGCCTGTTCATCGTGCCGGTACAAGTCGGTTATCTGCTCAACCTGTTGCACGTCGAAGGGTCCCAGCAGATCGGCTTGACCATGGGCGCCAATCAGTTCGGCGTATTGGTCGGCGCCCTGAGTTTTCGTCTGTTCAGTGGTGTGCCGGCGCACCGGCAGATGCTCCTGGCCTTCGTCGCGGCCGGGATGGGTGGCGGGCTGCTGGCGATAGCCGACAGTCACGCACTGGTGGTGATCGCCGTCCTGATCAACGGCCTGGGCATCGGCCTGATGATGCCGACCCTGCTCACCTGGATCATGAGCCAGGTCGACTTCCAGCAGCGCGGCCGCGCGGCCGGCGGCTTCACGGCGATGTTCTTCGCCGGTGAGTTTGCCAGCCCGCTGGTGGTGCTGGCGATTACCGGTGGGTTGAGCGGCACCTTGCCCGCCGCGTTGGGAATCGTTGCGGGCGTTCAGTTTGTGGTGGCCGTGGCCTGTATGCGGTTGCGCGGTAGCGGGTCGGCTTTTCCCGCTGCGGCAGCCGCAGAGCTTGATCGCTGATCTCACGTCTCAAGAAAACAAGAACAAGAGGAGAACAACATGAGTTATTTGCTCAACACCTGGTACATCGCCGGGTGGGCGGACGAGCTGGCGCCAGGGTCGATGCTTGGCAGGACCATCGTCGAACAACCCATGGTCTTCTTTCGCGACAGCCAGGGACGGATCCAAGCGCTCGCCGATCGTTGCCCGCACCGTTTTGCCCCACTGCACATGGGAAAGATTGTCGGTGACAGCGTTCAGTGCCCGTACCACGGCTTGCGTTTCGATGGCAGCGGCCAATGTACGCACAATCCCCATGGCGAAGGAAACATCCCCAAGGCCGCCTGTGTTAGCGGCTTCGCGGTGGTTGAGCGCCACGGGGCTATCTGGGTCTGGCCAGGCGATCGTCACCTGGCCAGCGGCACCTTGATTCCTGATTTCTCTTTCCTCGACCAGGCGCCAACCCACGCCAAGGGGCATGGGTATCTGCCTACGCGCGCGCACTACGAACTGCTGTCCGACAACATCATGGACCTGAGCCACGTTGATTTCCTGCACCCGGACACGCTCGGTGGCGGAGCCTTGTCACGCACGCGCGCCGACATCGAGGAATTGCCCAACGATCGCGTGCGCATCAGTTGGTGGGCGCCGGACAATGTGCCGCCGCCGGCGTTCGGCGCTCACCTTGAAGACCCGACCCGGGCAGACGTCTGGGCTGAAGTCATCTGGCACGCACCCGGTCTGATGTTGCTGGGCAGTGGCGCCACGCCTCCAGGGCGCCCCAGGGAAGAGGGACCCGTGACCTGGAACCTGCATCTGATGACGCCGCAGGACGCGGCCAACACCCATTATTTCTTCGCCAATACGCGCAGTTTCGAGCAGGACAATGCGCAGTTGAATGCCTTCGTCCAGGAGATGTTGATCGGCATTTTCGCCGGCGAAGACAAACCCATGGTCGAGGCCCAGCAGCGCCAGATTGGTGAGGTTGAACTGCTTGGCCTCAACCCTGTGTTGCTACCCGTCGATGCAGGGGCCGTGCGCTGTCGACGTGTCCTGCGTCGATTGATTGAAGCCGAACGCACGGCGGCGCAAGCCAGTCGGTCATCAGACTTTGAAAAAGAGGAATCGCGATGAGCTTTCTACGCAACACCTGGTACGCAGCCGCCTGGGGCACCGAGGTCAAGGCCGGGGAGCTGTTCCAACGAACCCTGCTCAGTGAACCCGTGGTGTTTTTCCGCGACACCCAAGGTAGTGCCCAGGCCATTGCCGATCGCTGCCCCCACCGTTTCGCGCCCCTGGGCATGGGAATCCTCAAAGGCGATGCGGTGCGTTGTCCGTACCACGGCCTGGAATTCGATGGCAGTGGCGCCTGTGTGCATAACCCCCACGGCGATGGTGCAATTCCCAAGGCGGCAAAGGTCAAGGCCTACCCGTTGGTCGAACGCTACAGCCTGCTGTGGATCTGGATGGGTGATCCAAACTTGGCCGATGCGACGCTGATTCCGGATTTCAGTTGCATGGATGAAGACCATTGGTATGTCGGCAAACGCTACTTGCACGCGAGAGCCAACTACGTGCTGGAAACCGACAACATCATGGACCTGAGTCATATCGAGTTCTTGCATCCGTCTACGTTGGGTGGCGATGGCGTCAAGGGTGCATTGACTAGCGTGCAAGAGGAGGGCAACACCGTTTGGTCCAACCGCCAGACGGTTGCGGAAATCATGCCGGAGTTTCTCTACACCGCCTGGAACATTCCTCAGGGCACACCAGTGGACCGTTGGATCGATGTGCGTTGGGATGCGCCTGCGAACATGTTGCTGTTTTCTGGTGCAGTGGCGACCGGTCTCCCCAGGGATAAGGGCGTTTCCACACCGATTCCGCACCTCTTCACCCCGGAGACCGAGACCACGACTCACTATTGGTTCTCAGTCTGTTTTCCCAAGGCAATGGGCGAATTCGCCGAGCGATTCGCTGACGAACAAGCGGCCGCGATCAACCGGCCTTTTACCGATGAAGACTTGCCAATGCTCGAGGCCCAGCAGCGCATGATGGGCGATGCGTCGTTCTGGGACTTGAAACCGGTCCTGCTGATCGGTGATGCAGGCGCCATCCGCGCGCGGCGTGTACTCGATCGGATGATTGCTGCCGAGCAGCCTGCGGGTGCCAAGTGATGATTGAAGTCGTCGTCACCCGCAAGCGTCGCGAAGCCGAAGGCATCTACAGTTTCGAACTGGCCCCGGTCGACGATTCCATGCTGCCTGCCTTCAGCGCCGGCTCGCATATCGATGTGTATCTGCCCAATGGCCTGGTGCGCCAGTACTCGCTGTGCAATCACCCCGAAGAACGCCACCGCTACCTGTTGGGCGTGTTGCTCGACCCGGCGTCTCGCGGCGGTTCGCAGGTCATGCACGAGCAGGTGCACGAAGGTAGTCGCCTGCGCATCAGCGAGCCACGCAACTTGTTCCCGCTTGAGCATGGCGCGGGGTACAGCGTGCTGTTCGCCGGCGGTATCGGCATCACGCCGATCCTCTGCATGGCCGAGCGCCTGGCGCGGATCGGCGCGCCTTTCGAGCTGCACTATTGCGGTCGCTCGGCCGGGCGCATGGCCTTTATCGAGTACATCCGCCGTTCGACATTTGCCGCTTGCGTCCAGGTTCATGTGGACGATGGAGAGGAGGTCCAGCGTCTCGACGTCGCTCAGGTTCTATCCGGGCCAGCCGCCGACCGTCACCTGTATGTCTGTGGCCCCAACGGTTTCATGGAGCACGTTCTCGGCACGGCGCGCGCGCAAGGCTGGGCCGAAGCGCAACTGCACCGTGAGTACTTTGCCGCCGCTGTCCTGGCGGGTGAGGCGGGCGGCTTCGAGGTGCAACTGGCTAGCACCGGGCAGAGCTTCCAAGTGCCGGCCACGCTCAGCGTCGCCCAGGTGTTGCTGGAGGCCGGCATCGACATCCCTTTGTCCTGCGAGCAGGGCATCTGTGGCACCTGCCTCACGCGTGTACTGGAAGGCGAGCCGGACCATCGCGACATGTTCCTGACCGATGCCGAGCGGGCCCGCAACGACCAGTTCACGCCTTGCTGCTCGCGCGCGAAGAGCGCGCGGCTGGTGCTCGATCTTTAAGGTTTTCTCATGAATTCATCGATACCCGCTGGCGCGTTTCGCCAACTGATTGAGGACTCGAACATGCAACAGCTTCCTGGTTTCAAACGCGTGGTCACCGGGCACGATGCCCAGGGCTTGGCGGTGGTCGCGCTCAGCGGACCAACGCCCAACAGCTTTCCGCTCAAGGCCGTGCCCGGCACGGTCTTCCATGAGATCTGGAACAGCGGCGCGAGCCCGGCCGTGCTGGATAACGGCGACGACCCCACCAACAAGCCGCTTCAACTGAGCCCCGCACCATTGGGCAGTGTCATCCGCGTGGTGGATATTCCCCCAGACAGTGTGCAGAACCAGGTCAGCACCGAGGATGCCGCGGCGGCCTTCGCCGAAATTGGCCAGGCCCACGCCGGCACGGGGCAGGCGGACTCCAAGCACAAGCTGATGCACCGCACCGAAACCCTCGATTACGGCGTGGTCACCGAGGGCGAGGTGTGGCTGGTGCTCGATGGCGAGGAAGTGCATCTCAAACGCGGTGACATCGTCGTGCAGCGCGGCACCAACCACGCCTGGAGCAATCGCACCGAGCAGATGGCGCGCATGCTGTTTGTGCTGCTCGATGGTCGCTTCGCCCCCGAGCTGCAAGGAGAACCGGCATGAAGCTCAGCACCCTGAAAGATCACAACCGTGACGGTCGCCTGCTGGTGGTGTCGCGCGACTTGGCCTGGGCGGTGGATGCCAGCGATATTGCCGCAACGCTGCAGGATGCCATTGAGCAATGGCCAAGCGTGGAAACCGATTTGCGCGCGCGGTATGACGCCTTGAATGAAGGCGCCCAGGCCGGTGCCTTTGCCTTCGATCCAGCGCAGGCCGCCGCACCCTTGCCGCGCGCCTGGCAGTGGTTGGATGCCTCGTCGTTCCTCAGTCACGGGGAGCGGATGCAGAAGGCTTTTGGGCTGGATCCGATCGAAGGTGTTGAACACACGCCGCTGATGTATCAGGGCTGTGGCGATGACTTTCTGGGGGCTCACGACGACATCGTGCTGCCCAGTGAAACCCATGGCATCGACTTCGAAGGTGAATTCGCCGTGGTGGTCGATGAGGTTCCCATGGGTTGCTCGGCACAAGACGCCATCGACCATATTCGGCTCATTGTGCAAGTCAACGACATCAGCTTGCGCGCACTTGCACCCCGAGAGATGAAGACGGGCTTCGGGTTTATCCAGGCCAAATCCTCGTCAAGTTTTGCCCCGGTGGCAATCACCCCCGACGAGTTGGGCGAAGGCTGGCGCGACGGGCGGGTGCACCTGCCGCTGAGGGTCGAGTGGAATGGCCAGTGGTTCGGTCATGCACACGGTGGTGCCATGCATTTCGGCTTTCATCAGTTGATCGCCCATGCAGCACTGACCCGGCGCCTCAGGGCTGGCTGCGTGATCGGTTCCGGCACGGTTTCCAATGCCGACCCCACGGTGGGCGCTGCCTGCATTGCCGAACGTCGTGCCGTTGAGATGATCGAGCACGGCGCGCCACGGACGTCCTTCATGCGCTTTGGCGACCGCGTGCGCATGGAGGTCTTCGATGTGCAAGGGCAGTCGGTGTTCGGGGCGATAGACCAGTGCATCGTGCCCGGAGGCCTCCCATGCGCGTGATGATTACCGGGGCCAATGGTTTTGTCGGCCGGGCGCTGGTGAAGCGATTGCTCCAAACCAATGAGTTGCGAGGCCGGTCGATCAGCGCGTTGATATTGCTGGATAAGGAATTGGTGGGGTTCGCTGAGGATAAGCGCCTGCGCCAGCATTGCGGCAGTGTCACCGACGCCGCGCTATTGCGCCGCGCCTTGGCCGATGGCATCGATGTGGTTTTTCACTTGGTCAGCATCCCGGGTGGAGCGGCCGAGCAGCACTATTCGCTGGGCTATCAGGTCAACCTGTTGGCAAGCCTGGAATTGCTTGACCAACTGCGCGAACAACCGGGACGGCCGGTGCTGGTGTACGCCAGCAGCGTGGCGGTGTACGGCGGCGACCTGTCGGCGCGCCTCGATGAGCGTGCGGTGCCGCACCCGCAGTTGAGTTACGGGGCGCACAAGGCGATGGTGGAAATGGCGATCAATGACCTTGCCCGACGAGGTGAGGTGGACGGTCGCGCCGTGCGCTTGCCCGGCATCGTCGCCCGTCCACGTGAACCCAATGGGCTGCGTTCGGCGTTCATGAGTGATCTGCTGCATGCCTTTGCCGAAGGCGAGCCGTATTGCTGCCCGGTGTCGCCGCAGTCACAGGCGTGGTGGATGTCGGTGCGGTGCTGCGTCGATAACCTGCTGCGAGCCGCCGAACTGCCGACCGCCGAGCTCGGCGAATCACGCGTCTGGCAACTGCCGTTGTTGCACCTGTCCATTGCCCAGGTCATCGATGCCCTGGCCGCTGCCTACGGCGAGGAACGCCGCGGACTGATCAGCTTCGCACCGGATGCCGGGCTGCAAGCGTTGTTCGGCAGTTTCCCGGCGATGAAAACCCCACTGGCCCGGGCCCTTGGCTTTCGCCATGACGGCTCGGCTGCCGCCTTGATACGTAACAGTTTGAAGCCTGCTGGCTCGGCGCGTCGTGCGCGGGGGCGGGTGGCGCTTGGAGTGACCGATCATGCAACCAACTAAACGCCGCCTGGTGGACCTGTCCGTGACCCTGGACAACAACCCCTACACCGATCCACCGCCGTTGTTGCCGAAAATCGACTACATGGACCATCAGCAAGGCTGGCCGGAAATGGCCGCGATGTTTCCCGGCCTGTCCAAGGCGCAATTGCCCGGCGACGAATCCTGGGCGGCTGAGCGCCTGCACATCACGACGCACAGCGGTACGCACATGGACGCCCCTTGGCACTACGCCTCGACTACCGACGGCGGCAAGCCGGCTTTCGGCATCGATGAGCTGCCGCTGGATTGGTGCTTGCAACCGGGCGTGAAGCTGGACTTTCGTCATTTACCGGATGGCCATGTGGTCAACGCCGCCCAAGTGCAAGCCGAGCTGGAGCGTATTGGCCATGTCCTACGGCCGCTGGACATTGTCCTGGTCAACACCCGTGCGGGCGCGCTGTTCGGCCAGCCAGGGTACCTGGACGCCGGGGTCGGCATCGGCCGTGAGGCCACGTTGTACTTGCTGGAACGCGGCGTGCGTGTGGTCGGCACCGATGCCTGGAGCTGGGACGCGCCGTTCAAGTACACCCGCGAACGCTTCGCCGCCACGGGCGACGCCTCGATCATCTGGGAAGGGCACAAGGCCGGACGCGACATCGGTTACGGCCAGATGGAAAAACTGGCCAATCTGGAATGCTTACCGGCCCATGGCTTCCAGGTGTCCTGCTTCCCCTACAAGATCAGGCACGCTTCGGCCGGTTTCGTCCGCGCCGTCGCGATTTTCGAGGAATGAGCGCGCCAGCGGCCGGTGGAAAAAAGCGTGGCAGCCTGTCCCAAGGGCTTGAGGCGCTGCTGTCGGAGCACATTATCGAGGGACGGCTGCGTGGCGGTGAACAGTTGCCCACCGAGTCGGCCCTAATGCTGGCGCATGGCGTCAGCAGGACCGTGGTGCGCGAGGCCATGTCGCGTCTACAGGCGGCTGGAATGGTTGAGACACGCCACGGCATCGGCACGTTTGTGCGCGGCAGCACCCTGTCGCTGGGGGCCTTCATCGATCCGGCTACCCTCGGCATCATCACTGACTCGCTGGCGATCATGGAGTTTCGGATCGGTCTTGAGGTGGAAGCCGCCGGGCTCGCCGCCCAGCGACGTAGCCCGGATCAGTTGGCGGGGTTGCGGGTGCTGCTCGATCAGCTCGGCCTGCCTGCAGTCAGCGTCAATGATCGGGCGGCGTTGGATTTTCAATTCCATTTGGGCATTGCCCAGGCGACCGGCAACCCCTACATCGCCAGCACACTGCTCAACCTGGGGGAGGTCATCATCCCCCGCAGCCGACTGGATTGCGCGCGGCTGTTTCACGATGAGCCGCAGCACTACGAACAGCGCATGCAAAGCGAGCACGAACAGATTTACCAGGCGATCTTCAATCGGGACGCTGAGTGTGCGTGTGCCGCGATGCGCCTGCACCTTCAGGACAGTCGCGAGTACTTGGACCAGGCCCGCCAAGAGTTGATGACATGACGGATAACCAGAGCTACTCGGTGCCGGACACGGCCACGCCGCCGCCCGCCACGGCGCTCACCATCATCGATCCTCGCTGGACCTTGTTCGTCCGTGTCGTGACGGCTGGCAGTCTCAGCAAAGCGGCCGTGCTGCTGGACATGCCGCAGTCCATGGTGAGTCGCAATATTGCCCTGCTCGAATCGCAATGTGGCGAACGCCTGTTCCATCGCACCGGGCGCGGGGTGGTGCTGACCGAATTTGGCGAGCAGTTGCTGCCCTGTATATCGGATCTTCTGGCGAACGCTGAAAGCCTTGCCGATGACATTCGCAACCTGCGTGGAAAACCGGTGGGGGAGGTGGTCGTGGGCATGTTGCCTTCCGCGGTGCGCCGGTTTGCGGGGACGCTCTTTTCTGCGGTGCGCGCGCAGATGCCCGGGGTGAGATTGCACCTGATCGAGGGCGCGAGCGCTCAACTCGAAGAGCAGTTGCACGATGGTCGTCTGGATATGGCGCTGGTGCTGCGCGAGAGCGAGGCGAGCATCGGCCAAGCCCATCTGCTGGCCAGGCTACCGCTGCACCTGGTAGGTCCCGCCGCCGATCCGCTGTTCGGAAGTCGAGATATTGCGCTGGAAAATCTATCGGGGCTGCCATTGGTCGTACCAGGGCGACCGCATCTGCTGAGGGCCAGGCTCGATCATTTGGCTGCGGAGCAAGGCGTGGAACTGTGCGTGGCTGTGGAAGCCGACTCGGTCCAGCTCCAGTACGAAGTCGTCGCGGCTGGCGGAGGCTATGCGATTGCCTCCGTGCTGCCCGGCTCGCTGGATCAACGATTGATTTCATCACGCATCATCGCGCCCGTGTTGGAGCGCTTTGTCGTGCTGGTCGAGTCGCCCCGTCGCCCTTTGACCCGTGCTTCCCGTGAAATACGGCGGCTAATTTGCAATCTGTCCATGCCATCGATTTAAGCGATAGCTGCTTTGCATCCCCAGCAGTATTCGGTGGGGGGCGCGCCTCGTAGGGTGTCAGTCAACCAACGACTGATCCCCGATTGCGAGGTTTGCGCCATGCATCACGCCCAACAACTCCAAGCCATTGCCCCGACGCTTTTTCTCAGTGACGCCGATGTGGCCTCGCTCGCCGACTGGAGCACCGCCGTCGCCGCGCTCGCCGAGGCGTATGCAAGTCCCGCATCGGACGCCATGGTACCGCCTCGCTCCATGGCCCGGGGCGACGGTATCTGGCTGCGCAGTTTGACCGCTGTACCTCCGGCTGGCGGCCATATGGGCTGCAAGTTGATCGCGGCTTCCATGCGGGCGCGCTGCGCCAGCTACCTGATCGCATTGTTCAACCAGCAAACCATGGCGCTCAGTGCCCTGATCGATGGCAATCGGGTAACGGGATTGCGCACCGCGGCAACCGCTGCGTTGGCGGTCGATTTGCTGGCGCCCAAGCGCGCGTTGCGGGTGGGGGTGATTGGCTCGGGGTTTGAGGCCCGTGGCGCATTGGACTGCCTCAAGTCCGTGCGCGATGTGGCGCAGGTCCGGGTATTCAGTCCAACGCCCGCTAGCCGCGAGCGTTTTGCCGAGAGCTTCAGGCCTGGGCTGGATATCCAAGCGGTGAACAGCGCGCAAGAGGCCGTGCAGGATTGTGATGTGGTGATTTGTGCCGCCCGCAGCCGTGACGAGTCGCCTGTGTTGCAAGGCGCGTGGCTTTGCCCTGGCGCTACGGTCGTGTCGTTGGGCTCCACCTTGCCTGAGCAAAGGGAAGTTGACCCGGTCACGATGGAGCGAGCCGTCTGCATCGTCGCCGATATGCCGCAAGAGGTGCTTCACGATACCGGCGACGCCATTGCGGCGATCAGTGCCGGCGTTTATGTCGCCGACAAATTGGTCGCGCTGTCGGACCTCGTCGCGGGTCGTGTCACCCCACGGCAAAACGAAAGCGACATCGTTCTCTACAAGTCTGTTGGCTCGGCGCTGCAGGACGTCGTCGTCGCCCAAGCGCTGTACGAGCGCGCCCGGCAACAAGGCCTCGGCATCGAGTTGCCCGCCAGCATTGTCCCTGTCTCGAAATAACCCCTCCACTGTTCGAAGGAAAATCATCATGGCCACATACAAGAAAGCAGATGCCCGTGCCTGGGCGCGGGAAAACCTGGTGGGCTGCTCGGCGGTCACCATCCCAAGTTTCAGTGCCGATCTGAAGCGACTCAACGAACGTGGCATTCGCCACGACATTGAACAGACGGTAGGCCTGGGCTACAGCGCCACGTTGCTGTGCAGCGAATTGGCGATCTCTCCCCAGGAGAACGCGCAGTTCACGGCGTGGGCCCGTGAGTCGGGGAAAAACCTGATCCTGTTCTTCCACGCGGCCTTTGGCACCCTTGCCGAGAACATCGAGGCGGTGAAGCTCGCCGAGAATGCCGGTGCCGACATCGTCCTGCTGTCCTATCCGCCGCAGTTCTGGCCGACCAACGAGCAGGAAATCTACGACTACACCAAGGCGTTCTGCGACGCGACGGACCTTGCGGTCATGCTCTTTCCGATCCCGCTATGGGGCTTCGAGCGCGTGCATCCAGCGGGGATGTCGTTGGAGTTGGTTCGTCGGCTGTTGGCCGATTGCCCGAATATCGCCGCCATCAAGTCCGAGCAAGGGTTCCCGCTGCCAGCGGGCATTTGTGAGATGTATCACCACTTCCGCGATCAGGTGGTGATCAGTTGCCCGATCGAAGGCGACGCAATCCCCCTGATGAGCCTGATGAAGTTGCAGTTTTCCGGCACCAGCAACACCGCCTGGATGAGCGACTACTACCCGAAAGCGTTCGAGCTGGCCCGCACGGGGCGCTTTGAAGAGGCGATGGAGTTGTATTGGAAGGTCAATCCGGCACGCAGCGCCAACGGCGCCGCCGCGCAGAGCTATGCCGGCGGCACCGGGGTGCTCAACCGCACGATGTGGAAATACCAGGACTGGCTCGCCGGCTTCAACGGCGGCCCACTGCGTGCCCCGGCGATGCGTGTGCCGGATCGCTTCATGAAGTCGCTGCGCCAAGGCTTGGTAGCGTCGGGGCTGCCAGTGACTTCGGACCCTGATAGCGCCTTCATGATCGGGCGTCATCCGTGCTGATCGGGAGGGTTGCACAGTGAAGCATTTACTTAAGGATCCTACGCTGTGGCGTAACGGTGCCTATATCGCCGGTGAGTGGCTGGCCGAGACGCCGCACGGTCACTACACGCTGCGTAATCCGGTGGATCAAACGGTGCTGGCCGAGTTGCCGCGCTGTCGCGAAGCTGAAGTCCGGCACGCAATCGACGCCGCGCACGAAGCCTTTGGCCCATGGCGGCGCCTGACGGCCAAACGCCGTGGCGAGGTATTGCGCCGCTGGTATGAGTTGATGGTCGAACATCGGGAGGACCTTGCCACGCTGATTACCCTGGAGGAGGGCAAGCCCCTGGAGGAGGCGCGGGGTGAGGTCGATTACGCGGCGTCTTTTGTGCGCTGGTTTGGCGAGGAAGCCACACGGGTGCGCGGTGATCTGATTCCGGGCGTAAAGGACACTCAACGCATTGTGGTCCTGCGCGAACCCATCGGCGTCTGCGCCGCGATCACGCCCTGGAATTTCCCCGCTGCGATGATTACACGCAAGGCCGCTCCGGCCCTCGCGGCCGGCTGCACCATGGTCGTGAAGCCGGCCAGCCAGACGCCCCTGACCGCGCTGGCACTCGCCGAACTCGCTCAGCGGGCGGGTGTGCCGGCAGGCGTTTTCAGTGTGATCACGGGTAATGACACTCGTGACATTGCCGGTGAACTCACGGCCAACCCGTTGGTGCGCAAACTCACGTTTACCGGGTCCACGGAAGTGGGCCGGCTGCTGCTGGCGCAAGCGGCACAGACGGTCAAGAAATGCTCCATGGAGCTGGGCGGCAACGCCCCGTTCATTGTCTTCGATGATGCTGATCTGGATGCTGCCGCTGACGGGGTGATGTTGGCCAAGTTTCGCAACGGTGGGCAGTCCTGTATTGGCGCGAATCGGGTGCTGGTGCAGTCAGCGGTTTATGACGCATTGGCCGGGCGTATCGTCGAGCGCATGGCGCGCTTGAAGGTCGGCAATGGCCTTGAGCCGGGTGTACAGGTCGGGCCGTTGATCGATGACGCAGCGGTACGAAAATCCCAGGCGTTGGTGGATGATGCTTTGGCGCAAGGGGCCCGGCTGCTGTCCGGCGGCAAACCCCATGCGTTGGGTGGATGTTTCTTCCAGCCCACGTTGCTGGCCGATGTGACCCATGGGATGCGGGTCGCTCGCGAAGAGATTTTCGGCCCGGTCATGCCACTGGTGCGTTTCGACACGGATGACCAAGCCATTGCCATGGCCAACGACAGCGAGTTTGGCCTGGCGGCGTATCTGTTCAGCCGTGACGCGGCGCGTATCTGGCGCAACGCCGCGCGCATCGAGTCGGGCATGGTGGGCATCAACTGTGGCTTGATTTCAAATGAAGTCGCGCCTTTCGGTGGCGTGAAGCAGAGCGGGCTTGGGCGAGAGGGTTCGCACCTTGGGATCGACGAGTTTCTTGAGGTGAAGTATCTCTGCTGGGATGGCTTGGAAAGCGTGTGAACAACCGTCGTTAAAGGCCGGTGGATGGCGGTTCGTGTGAGCCGTCGTTCATCGGCTTTTGTATTTGTTCTGCCGCAAAGGCAGGCACTCGGAGCAATGCCCCCGGCTTACCTGCGAGACCCATCGCCGCCAGCGATACCTCGGATTGTGCAAAGCGATTTCAGCGCTGATATCCGATTCGATAGTCTCGTGGCTGATCCGGCATTTTCCGTCGGCATTCCATGTTCCTGCGGCATTGACGCGATAGCGCCGCAGAGCTCGTCGGTGCGCCATGCAATGTCTGCCCGAGTGAATAAGAATAATTAGGAGAGCGTGATGATTGCAGCAGTCAGCAAGGTCCTGGTGATCGGTGGAGGGTTCTCCGGTATGACCGCGGCTATCCAGCTCGCCCGCCAGGGCGTCGAAGTGGACCTCGTCGAAATCGATCCATTGTGGTGTCCTTTGGGGGCGGGGATTACGCTCAGTGGGCCCACGCTACGAGCGCTTGATACGGTTGGGATTCTGGAAAGGGTCGCCGGGGAAGGGTACCTGTCGACCAATTTCGATGTGTTTTCACCGGCCGGTGACCTGATCGTGCAATTGGCCCTTCGACCGCCGGTCAGCGATAAACCGATTCCCTGTGGCGGCGGCATCCTGCGCCCGGTACTGGCTCGAATATTTGCCGACAGGACGCGGGAAGTGGGGACCCGTGTGCGCCTGGGCATCACCTACGACAGCATCTTCGAGCATGACGATGGCATTGAGGTGTCTTTCACCGACGGGACCACTGAACGCTATGACCTGGTCGTCGCCGCTGATGGCGTGCATTCGCGCACGCGAAAGGACTTTTTCCCGCAAGCGCCTTCGCCAAGACCCATTCATCAGAGCGTCTGGCGCGCGGTGCTGAAGCGTCCACCGGAAATCGTGCGCCCCACTCATTGGCTGGGCCGCACCAAGGTTGGCGTCAATCCGATCTCCGAAACGCACATGTACATGTTCCTCATGGAAAACCGCGAGTTTTCCGAGTGGATCGATCCGGCCAGTTGGCCGGGTGAAATGGCGCGCCTGCTGAGTGAGTTCCCAGCCCCGATCCTGCAAACGCTGGTGCCACAACTGCACGAGGCGGGCGCCAATATCGACTATCGTCCGCTGTCCAATCTGTTGGTGCCGTTGCCCTGGCACAAGGGCCGTATCGTGTTGATCGGCGACACGGTGCATGCCACCACGCCGCATCTGGCCTCCGGAGCTGGCATCGGTATTGAGAGCGCCATCGTGCTTGCCGAAGAGTTGCTCGGCAATAGCAATCTACCGACGGCCCTGAGCCGGTTCGAAACGCGGCGCTGGGAGCGTTGCCAACTCGTGGTCGAGAACTCCGCACGGCTGTGCGAGATAGAGAAAAGTGGTGGGGACAAGGAAGAGCATGCGCAGATCATGCGCGAGTCTACTGCGACGTTGGCTGAGCCTATCTGAGCGATCGCGACCCTTCAGTTGGAGGGCCGCGATGCAGGCCTCTATGCGCAGTGATCGAAAATAACGACTTCTTTGACGTAAGCGAAAAAAGACGCCGATGTCAGCGCCACGCCGTCATCGGCAAGTTTTTGAAACAGCGCACGCTGATACTGTCGAAAGGTCGAAAAATCCGCTTCATTTTCAAACCAAAGGCTAGAGGCACCTTCGTATACGGCGATGTTTGGCCCAAAATAGGCCGTCACCTTGTCACCCTCGGGTATATACCGGGAGCGAACATACCGACGCAAGGCATTCTGGAAGTCGGGCTGTTCGCGGGTAATAGTCTCGTGAGCGGCGTCCCAAGCGCTGAAGAAATGATCGAGCGCCATGGCTGGATTCTTCTTCAGCAGGATCATCGCCTTCCATTGGAGGGGGGCTTTAGTGACGTTGGAAGTCTTTACTTCTTCATCCATCAATTGAGCGAGCTGCTCGGAAAGGTCGGCGAAGTTCTTTGCATCAGGGCCGGTGGTTTGCTGGGTATAGGGATCGCTGAAAGTGCGAATCAAACCTGGCACGTCTTCGAAAAACAACTCTGTAATTGAGTCTTTGTGAAAGGACTGTGCATAGGCGCTGTCGGTGTCAACCCCGAAAGCCGCGTCGATGACATGGTTCTGCACGTACCGTTTGACGCTTAACGGTTTGGCTTTAGCGATTGCTCCGTGGGTGTGCTCCACATAGTTTAAAAACTCGGCATGCGTCATTCCGGGTTTTCTGCGTACAGCGGCTAGAATTTTTATCATGAGCGCGTTCTCGCTTTGGCAGGGTTAACGGGTCTTGAACCTTAAGTGCACTTCGTGCGGTTGTTATTCATCTGATTGTTTTTCAACACCAAAATATAAGGCTAGGTTTGTCCCACAAACCAATCGGTATTCGTGCTGGTAGGTATCGCGCAATAACATGCTCGAAGCCTCAATCTCTCCAGCTTCGTATGACTGGGCAGATGAATCGCTCGCAGGCTTTTCGTCCTGCGATGGATAGGCGAGGCCTGCGTACGTCTCATTTTGCGAGTGCGATGCATGGCTGGATCAAGGCCAATGGTTTTCACCCTGCCTTTGACGATACGAGCGCATTGACGAGTGGATAGATGGTTTGAGGTATGCAAGTGCGCGCTGCGACGGCGTATGAAAAAAACATGAGGGTAGAAGCGAAGCTTCAGACGGATTGCATTCGTGAATGCCTTGTTTATGATTCATGCAGATGAATGGCGGTAGTCGGAACTAGGGATTATCAACCAGCAAGTGGAACAAACGAATGTCTTGGTAGTCTTCAAGAATGCCCTTGGCAGCGGACGGTTCTTAGTAGGGTTCTTACTATTGGGGGCGGTCTGAAACGTTGGAGTATTTTTTCCATAGGAGGTTTCGCGTGCTCTGGAAGTCAAATCTTGTGGTGCTCGCCTTGTCTGCCGTTGTCTTTTCGGCGCAGGCTCAGTCCGATCGTCAAGTGGTCGAGGACATGGTTACTCGCTCCGCCAATGTCTGCCCAGGCCACAGCGCCGAGCGCACCACGCCCACGGTGAACGCCGTACCGGTCGGCGCGTTGCGGGTTATGCTTGACCGCGGCTTGGTGATGTGTCCCGATCGTCGTCTCGATGTCGACGCGCCGGCTGTGTTCTACGGTCGAGTCGGTGTATTCGAATGGAACCCCGAGGTGCCTGCAAGCTCGGAGGTGATCGCCAAGCAGATCGACGCCATGACCCGCAAGGACGAGTATCCATCGGACACCTTGGTTTGGGATGCCAAGGGTATGCCACTTGAGCAGCGCACTGTGCCGGCTTTCGAGCCCAAGCCAGGGGCTGCTGTGCTGTACCAGGTACGGTAAGTCGGACGCTAGATGCACAACGTGCCTGCTGGTAGGTATTCCATCTTCAGACTTCATTAAGAAACGGGTTCGATACTTCTCCCCAACAACCCTGGGGAGACCGTCGGCTCATGCCCGATTTCGATTGGAACATTCACTTGCCACTGGCCTTCGGCGACGTTGGCCAACCGCTCCGCCATTTGCACCGGGGGCTGCTGGGGCATCCCCGGCGCGCTGAGTTCGAAGCGTTTATCCAGCAACGTTTTCGCCAGGTCCACGGTGCTGATATCCGGCATTTCATGCCGGAGCTGTTCGGGCTCGATGATGCGCACGGCACGCTCTGCGCCGTGGCGGGGGTGCGCCGCGCCGCCCAGGGGACGCTGTTTCTCGAGCGTTATCTGGATGAGCCCATCGAACCGTTGATCAGCGTCGCGGCCGCCCGCCCGGTGGACCGTGCCGGCATCGTCGAGGTGGGCAACCTGGCCGCCTGCGACACCGGCAGCGCCCGGTTGAGCATCATCGCGATCACTTATCTGCTGGCCATGGGTGGCCTGGAGTGGGTCGCGTTTACCGGCAATGTCGGCCTGGTCAACAGCTTTCATCGCCTGGGTCTCAAACCCGTCACCTTGTGTCCCGCCGATCCGCAGCGCCTCGGTGAAGAGCGTCACCTCTGGGGCCGCTATTACGAAAACCAGCCGTGGGTCCACGTCGGCAACATTCGCGCCGGCTTTATCCATCTGCGCAATACCGGTCTGTTCAACCGCCTGGGGCTGCCAACGAACCTCGGAGAGTGCAGCCATGTCGCCTGAAATGCAGCGGTTCAAGGACACCTTGCGCGGGCATGCGCAGCGGCGAGGGCACGCCATTGCGTTGTGGGGCGATGGTTCGCAGCTCGATTACGCGACACTTTACTCTGAAGTGGTCTACCGCCAGCAACGTCTTCGCGAAGAGGGCGTTCAAGTCGTCGCCCTGGCCCTGGACAATGGCATCGACGCCATCCTCTGGGATCTGGCGACGCTGTTCGAAGGACTGACCAGCGTCTACCTGCCCGGTTTTTTCAGCCAGGCTCAACGTCGCCATTGCCTGGAGCAAAGCCAGGCCGAGCGAGTGATCGCCGGGCCGGCGTTCGACGCCGAACTGCAAGCGGCCGGATACCAGCACAGCGGCGAATTCTGGCGGCGGCATTTCAACGGCCCGAGCCGTTTGCCGGCGGGCACGGCCAAGCTGACGTTCACTTCTGGTACCACCGGCACGCCGAAAGGTGTTTGCCTAAGCGCCGACAGTCTATTGCGTGTGGCCCGCGAACTCGAACAGGCCAGTCAGCCCGTTGAGGCCAGGCATCACCTGGCGTTGCTGCCACTGGCCGTTCTGCTGGAGAACCTTGGCTGTTATGCCGCGCTTTATGCCGGTGCAATGCTGAGCCTGCCCAGCCAACAAAAACTCGGCATTCAGGGCGCCAGCGGGGTCGATCCTATACGGTTGCTTGGATGCTTGGCCGAGCGCCGAGCGCATAGCCTGATCTTGGTGCCGCAACTGCTATTGATGCTGGTCACGGCCGCTGAACAGAAGCTGTTCAACCCGCACACCGTCCGCTTCGCCGCCGTCGGCGGTGCACGGGTGTCCCACGATTTGTTGCAACGGGCCCAGCGCCTGGGGCTGCCAGTGTTTGAAGGCTACGGACTGTCGGAATGCGCCTCGGTGGTCTGCCTCAACCGGCCACAGGTCCATCGGGCCGGTAGCGTCGGCCAGCCGCTGCCCCATGTGGAGGTGCGCCTCGCCGAGGATGGTGAAGTCCTGATCAAGGGTTCGAGCCTGCTTGGTTATCTGGGTGAACCCGTGCACACCGGCGAATGGTGGCCCAGCGGTGACTTGGGTGAGTTCGACGAAGACGGTTTCCTTTACTTGCGCGGTCGCAAGAAACACCAATTCGTGACCAGCTTTGGCCGCAACGTGAACCCCGAATGGGTTGAAGCCGAACTCACCCAGGGCGCTGACATCGCCCAGGCCTTCATTTATGGCGAAGCCATGCCTCACAACCATGCGCTGCTTTGGCCCAGCCGTGCCGAGTGCTCCGACGAGGCGCTTGCGCTGGCGGTGGCGAAAGTCAATGACACGCTGCCCGATTACGCCCAGGTCCATTGCTGGACCCGCCTGGAGCAACCCTTTACCGCCGCCAACGGCCTGCTCACCGCCAACGGCCGTCCGCGCCGCGAGGCCATTGTCGAGCAGTACCGGACGCTGCTCACCGATCCCGTTCTGTCCGAGGAATCCCCATCATGAGTTTTTTCGACACCCTGCAAGAAGCGACACATCACGAACGCCAGACGCTGTTCAACCTGCCGATCATCCGGGACGCCCTTGAGGGCCAAGTCAGCCTGGAAAGCTACCGCAGCTTCCTGATCCAGGCTTATTACCATGTGTGCCACACCGTACCGTTGATGATGGCGTGCGGGGCGCGCCTGCCCACGCGCCTGGAATGGCTACGCAAGGCCGTGTGCGAATACATCGACGAAGAGTACGGCCACGAGCAATGGGTACTGGATGACATCGCCGCCTGCGGCGGTGACAAGGACTCGGTGCGCAACGGCCAGCCATCGTTGCCCATCGAGCTGATGGTCAGTTACCTCTATGACCTGATTGCCCGAGGCAACCCGGTGGGTCTGTTCGGGATGGTCAATGTGCTCGAGGGCACCAGCATCGCCTTGGCGACCCATGCCGCCGACAGTATCCGCCAACACCTCGATCTGCCGGCGAGCGCATTCAGCTATCTCAGCTCCCACGGTTCCCTGGATATCGAGCACATGCAGACTTATCGCGGCCTGATGAACAGGCTGGACGATCCGGCGGACCAGGCGGCGGTCATCCACGCCTCCAAAGTGGTGTACCGGTTGTACACCGACATGTTCCGCGGCCTGCCACGCAACGGGGAGCCTGAACATGCGCCTATGTGATGCGCGTGTCGTGCTGACCGGCGCCAGTGGCGGTATTGGCCTGGCCATCGCAACCGCGCTATGCGCCAGCGGCGCGCGGGTACTGGCTGTGGCCAGGCATCGCGAAGCCTTGCAGCCGTTGATCGAGCGCTACCCGCAGCACCTCTGTTGGATCGGCGCCGACCTGACGTTCCTGGCCGATCGACGCAAGGTGCTGGCCGCCGCCGAAGCCATCGGCGGCATCAACTTGTTGATAAATGCCGCCGGCGTAAATCACTTCGCCATGCTTGAGCAACTCGACGACAGCGAGATCAACGCGATGCTGGCGCTGAACATCAGCGCGCCGATCTGCCTGACCAAACTGTTGCTACCGCTGCTCAAGCAAGCTGACAACGCCATGGTGGTCAACGTCGGTTCGACCTATGGATCGATCGGCTATCCAGGCTACGCCGGCTACTGCGCCAGCAAGTTTGCCTTGCGCGGTTTTTCCGAAGCGTTGCGCCGGGAGTTGGCCGATACCCGCGTCGGCGTGCTTTACGTGGCGCCCAGGGCGACCCGCACGTCGATGAACAGCCCAGCGGCCGATGCGCTCAATCAGGCGCTCAAGGCCAACGTCGACGACCCGGAAACCGTCGCGTCAGCGGTGATCCACGCGATCATCGGCGACCGTCGCGAGCTGTACCTTGGCTGGCCTGAGCGCTTTTTCGTCGGCCTCAACAGCCTGCTGCCCAACCTGGTGGACCGTGGCCTGCGCAAGCATTTGCCACTGGTGCGCCGACTCAGTCACAAACCCGAAAACGAGCACCTCAAGCCATGAAAAAATTCCTCGCTTGCCTGTTGGTCGGCATCTTGAGTCAAGGCGCCTGGGCGTTGGACGCAGCCGACCAGCAACGTCTCAGCGACATCCAGCAGAACTGGGCCCATATTCAATATCAATTGCCCGAAGGCCAACGCGCCGATGCGTTCGAAAAACTCGCCGCCCAGGCCTCGGCATTCAAGCAGGAGCGCCAATCGGTGGCCGAAGCGTGGATCTGGTCCGGCATCGTCAACAGCAGTTGGGCCGGGGCCAAGGGTGGGATCGGTGCGCTGGGCAAGGTCAAGGAGGCCAGGAGCGACCTGGAAAAAGCCCTGGCCCTTGACCCCAAGGCCCTGCAAGGTTCGGCCTACACCAGCCTCGGCGCACTTTATGACCGGGTGCCGGGCTGGCCCTTGGGTTTCGGTGATTCAGACAAGGCCGGGCAAATGCTCGAACAAGCCTTGCAGCTCAACCCGAACGGCATCGACAGCCTGTACTTTTGGGGTGATCACCTCTACCGTCAGAAACGTTACAACGAAGCCAAGGCAGCGCTGCAAAAAGCCTTGCAGGCTGCCCCGCGGCTGGGCCGCGAAACGGCCGATGCCGGTCGCCGCAAAGAGATCGACGCTTTACTGGTGCAAGTGAACAAGCAACTGAACTGACCGGAGCGCGTGTGCGTTTATTACTGATCGAAGATGATGTGGCCTTGGGCGAAGGCATCCGTCAGGCGCTGGTCCGCGAGGGCTATACCGTCGACTGGGTCCAGGACGGCAGCAGCGGCCTGCATTCGCTGCTCAGTGAAGCGTTCGACCTGGCGGTGCTGGACCTTGGCTTGCCCCGTATGGACGGACTGCAGGTTCTGCGTCGCTTGCGCGACAGCGGCGCCAACCTGCCGGTATTGATCCTCACCGCGCGGGACGCGACTGAGGATCGCATTGCCGGGTTGGACGCCGGTGCCGATGATTACCTGATCAAACCCTTCGACCTGGCGGAGCTCAAGGCCCGGCTACGGGCCTTGTTGCGCCGCAGTGCCGGGCGCGGTCAGGCGTTGATCGAACATGTCGGCATCAGCCTGAACCCTGGCACCCAACAAGTCAGTTACCAGGGCAGGCCGGTTGCCTTGACGCCCAAGGAGTATCAGTTGCTTCACGAACTGCTCTCGCCGCCGGGCCGGGTCATGACCCGCGATCATCTGATGCAGTTGCTCTACGGCTGGAGCGAAGAGGCTGAGAGCAATACGCTGGAAGTGCACATCCATCACTTGCGCAAGAAATTCTCCAGCGACCTGATCCGTACCATTCGTGGTGTCGGTTACCTGGTGGAGGAGGGGCGATGAGTTCGATCCGGCGGCGTACCCTCACGTTGATTCTCGGCCTGCTGTTCCTTGGCCTGTTGATCATCACCGTGTTCAACCTGCATGACAGCAACCATGAAATTGCCGAAGTCTACGACGCCCAGTTGGCGCAAAATGCCCGCCTGTTGCAAGGCGTCATGCGCATGCCGATGGCGAGCAAGGAGCACGCCGAACTGTACCAGGCGTTCAATTCGACATTGGGCCAAGCGGTGCCCAAAGTCGACGGTCATCCGTACGAAAGCAAGATTGCGTTCCAGGTCTGGAATTCACAGGGAGCGGTGTTGGTTCATACGGCCAGCGCGCCGTCCTTCACCTCGCCGCCAGAAGCGCCCGGTTTCAGTGATATCGTGGACCAGAAGGGCCGCAAGTGGCGGGCGTTCGTCCTCGACGATGAGCAATACGGCCTGAAGATCTGGGTCGGTGAGCGCGACGACGTGCGGGCCGATCTGGTGGATCGTATTGTCCGTCATACCGTCGTGCCCAACCTGATCGGCAGCGTGATACTGGCTGTGGTGATCTGGCTGGCCATCGGCTGGGGCCTCAAGCCTCTGGTCGATATGGCGGCGAAGTTGCGCGCCAGGCATCCGGGCTCCCTGGAGCCTTTGCAATTGATGCCGCTCCCCACGGAGCTTGAACCCATGCAGGCGGCGCTCAACCGGGTGTTGGCGCAGATTCAGGAGGTCATGGGCCGCGAGCGGCGTTTCATCGCCGACGCTGCCCACGAAATGCGTACGCCGTTGGCGGTGCTGCGGGTGCATGCGCAGAACTTGATGGAGGCGGGAAGTGAGCAAAGTCGTCGCGAGTCTCTGGCGCATCTGCTCGCCGGTGTCGATCGCACCGCCCGCCTGGTCAATCAATTGCTGACCATGGCACGGCTTGAACCGCAGGTGGCTGCCGAGGCACCTGTCCTTATCGACCTGGCCGCCACGGTTCGCGCGAGCCTGGTACAGATGACGCCCTGGTTGTTGAGCAAAGGACTCGAGCCGGTGCTGGACGTCAGCGATGATCTCGGCCTGGTTCGAATCGATCCCGTGGCCATCGATATTGCCTTGAACAACCTGGTGACCAACGCGGCCAATTTTTCTCCTGCCAATGGCACGATTACCGTACGCCTGGTCAGAAAAAACGATCACTACGAGCTATCCGTCGAAGACCAGGGACCGGGCATCGACGAGGCCGAGCGTGAACGGCTATTCGAACGTTTCTACAGCCGTGGCAATGACCAGGGTGCGGGGTTGGGCCTGACCATCGTGCGCACTATCGCGGATCGCCTGGGTGGGCAGATCCGTTTGGCGAATCGTCCCGAAGGCGGGTTATGCGCGACCCTGGAAATAAGCGGCGCCAACGCCTGCCAAGCCTCTGCCATGGCAGTTTCAAGCCGAGGATGAACCACTGAGAAACGCGGCGATTTCGTTGGCGGTGCTGCGAGCCGTGCGTGTGACGCCAATCAGGGTAGCGGAAGCCGACCCCGTCCACTCGCCGTAGCCGACCAGCCACAACCTCGGCTCTTGCATCGAGCGGGTGCCCTCGACCACCACGCGGCCTTCGTTATTGAGCACTCCAAGCGCCTCCAGGTGCTGCAAGGCAGGCCTGAATCCGGTGCACCAGATCACCACGTCCACCGCCGATTCGCGGCCGTCGGTCCAGATCACACCGTTGCGGGTAAAGCGCTCGAAAGGCCTGACGGACTGAAGGACGTTGCGTTCACGGGCCTCGACCACCGGTGGCACCATGACGATGTCGCCCAGCCCGCCCACGGGCTGGTCGATGACACGACCTTCCTGCTGGGCCTTCCAGCGTTCGGTGGCACGTTCGAACAACACGCGTCCGTCGACGTCGTCGGGAAGGAACAGCGGCTCGACGGGCGTGACCCAAGTGGTCTCGGCGACTTTCGACACCTCGGCCAGAATCTGCGCCCCTGAATTGCCGCCGCCCACCACCAGGACGTTCTTGCCGGCGAAAGGGGAGGCCTCGACATAGTCCGCCGAATGCACTTGCTGGCCGGTAAACGTCGCCGCACCGGGGTAGTCGGGGATGTAGGGGTTGCTCCAAGTGCCCGTTGCGCTGACCACGACCCGTGCATCCCATTGCCTGTCCGGAGCATGGACGCGCATGCCCGTTTCTGTCCGCTCCACACGAGAGACCTGCACTGGCCGCACTATCGGAAATTCATAGCGCTGCTCATAGTGCTTGAGGTAATCGATCACATGGTCTCGCGACGGATAGCCCTCCTGTGCGGGGGGCATCATCCAGCCGGGGATCGAGCTCCAGGTCGCCGGGGAAAACAGTCGTAGCGAATTCCAGCCATGGCGCCAGGCACCTCCGGGTTCTTCCTGGGCGTCGAGAATGACGAACGAGAGGGGCGTGCGCCGCAGGAAATAGGCCACCGCCAGACCGGCCTGGCCCCCACCGATGATGACAACATCATACGTATCGGGCTGTGGGCAGGGCATGGCAGTGTCTCCTTGGGTCGAGGGCGTCTGTTGCAAGACTCCGAGGGCGGCTTGCAGGGTCAACGGCCGTTCCAGGAGAAGGGCCGTTGCACGCCTCAGCAACGTTTGCAGGTCTTGATACCCAACAGCGAATAGATCGGACAGAAACGCATGAAACCGGTGGCCAATGGCACCAGGCCAATCCAGCCCCACGGGCCGATCAAGCCCGTCAGGCTCAGGATGATGAGGGCAAGCCCCGCGGCAATACGTGCGCCCCGGTCAATGGTTCCAATGTTGGCTTTCATGGCAATCTCCGGATCAATGGACGCGCCGGGTTTCCAGCGCGGTGAACAACAACATGCCCGCCAACATGGCCAGCATGAACACAAAGGCTTGCCAGTGTCCGGTCAGCAGGATGGCCACGGCGGGGCCAGGGCAGATGCCGGCGATGCCCCAGCCGATACCAAACACCAGGCTGCCGCCAATCAGGCGTGGGTCCAGTTCACGCTTGACCGGCAACTGCATGGGGCTGCCCAGCAGCGCATGAGTCTGTTGGCGCGCCCAGGCCAGGGGGACGATGGCGGTGCCAATCGCCCCGATCATCACCAGCGCCAGGGACGGATCCCAAGTGCCGGCCAAGTCCAGGAAGCCCAGTACTTTTTTTGGGTTGGCCATGCCTGCCAGGAGCAGCCCGAAGCCAAAGAGCAGGCCGGCGACGAATGCCGTCAGTTTGCGCATGTTCAAACCCCCATCACGTGACGCAGGACAAATACCGTGACGAAACCGCTGAGCATGAAACACGCCGTGGCGACCATCGAACGCGGTGAAAGGCGCGATAGGCCGCACACGCCATGACCACTGGTGCAGCCCGAACCGTAACGAGTGCCGATCCCCACCAACAGGCCGGCGGCAGCGAGGCCGAACCAGCCGTTCTGGAACTCGATCGGCGGCAAGGTGGCAAACACGCCCCATAACAGCGGTGCGACCAGCAGGCCCAGGAGAAACACGGCCTTCTCGCCCAGGCCTTCGCTGCCGCGCTGCAGCAGGCTGCCGATCAGCCCACTGATGCCGGCGATCCGGCCGTTGGCAACCACGAACAGGCTGGCCGCCAAGCCGATCAACATACCGCCGGCAAGGGATGACCACGGCGTAAAGTTGAGCCAGTCAATATTCATCAGCGTTCTCCGCTATACATCGTTGATATTCCACCCGGTGATTCAACCCAAGACCTTTACCAGCAGGGCGGCCGCTACCAGCGTCGACACCAGGGCGAAGCCTCTTTGCAGATAAGGTTCCGGCAACCTGGCAGCAACCAGGCGCCCGCCGAGCATGCCGATGATCGCACCTATGGAAAAGGGCAACGCTATTGGCCATTGCAGATGGCCCATCGCCGAACTCGCCAGCACCCCTGACATGGAAACCAAAGCGATGACGGTCAGCGACGTGGCGAGCACCGACTGGGTGGTCAAATTGGTGTAGCGCTGGAGCGCCGGAACCATGACGAAACCACCGCCCACCCCGAGCAGCCCGGAAAGCACCCCGGCGACCACGCCCGAAGCCGTGAGGGCCCACGCACAAGGGCCGGTCCAGTTCAGCTTGCCGCGATGTTCGTCCAGGACACAGGGCGGCGGCTTGCGTGGGGTGGATGCCTTGGCCCCGACACGAGAGGGCAGTGTTTTTTGCAATGCCCGAAACGCCACGTACACGAGCAACAAGGCAAACAGGATCGTCAACGGACGGTTGGGTGTGCGCTGCGCCAACCAAAGGCCCAGCGGCGAGCAAATGACCCCCGCACTGGCCGTCAGCAGTGCGGCCTTGTAGCGCACGATGCCGTTGCGCAGGCCCATCACGGCGCCCAGGGTGGCGGCCAGGCCCACCGCCAGCAAACCAATGGGCCCGGCTTCGGCCATGCTCAAGCCCACGCCAAAAACCAGGAACGGGACGGCAAGTATGCCGCCGCCGGCCCCGGTCAGCGCCAGGATCACGCCCACCGCAAAGCCCAGTACCAGGACGGTAATCATCTCGGTCTCCTGGAGCAGAGGTTTGATTTCATAGGTCCGCCAGTTCAGGTTTTGCCAGCCATTCACGGCCCTTGAGCATGGCTTTCCAGTACAGCGGTGGAAGAATCCGCTCTTTAAGTAGCCAGGCGAGTCTCGAAGGCCGGGTACCGTCGATCAGCCAGGACGGGAAGCTGGGGGCGAGCTTGCCGCCATAGGTGAATTCCGCGAGCACGACCTTGCCCCGTTCCACGGTCAGCGGGCAGGAACCGTAGCCGTCGTAATGGGCGCTGCCCTTGGCCTTGCCCATGGCCGCCAGCACATTATGGGCGACCACGGGTGCCTGCTTGCGCGCCGCCGCGGCGGTTTTGGCGTTGCCGGTGTTGGTCGCATCGCCCAGTGCGTGAATATTCGCCCAGGTTTTATGCCGCAAGCTGTCGGGGTCGACATCGATCCAGCCCGCCCCGTCGGTCAGAGGGCTTACGCGGATAAAATCCGGCGCCACCTGAGGGGGCACGACATGCAGCAGGTCGAAGTCGTGCGTCACCAGGTGAGTACTGCCATCGGTCTTGACGCACCTGAAAGTCGCTGTCTGTGCCGGTCCATCGACCGACGTCAGCGTACTGCCGAAATTCAGGTCGATCCCATAGGCGCGCACGTATTCCATCAGGGCCGGGACGTAGTCGGGGACGCCGAACAGGACTGCCCCGGCGCTGCAGAAGTCGATCTCGATATCGCCGAGTACTCCTTGGCGTCGCCAGTGGTCGGCGCACAGGTACATGGCTTTTTGAGGGGCCCCGGCGCATTTGATCGGCATGGGAGGCTGCGTGAAGATGGCCCGGCCACTGCGCAGTTGCTGCACCTGTTCCCAGGTGTAGGGGGCCAGGTGGTACAGATAGTTCGAGGTGACGCCGTTGCGCCCCAGTGTCTGCGGTAAGCCTTCTATGGCATGCCAATCCAGTTTGAGGCCCGGGCATACGATCAACTGCTCGTAGCGGACCACCCGGCATCCATCGAGAATCACGGCGTCGTTTTCAGGCTCGAAAGCCGCCACAGCCGCTTTTATCCAATGCACGCCCCGGGGAATGGTCGTGCCCATCGTGTGGGCGGTTTGCTGCGCCTCGAACACGCCGCCGCCGACGAGCGTCCAGCCGGGCTGGTAATAATGCACATCCGCCGGGTCGATAATGGCAATGTCCAGCCCCGGCTCGCGTGCCAATAGACTCGAAGCCGCCGCGATGCCCGCCGCGCCGCCGCCGACAATGACCACGGCATGTCGGGCTTCGGCCACGCCGACAGGGGTGCGTCCCTCGTTGGCAATTCTGCGAATGACGCCTTTCATGTCGAAACCGGCTTTGCTGGCGGCTTCGACAATCTGTGGCAAGGGCTGCCGGCCGGCCTGGGACAGTGCCCACATCGTCGTCGAGCGCATGCCGGAGCGGCAATACGCCAACACGGGCTTGGGCAAGGACTCGAACAATTTACCGAAGGCAACGCCTTGCTCATCGGTCACCTTGCCGGACTCCGCGGCAAGATAGTGCGCCTCGATGCCCATGGCTTGCGCCGCACGCTGGATGTCGGCAAACAAAGGTTGATCGCTGCCTTCACCATCGGGGCGGTTGCAGATGATGGCGCGAAAGCCGCTGGTTTTGATCTCACTCATTTGGTCGGGGTGAATCTGCCCTGAGATCGAGAGGCCGGACGCAAGGTGGCGGATGTCCATGACTGTCTCCGTGATGGCGGTTTTTTCTTATTAGGGGCGGGTGTTTTGTCAGAGCCGGTTGAGCGGAATTTTCAGGTAGCACGTGCCGTTCGATTCCGGCTCCGGGAAATGCCCGGCGCGCATGTTGACCTGGACCGACGGCAGGATGAGCGTTGGCATGTCCAGCGAGGCATCGCGCTGGGTGCGCATCGCCACGAACGCTTCTTCACTGATGCCGTTACGGACGTGGACATTGTCGGCACGTTGCTCGGCGACGGTGCTGGAAAATTGCACCTCACGGCCACCGGGTTGGTAATCGTGACAGGTATAGAGAAGCGTGTTGGCCGGCAGGCTCAACACCTTGTTGATGGACCGGAACAAGGTGTGCGCATTGCCACCGGGGAAGTCACACCGTGCAGTGCCGTAGTCGGGCATGAACAAGGTGTCGCCAACGAATGCCGCCGTTTCCTGGCCGTCGCTGATGACATAGGTCATGCAGGCGGGCGTGTGGCCCGGTGTATGGAGCGCACGGCATTGCAGCGTTCCGAGCGTAAACGACTCGTCATTGACGAACAGATGATCGAACTGACTGCCATCGCGGGGCATCTCTCCACCGACGTTGAACAGCGAGCCAAAGACTTTTTGTACCGTCGCAATCTGGCTGCCGATCCCTATCTTGCCGCCGAGTTTTTCCTTCAGGTACGGCGCGGCGGTGAGGTGGTCGGCGTGGACGTGGGTTTCAAGAATCCATTCGACCTTCGCCTCCAGTTCGACCACCCTGGCCATCAGCTTGTCGGCCGAGGTGGTTGCGGTTCGGCCTGATTTGGGGTCGTAATCCAGGACGCTGTCGATCAACGCGCACTGGCGGGTCGCTTCGTCCAGCAGCAGATAGCTGACAGTGTGGGTCTGCGGATCGAAAAAACCTTCGACGTGGGGTTTTATGCTCATGAACGGTCTCCTTCGGGGCGCTCGGCCGCTTGAAGGACAGACACAGCAAGAAGGTTGCCATGTCGATTGAGGGAACCGTTTGAATTGATAACATCATGATTTTATTGATTTAAATTAATAGGTGTCGGCAAAGCACGTCACTCGCTCCAGACAATTTCACTGCCAATGGCAGCGTTTGTTGGCATAGTGGCAGTGCCACCCTTGCTGGACGCACTCACTGGAGCCGCGATGACCCACAGCCTGCCGCCTACCCAAGACCTGCTTCCGCATCCAGACCAGATACAGTCCCTGGTCTCGTTCCTGGAGCACGAGCCCCAGCCGATGATCGTCCTCGATCCGGATTACAACATCCTGGCGGCGAACACCGCTTACCTGCGTCAATTCGGCAGCGCCGACAAACCGTTCATTGGCCATAAGTGTTATCGGATTTCCCACCACTACGATGTGCCCTGTGACCAGGCCGGCGAGAACTGTCCGATGAAAAAGGCCAGGGAAATGCGCAGTCCGGACAGGGTCTTGCACATCCACCACACCCCGCGCGGACCGGAACATGTCGATGTGGAGTTGCGCCCGATCCTCAATGAGCTTGGCGCCATCACCGCTTATGTGGAGCGTCTGACCCTGGTGCGTAGCGCATCGGCCCGGCCCAGCAATGAGGGGTTGGTGGGCAGCTCGCCAGCCTTTAACCAGGCACTGGCGGAACTGCAGCGGGTAGCGCCCTCGATGTTGCCGGTCCTGCTGCTGGGAGAATCCGGCACCGGCAAGGAGCTGTTTGCCCGCGCCGTCCACGAAACCAGTGAGCGGGCCCTGGGGCCTTTTGTCGTGGTGGATTGCTCCGGCTTGACCGAAACCTTGTTCGAGAGCGAACTGTTCGGCCACGAGAAAGGGGCCTTTACTGGCGCCTCCGTGCGCAAGGCAGGCCTGGTGGAGACAGCCCAGGGCGGTACGCTGTTTCTCGATGAGATAGGCGACGTTCCCCTGGCCATGCAGGTGAAACTGTTGCGATTGATCGAGTCGGGAACCTATCGCCGTGTCGGCAGTGTGGAAACCCTGCACGCCGATTTCCGGCTGGTGGCCGCGACCCATAAGCCCTTGGAAAAAATGCTTGAGAAAGGCGAGTTCAGGCAGGACTTGTACTACCGCATCAGCGTTTTTCCCATTCATTTACCGCCCTTGCGGCATCGCCTTGAAGACATCGGCTTGCTGGTGGATTCATTCCTGCAACGCTCCGGCATTGGTAAGCGTCGACTGACCATCGATCCCGAGGCGCTGCTGCAATTGCAGCGGTTTGCCTGGCCGGGCAATATCCGCGAGCTGCGCAATGTCCTGGAAAGAGCCGCGCTGTTTGCCGACGACGGCGTCATCCATTCCTTGCATCTGCCGCCGATTCCGACGTCGTTGTTACTCCCGGCCTTGACGCCTGGGCACGATAGCAAGGACCTGGAACAGGTCGTGGCCACGTTCAAGGGCACCCGCAGCGAACTGGCCAAACATCTGGGCGTGAGTGAACGCACGTTATACCGGCGGTTGAAGGAACAAGGCTTGGCCTGAGAGCCATCGGCCGCGACTGCCAATGACTGCCAATCTCTGGCAGTTTGGCAGGCTCTACTCTCCCCAAACCAGGCGATGAGCTTCGGTGTCTATCCCTAATCTATTGTTTTATAAGTATAAAAAATGAATCAAAGCATTGGCATGAGCCGTGCTAATGCTTGTCCCATGACTATTTCCGATAAACGACTGCGTCGTCATCTGCTCACAGCAGTGCTGATCAAACTGGTCGTGCTGACCGTGCTGTGGTGGCTGTTCATCAAGGATTCGCGCGTCAGCGTCGACTCGAACACCATCAGTGACAGGTTCGGCGTACCCACCTCGGCTCAAGGGGCAAGCAAGTGATCTCAGAACAACTGGTGGATTTGTCACGGCTGCAATTCGCAGCCACTGCGCTGTACCACTTTCTATTTGTACCGCTCACCGTGGGGATGGTGTGGCTGCTGGTCATCATGGAAAGCGTCTACGTGATGACCGGCAATGTCATCTGGAAAGACATGACTCGCTTCTGGGGCAAGTTGTTCGGTATCAACTTCGCCTTGGGCGTAACCACCGGCATCACCCTGGAGTTTCAGTTCGGCACCAACTGGGCGTACTACTCGCACTACGTCGGGGACATTTTCGGGGCCCCGCTGGCCATCGAGGGCCTGATGGCGTTCTTTCTTGAATCGACCATGATCGGCTTGTTCTTTTTCGGTTGGGATCGCCTGAAGAAAGAACATCATTTGCTGGTCACGCTGCTGATGGCCATTGGCACAAACCTGTCGGCGCTGTGGATCCTGATTGCCAATGGCTGGATGCAGAACCCGGTGGGTTCTGAATTCAGTTACATCACCATGCGCATGGAAATGGTGGATTTCTGGGCCGTGGTTTTCAACCCGGTGGCCCAGGCCAAGTTTGTCCACACGGTGTCTGCCGGTTATGTCACCGGCTCGATGTTTGTGCTGTCGATTTCCAGTTGGTATTTGCTCAAGGGACGTGATGTCGAGTTTGCCAAGCGTAGTTTTCGGGTGGCGGCCGCCTTCGGCCTGGCCTCGGTGCTGAGTGTCATCGTGCTGGGGGATGAGTCGGGTTACACGGTGGGCGAGGCGCAGCAAACCAAGCTGGCGGCCATGGAAGCCATGTGGGAAACCAAACCGGCGCCGGCGGGCTTGACCCTGGTGGCCAGCATCAATGAAGCCGAGTCCAGGAATAACTGGGAACTCGATGTGCCGTGGGTGATGGGCTTGATCGGCACGCGCTCGGTCAGCAAGCAGATTCCCGGCATCCATGACATCAAGGCGAAAAATCGCGCACGCATCCTGCGGGGCATTACTGCCGTCAATGCGCTTGAAGCGCTGCGCGCCGATCGCACCGATAAGGCCGCGTTCGATACCTTCGAAGCGTACAAGGCCGATCTGGGCTTTGGCCTGCTGCTTAAAAAGTACGTCGAGGATGTCAACCAGGCCACGCCGGCCATCATCGACAAGGCAGTGAACGATACCGTACCGCGCGTGACCCCGATGTTCTGGGGGTTCCGGATCATGGTTGGCCTGGGCTTTGCCATGCTCGTGCTTTTCGGGCTGGCCTTCTGGAGCACCTTGAAGTCGAGCGGCGCGCATCCTCGCGGGTTGTTGCGCTGCGCATTGTTGATGCTGCCTGCGCCATGGCTCGCCTGCGAGCTGGGCTGGTTCGTGGCGGAATACGGTCGCCAACCCTGGACCATCTACGGTGTGTTGCCGACCCACATGAGCGTTTCCACCCTCAGCGTCGATAACCTGTACGGCTCCCTGGCTGGGTTCGTGGTTTTCTACACCGTGCTGCTGGCGGTGGAAATGTTCCTGATGGTCAAGTTCGCCCGCCAGGGGCCCGGTAGCCTCGGTACCGGTCGTTATGTCCACGACGCCAAGTTGAAGGAGCTTCACCATGCTTGATTACTTCACGCTCAAGATCATCTGGTGGGCGCTGGTCGGCGTCCTGCTCATAGGTTTCGCCATCATGGACGGCCACGACATGGGCGTCGGCACGCTGCTGCCGTTCGTGGGGCGCAATGACATGGAACGGCGTGTCGTGATCAACACCGTGGGGCCGCATTGGGATGGCAATCAGGTCTGGTTCATCACCGCCGGCGGCGCTTTGTTCGCCGCATGGCCGGTGGTCTATGCCACGGCGTTCAGCGGATTCTATTGGGCGATGATCCTGGTGCTCTGGGCGTTGTTCTTCCGCCCGGTGGGTTTCGACTACCGCAGCAAGATCCACCATCCGGTGTGGCGCAGTACCTGGGACTGGGGGCTGTTCGTGGGTGGGGCCGTGCCGCCGCTGGTGTTCGGCATCGCGTTTGGCAACTTGTTGCAGGGCGTACCGTTTCACTTCAATGAATACCTGGTGTCAACGTACACCGGCAGCTTCTGGCAATTGCTTAACCCCTTCGCGCTGCTGACCGGCGTGGTCAGCAGCGCCATGATTACCCTGCAAGGGGGCGCGTACCTGGCCCATCGCACGGAGGGTGGCATTCAGTCCCGGGCGATAAAAGGCGCGATAGGCGCTGCCATCGTGCTGGTGTGTTCGTTTGTCGTAGCGGGCATCTGGCTGCAATGGATCGAGGGCTATCGCATCACCTCGCTCGTCGATACCGGCGGGTTGCCAGACATTCTCGGCAAGTCGGTCGTGAGGGAGGCGGGGGCCTGGATGGCCAACTATGGTCGCTATCCTTGGCTGTGGCTGTTGCCCGCGCTTGGACTGGCCGGCGCAGCCGCTGCGGCGCTGTTGCTGATGAGGCGCCGTACCCTGTGCGCGTTCGTCGCGTCATCGCTTGGAGTGGTGGGCGTCATCAGTACGGCAGGGGTATCGATGTTCCCCTTTGTCATGCCGTCGTCATCGATGCCAGCGGCCAGCCTGACCGTGTGGGACAGTGTTTCCAGTCACCTGAGCCTGGCCATCATGTTCTGGGCCACGTTGTTCTTCATGCCATTAATCGTGATCTATACCGCTTGGGCGTATCGCGTCATGCGCGGCAAGGTCACGGCCACCCAGATCAAGGCCAACGAACATTCGGCGTACTAGTGTCGACAGAGGAGTAAAGCAATATGTGGTATTTCGCCTGGATGCTGGGAGTCGGTTTCGCACTGCTGCTGGCGATACTCAATGCAATGTGGGGTGAGAACGAGGCCGGTCGAGCCATGAGCGATCGTGACGAGGCGCAGCCATGACGCCGGATGTCGCCGAGGTCCAGCCCTCGTCACGGCTGCATCGGGTGAGCCTGGCCGTCGCGGTGACGATCATGCTGGCCTGTACGCTCTACCCGCCACTGATGACGGCGCCGGACGGAAAGGCCGACCATGCGCTGGCAACGGCATTGTTCATCGCCATGAGCGTGGCCTTTGTCAGAGGGGTGGGGTTCATTCCGCGCAGGCTTGTCTGGCGAAGGATGTTTTCGGGCTGGACCTGCCTGGCGGCGCTTGCGCTTGCCGGCGGGTTGAAGTTCTTGCACTGAGGCTGATGACACGCCCGCGATGACTGCACGGTTGTCGAAAACCTCACCTGCCGACGCGGCAGGTGGGGGTGGGCAACACTTGGAAATCAGGCGCGGCCCTGGGAGACAGGTCTAGGGCGCTGGCGTACCCATATTCTGCTGATGCTGCATCATCTGCACCATCATCATCTGTTGCATGCCCATGTTTCGGTCCATCATGTACTGGTGCTGCTTCATCTGTTCAGGCGTCATTCGGGAATAGTGGCTACCCATCTGCTTCCAACCCATCATCGAGCCGTTTCCCTTCATGTGGCCGCCCATCATGCCGCCGCCGCAACACCCCATCATCCCATTCATCATCTGCATGCTTTGCCGCATCGTGGCCTGGTGTTCTTGCATGAGTTTCTGGCGTTGCGCCGGGTCGCTGGTGTTCTGGATCTGGGTCATCTGTTCTTGCATTTTTTTCAGGTTTTCCTGGGCCTTAGCCATATCCTGGTCAAATTGCTCAACGCTCATCGACTGCGGCGCCGGCTTGGCGGCGTCGACGTCTTGCTGGGCAAAGGTCAGCGTGGGGAAAAGCACCGCCGTCAAAGCGAGGGCGGCGAATCTGGATGCGTTCATGGTTGGTAATCCTTGCGGCGTGGGTGGGCGGGGGGAGTCGTCACGGTTGACGATCGGACTCGGTTAAACGCAGTCGAAGTTGTTTTTCAATCTCGATGATGGCGAACAGCGCAATGCCCACCCCGATGATCAGCAGGCCGTCGATGAAGGGGACGGCTTGGGTGGCAAACACGGCTTGCAGCGGTGGCGCGTAGGTGATGGCGAACTGGGCGACGGTCACCACCGCGACGGTCGCCCATACCACCTTGGTCCCGCGAATGGCTTTCCAGGTCAGCGACGTGCCGTATAGGTTGCGGATGAAGAACAGATGGAAAATCTCCATCACGACCAAGGTGTTCACTGCCAAGGTACGGGCCAGTTCCACGGGATAGCCCCGGTCCAGGGCATAGGAAAAAATGCCGTACACCCCGCAGAGAAAAAGCAGTGAGACAAGCACCATATGCCAGACCAGCGCGCCGTTTATCAGCGGCTCCTGCCTAGAGCGCGGCGGCCTGCGCATGGTGTTGTCTTCGGTCGGTTCGAACGCCAGCGCGATACCCAGGGTGATAGCGGTAATCAGGTTGATCCACAGGATCTGTATGGCCGTGACCGGCAACGTCAAGCCAAACAGCAGCGCAACGATGAGCGTCATCGTCTCGCCGGCGTTGGTTGGCAATGTCCAACTCAGCACCTTCTTGATGTTGTCATAGACCGTCCGTCCTTCACGCACCGCGGCCACGATCGAGGCGAAGTTATCATCCGCCAGTACCACGTCCGCCGCTTCCTTGGCGGCCTCGCTGCCTTTGCCACCCATGGCGATGCCGGCATCTGCGCGTTTGAGCGCGGGCGCGTCGTTGACGCCGTCGCCGGTCATTGCCACGGTCATGCCGTTCGATTGCAGCAGGGTCACCAACCTGAGTTTATGTTCAGGGCTGGTTCGAGCGAAGATGTTCACGCGTTTGAGCGACTCCTTGAGTGTCGCATCGTCCAGGGTGTCCAGGTCCGCGCCGGTCAACACTTCGTCCGGGTTATGCAGGCCGATCTGGCGCCCGATGGCAGAGGCGGTGCCGGCGTGGTCTCCGGTAATCATTTTCACTGCGATGCCTGCCGTCTGGCATTGCTTGATCGCCTGGATCGTCTCCGGGCGGGGAGGATCGATCATTCCGACCAGGCCAAGCAGGGTCAACGTGCCCTGCACGTCAGCAAACTCCAGGATGACGTGTTCGGGCGGGACTGACCTGACGGCGAGCGCCAGCACTCGCTGGCCTTTGCTGGCGATGAGATTGGCCTGCGCCTGCCAATAGTCTGCATCGAGCGGGGCGGTTGTACCGTCGTTGCCCCGCTGTAGCTTGCACATGGCCAGAACCTGCTCCGGCGCGCCTTTGACATAAATAGCGGCTTGCCGGTCATGGTTGTGGTGCAGCGTCGCCATGAAGCGGTGCTTGGCGTCAAACGGAATGGCATCGGTGCGGGCCCAGGTGCCTCGCGCTTCGTCGCCGTCGATGCCGGCCTTGGCACCCAACACCTGCAATGCGCCTTCCATGGGATCGCCTTCGACCTTCCAGGTCTCTTCGTGCTGCCTCAACCTAGCGTCATTGCACAGGCTGGCCGCACGTCCCAATTCGGCCAGTTCCGGGTGATGGGCGGTGTCGATCAATTGATCGGCAAGGTTCATCTTGCCCGAAGGCTGATACCCCGCACCGTCGACCGTAAAAGCCAAGTCACGGGTGATGACCGACACCACCATCATCTCGTTGCGTGTGAGTGTGCCGGTCTTGTCCGTGCAGATGACCGAAACCGAGCCCAGGGTTTCGATGGCCGGCAAGCGACGAACGATGGCGTTGCGCCGCGCCATCGCCCGGACGCCCACCGCCAGCGTAATGGTGAGTACCGCAGGCAGCCCTTCAGGGATGGCGGCGACCGCCATACCCACCACGACCATGAATATCTCGGCGAAGACGTAGTGCCCGACAAAATGGCCATAAACGAGTAACAGGCCAGCGATCAGCAAAATCAATAGGGTCAGCCAGCGTGCGAAGGCATCCATTTGCTGGATCAGCGGGGTTGTCAGTGGCTCCACGTCTGCCAGCAGGTTGCTGATCCGCCCGATTTCAGTGGATGTCGCGGTGGCGACGACCATCCCGGTGGCCTGTCCGCACGTCACGAGGGTGCCGCTGAAAGCCATGCACCCACGATCGCCCAAAGGCGCTTCGAGGCGTACCGCTTCGGTGTGTTTTTCCGCAGGGGCGGATTCACCGGTCAGGATGGCTTCCTGCACCTGGAGACGGTTGGCATGCAGCAGGCGCAAATCCGCAGGAACCTTGTCGCCGGCCTCCAGCAAAACGATGTCGCCCGGTACCAGTTCTTCGCCGGCGATGCCCAAGCGTTCGCCGGCACGAATCACCGTTGCCCGGGGAGCCAGCATTTCGCGGATGGCGTCCATGGCTTTCTCGGCCTTGCCTTCCTGGACATAACCAATGATGGCGTTGGCAACCACCACGGCGAGAATGACCGCCGTATCCCACACGTGTTGCAGAATCGCGGTGATCACAGCCGACCCGAGCAGTACATAGATCAGGATGTTGTGGAATTGCAGGAGGAATCGCCGCCAAGCCGGCCTTCGGGAAGATTCCGGCAGGCGATTGAAGCCGCTACGGGCAAGTCGGGCCTGGACTTGTGCAGCGTCCAGCCCGGCTTGCTCGGTGACACCCAGCCGTTCGAGTACCTGCTCGGCGGACAGCGTGTGCCAGGCCTCCACGTCCGTGGCGATGAGCGGTTGCTGCGCTGGCGTCTCGATCGGTCGGTTCATCAGCCGGGTTCCTGGAACGCTGAGCGGTTCTAAAGGCCATCGGCGATGGCCTTTAGGCCTCAGTCAAACTGCTGCGGTGCAATCACCCACAAGCTGCACGGCATCTTGTACAGCAGGCTTTCCACGGTGCTGCCGATCAGCTTGTCCAGACCGCCGTAGTGCACGCGGCCCATGACGATGACATCGATGTCATGGGCCCCGGCGTAGCTGGCGAGTACCTTGGCAGGGTCGCCCATGATCATGCGTCGTTGTTCCGGGGCGATGCCGTTGCGTTCGGCCAGGGCGTCGAATGCTGCACCCTGGGACTCATAGAGCTGCCGAGCCAGGGTCGAAGAGAAGAATGTCGAGCCGTTGCCAAAGCCGTATTCGGCCGCGGTGATGGAGGACAGGTCGTAGGCGTAGATGACTTCCAGCTCCGCATCGCAACGGGTCGCCAGCTTGTTGGCTTCGGTCAGGATCCGGTCGTTGAGCCCTTTGTAGCGCCCGTCGCGGTGGAAGGGGTCTATAGCGGCCAGGATTTTGCGCGGGCGCGCATGGGCCACTTTGTTGACGAAGTGCAACGGTACCTCGCATTCGCGCAGCAGGTGCACGTCCAGCGGCGTGAACATCAGGCGCGAGATCCAGGATTCAGGATCCACTGTCTTGATCAGCGCGGCCATCGGCGTTTCCCTGAGGTGAATCAGGATTTCCTGCAAGGGGCGCTCGACCCAGGTCACTTCGGTGGTGACTTCGATGCCGAGCTTGCGCAAGGGCCTGGCTTGTTCTTCCAGCCAATTCCGATGACGTTCGATGTAGCCCTGGCGCATCTGTTCCAACGCCTGCTCGTTGACCATCCCGGCCGTGGCCAGGCCTTCGAGGTAATCAAAGGCGACGATGTGCAGTGCGGCGCCTTCGGCCTTGGCGAGTGCGGCGGCTCGATCGAACGCCGGGCTGTGTTCCATCAGTGGCGAAGCGACCAGCATCAAGCGTGATTGCGTAGACATGACAAACCTCCTGGGCCAGAACCCGTTGGCGCCGGGCGAGTTTCGCGCGGGCTGTGTTGGTATCGATCATGAGCGCGGTCAGGCTTGGTGACTTGATTTGCATCAAACACACTTCAAAGCGCTGCGCGAACGATGATGGTGCCCCAGCGCAATGTTTGATCCCGATCAACCTCTCCAGCGCGACGGGCGCGCAGGCTAGGGCTTGATCCTGGAATTCAGGCCCACCCGTCATGGGAGGTTGGTCATGATTATTCGAATTGAAGAGCGGCAGCCAGGGGCATCTTGGATGGTGCGTTTGGACGCGTTGTGTGTGGGTTTCAAAAGCCTTGAGCAAGCGCAGGCGTTCACCAGAACGCTGCAGGCGCGCATCGACGCCCCTCATGTCTGGCCGCAGGGTGCGTTTTTTCGACCGGGCATTGGGCGGGATGTGCCAGCGACATCGCCACGCATGTCCGCTCAAATGTCATAGTCCATGGCCATGGTCGAAACCCTGGGTTTTGCCAACGCCGGCGCGGCGCTGGGAATCGGCCTGCTGGTGGGACTCGAGCGAGAGCGGCGCAAAGGCGAGGGCAATAGACGTGACTTCGCCGGCCTGCGTACCTTCGCGATCACATCATTGCTCGGGTATCTGGCATTCCAGGTGGGCGGCGCACTCTTTCTGGGGTTCGTGGCATTGGCGTTGGGCGCGTTAGTGACTGCGGCCTACTGGCGCAACCTCGACAACGATCCGGGCATTACCAGCGAGGTGGCGTTATTTACGGTCTTGGCGCTAGGCGCGCTGTGCGTCAGGGCGCCGGCCCTGGCAATCGCGATAGGTGTGGTGGTCGCGGGGCTGTTGGCCAGCCGCCAGGCCTTGCATCACTTCGCTCGCAACCAGTTGACGGCTGGGGAGATGCGCGATGGCTTGGTGTTATTGATCGCAGCCTTGGTGGTGCTGCCGCTTGCACCGGATCGATTCCTTGGGCCCTATGATGCAATCAACCCGCGCAACCTGTGCATTCTGACCGTCATGCTGATGGGGGTGGGCGCGCTGGGGCGTGTCGCAGTGCGTACCCTGGGTACCCGCTATGGCTATGCCGTCAGCGCGATCGCCTCGGGATTCGCCTCCGCCACGGCGACGGTTGCTGCCATGGGCAGCGTTGCAAAGAAGGATCCGCTCAATCTCAAGCTGCTAAGCGCCGCCGCGGTGTTATCCAATCTGGCGACGGTGGCGCAAATGGCACTGATCCTCGCGGCCGTCGAGCCGGCGCTATTGCGTTGGATGTGGGCGGCATTGCTGTGCGGATTGCTGACGGTCTTGGCCTATGCGGGCGTGTTGATGTATCCCCGACCCCGGGCGCGCGCCGAGGAGGGGATCGCGCACGGTGGGGCCTTCAGCTTGAAACTGGCGTTGATGGTCGTCGTGGCAATGACCGTGATCACGGTTGTGTCATCGGCGATGCTCGCCGAGTTCGGGCAGGCTGGGGTGACGGTCACGGCGATTTTCAGCGGCTTGGTTGACGCCCACGCCTCGACCGCGTCCATCGCCTCCCTGGCGAAGGGCGGGTTATTGCCCTTCGATGGCATCGCCGTGCCCGTCCTGATGGCCTTCACCAGCAACTCCCTGAGCAAATGCGTGGTGGCCTGGGTCAGCGGCGGACGCCGGTTCGCCGGCCTCGTCATTCCCGGCCAGGTACTGATGACGCTGGCGATGTGGGGCGGGCTGATGCTCCCGAGTCTGTGAGACTGGATGAGGTAGTTTGATGGAGATCAAGTCCTGCGCTTGCCCATGGATTCATTTTGCGATCCTCCGGTAACCACCTGCGCGGGGGCCATGGACTGTGGCATCCGCGCAATGTCCTGGCTAGAGATAAAGACGGTGGATGACCTGCCGAGTGTCGTCGGGGTCGGTACGGGTCTCAAACCCCAGGCTGTGGGCCAGATCCCGCATGGCGGCGTTGCTGGCGGCATCGACGGAGTACATCTGCCGGTAGCCGTTTTTACGTGCCGCATCGATCAGATGTTCCATCAACAACGTCCCCAGGCCCAGGTGCTGCCACTGATCGGCGACGGTCACTGCGCACTCGCATTCGTGTTCGGACGTGGCGCAGTAGCGACTGATACCGATCTCGATCAACTGACCATTGTCGTGGACCAGGGCGATATAGGCCAGGCGCGTCTTGCAGTCGACATCCATCAACTGATCGAGCATGACCGCTCCGGGTTCATTGATTTGCGACAGAAAGCGCATGTGCCGCGACTCGGGAGACAGGCGCTTGATGAAGTCATATTCGCGCTGGCGATCCTCCTCCCGCAGCGGTCGGATCAGTACATGCCGGCCGTCTTTCAGCGCCTGGATCCAGTGCTTGCCGCTGATGCTGGCATACAACGCGGCGGCGCGTTCGTTGTGGTCTTTGACTGTGATCATGGGTCGATCCTCCATTCGGGTATAGGCATGCGGTGCGCTAAAAAGCTTCGCGTTCCAGGTTGTTCTACGCCCGTGGTGGCCATCGATTCTGATCTGGATCAGCCCTGGCGCACCCAATCATCAAATGCGTTGCATTGATTCAGATCAAACCGGATGGGCAGTGGATGGGCGCACGCTGCAAACAGTACCGAAGCGGGGCCGTTGCCTGGCACCGACCGTGAAAAGAACCACTCGATGGAGGTGTGCGATGGGGCAGTACCAACGTTTGCTATTGATCGTCGAACCCGACTTGCACCCCTCCGCAGCGATGCGCAGGGCCTGCGCCCTGGCCCGGGTGAGCGGTGCCGCGCTGCATCTATGCGTATTCGTCCAGCCACCGGCACGCACCCACCTGTGGGGTGAGAAAACAGACGAAACGGACGTGCAGCGGCATTTGCATCGCTATCGTCGGTGGATGGCGGAGGAGGCGGCGCTGCTCAAGGAGGAGGGGTTGAATGTAGAAACGCATGTCGTCTGGACCACTCATCCGCTGCTCGACATCCTTCGTTACGTCGAACAGTTCCAACCCGACCTGCTGATCAAGGACGTCACGCTCGAACCCCTGCTCAAGCGCGTGTTTGCAACGCCGCTCGATTGTCATCTGCTACGGGAATGTCCGGTGCCGGTGCACTTGGTCAACCAGGCGGTGCACGGCCTGCCGCGTCGGGTGGTGGCCGCAGTGGACCCTTCCGATCCCCAGGCCAATGCCTTGAATGAGTGCATTGTCCAAACCGCCGCCACGTTGGCCCGACAGTGCGGTGCCGCTTTGCATCTGCTCTATGCCTGCGACCTCTCGGCGGCTTTCAACGGCGAGGCATCGCTATTGGCGGGGGCTTGGGACGACGACTTTGCCGATGCCCTGCGTGAATCATTGCACATGGCATTCATCAACCTGGCCGAGCGTTGCGATGTGCCGGCCGAACGCAGGCATTTCGTCATTGGCCTGCCGGTCCCGGTGATCCATGAATTCATCGATGAGTTCGAGGTTGATGCGGTGGTGATGGGTACCGCCCATCGTGTCGGTCTGGAGCGGTTGATCGGGAGTACGACGGAGCGGGCCTTGTATTCGGTACCGGGCAGCCTGTTGGCGGTCAGGGGATGAGCACTGTGGCGCCGTTGACCATCGCAGTGTTGCGGGTTCTGATGTAAATCAAGTCGTACGGGTTGCGGTGTTCCAGAATCAAGCATGGCCGATGGCAGCCACTACTTATCACGGCTTCAGCGCTGCACCGCGGCGGCCGAGCCGGCCCCTGGAGAACATCATGAGCCAGTACCAACGCCTGTTATTGATCCTCAACCCGGCACAACGTCATTCGCCCGCTCTGCATCATGCCGCCGCCCTGGCGGCTGCCAGCGAGGCGCATCTGCATGTCACGGCATTGATCCCCTCGCTGGACATTCTGTCGCTGCTTGAGGAAGAGCCGCGTGAAGAAGCGCGGCAGAACTATTTCCAGGACCAGCGCGATTGGCTGGAGGAGGAGGCCGACAAGATGCGTCGCCGGGGCCTGCGAGTCACCACCGAAGTGGCATGGGTGGACAGCATGCGTGAGCAGATCCTGCAGCACGTCGCTCAGATCCAACCCGACTTGCTGATCAAGCAGGTCCAGCACGAGTCACTGCTCAAACGCGCATTTTTCACGCCGCTGGATTGGCAGCTGCTGCGCAAGTGCCCCGTTCCGTTGTACATGGTGGGGGCTACTGGCCACGCCTTGCCGCGCAAAGTGGTCGCGGCTGTGGACCCTTCGAGCGCGTTTGCACAGAACAGCGGGCTCAACGACCGGATTATCAGCCAGGCGCTTGGACTGGCGCTGCAGTGCGACGCGGAGTTGCACCTGGTTCACGCCTTTGAAGTGCCGTCGCTTTACCTGGGCGATGCGGGAGGCGGCGGCTTTTCGCTGTCGCAGCTCAGCAGGGAACTGCGCAGGGCTCAGGAACAATCCTTCGTGCAATTGGCGAACCTGTTCGGCGTGCCGGCCGAGCGCAGGCAATTTCTACTGGGACATCCCGTCTCGGCGCTCAGTGAGTTTGCCCTCGAGCAGGACGTGGATGTGGTCGTCATGGGCCGTTCCCAACACAGTGATCCGTTTGGGCTGTTGGGCAGCACGACAGAGCACCTTCTGTATCAGGTGCAGTGCAGCATCCTGGCGGTCTGAAGCAATGGGGCCTGGCGGCGATGCGAGTGACGGGCATTACAGTCCACCCGGGCAAACGAAGTGGCTTGGGGGGATTGAAGGTGATCAGAGGTCATGCAGCGCAGGCACTACAGCTCGGCATGACGATGGCAACCGGCGACTTTCTGCTTGAGGCCGGGCAAATCCAGGATCGTGACGTTGCGTCCATGCAGATCCACCAGTTCCTCCTGGCGCAGGTGGGCGATGCACCGACAGATGGTTTCCAGGCGCAGGCCCAGGTAGGAGCCGATGGCTTCGCGGCTCATGCGCAGGACAAATTCCCGGGAGGAATAGCCGCGCATGTTGAGCCGTTGCGACAGGTTCAACAGGAATGCCGCCAGGCGCTCGTCGGCGTTCATGTTGCCAAGCATCAACAGCATGCCGTGGTCGCGCACGATTTCCTGGCTCAGGAGCTTGTTCAGGTTGTGTTGCAACGACGGTAAGTCGTGGGCGAGTTTTTCCAGGAGGTTGAAATGCAGCGGGCAGACTTCGCTGTCCTCGAGCGCGATGGCGTTACAGGCATAGTGATCGGTGCTGATAGCGTCGAGGCCGAGCATTTCACCTTGCATCTGGAAACCGGTGACTTGTTCGCGGCCGTCTATAGAAAGAACACTGGTCTTGAAGAAACCCAATCTCACGGCATACAACGAGCGAAGTGGTTCTCCGGTGCGATACAGGGCCGCTCCTTTCTTGACCTTCACCCGCTGGGCGATGAGGGTGTCGAGGCGTTCGACTTCACCGCCCGTCAGGCCGATGGGCAGGCACAGCTCAAGCACGCTGCAGTTCGAGCAAGCGGTCTTGAGGGCATGTACCTGCAGAACGCGTGGTTCAGACTCGGCCATGGAGATATTCCTTCAGTTGAAGCAAGCATAGAAGAACAATTCCGCCATGCCTGTTTCTTTGTTGCCTAAAGCAATACCGGTTGTCGATAGGGGGAGATGGCTCGCAAACCGCTCCTATCCGGCTTTATCTGGCACGCGGCGTTTCGCTGCCTGTTACCGTTTGACCTTGAACCTGCCCAGCTCCCGCTGCATGAGCGCGGCCCGTTCCGAGAGATCCTTGGCCGCCACCGCACACTCCATCGAGTTGGACTGGTTCTTCTGTGTCACTTCATCAATTTGCTCAAGCCCAATGCTTGCTTGCTGCAATCCGGAGGCCTGTTCGCTGGAGGCCTGGTAAATCAGCGACACCAGGCTGGAAACCGCGCCGGTTCCATTGACGATATTCTTCAACGATTCGGCAGTACGGCTAGCGATGACCATGCCGCGTTGCGTCTTGCTTGAAGAATCGGCAATCAGCGCGGCCGTTTGCTGGGCGGCCTCGGCGCTGCGCGCTGCCAGGCTGCGGACTTCGTCGGCCACGACGGCAAAACCCCGTCCCAGTTCACCGGCCCGGGCAGCCTCGATGGCGGCGTTCAAGGCCAGCAAGTTGGTTTGCGCGGCGATGTTGTCGATGGTCGTGATGATCGCCGTGATGTCTTTGCCCGAGTCGTCAATCTCGGCCATGGCGGCGATCAATTCCCCCATCAATTGATCGCTTTCTCCGGCGTCGGCCCGTGATGCCTGGGATTGCTCATCCGCTTTCTTGGCATTGGCGGCGTTGTCCCGGGTTTGAGCGGCCATCTGGGTCATGACTGCGCTGATTTCGGTGATGGACGATGCGGAGTTCGCCGCGCCCTCGGACAACGACTGGCTCAGATCGGTGACCTGTCCTGAACTGCCGGTGATCTGGGTCGCGCTGGACTGAACCTGTGAGATCAATTGATTGAGGTTGCTGACCATCTTCTCCAGCGATTTTCCCAGGGTATCGTGAGGCGAGGACAAACGAACCTCCAGGTCCAGGTCGCCTTCGGATATGCGCTCGGCGACCCGCACTTGTCTTTGCAGGCTTTCGGACATGTCGTTCAACGCTGCGGACAACTGCCCGACCTCATCTTCGGTTTTCTGCACCAGGCGTCGCGAGAAGTCCCCGAGGCTGATGTTGGCCGCCAAGGCAGCGGCTTCGCGGATGGGGCCGACGATTTTCGCAGCGGCAAACCACAAGGCGACCAAGGCCAGCAGTGAGATCCCCAAGCCGACAGAGACCTGCCAGATGCTGTTGTTGATACTGCGCGCCTGCAGCTCTTGCTCCAAGGCAATGGCCTGACTCATGACCACCGCCTTGGGCAGGCGGATCAGTACCGCCCACGGTTTCCCGGTGCGGCCCAGTTCAATGGGCATCAACACTTCGATCTGTTGGGTTTGCGCGTTCAGCAGGCCATTCCCGCGGCCGCTCTGGATGGCGCTCAATACTGTTTCCCAAGACTCAGGCAACAACGCCTTGATGGGTTGGCCAATCAAGTCGGTGCGCTGACTGTCTGCCACCACCAGACCCTGGTTACTGAGGATCGATACCGAACCTTTGCCGCCATAAAGCTCAGCGGACATTTGCTCGCTGAGTTTCTGGATAAAGGCGATGTCGAAGTCGGCCCCGACCACGCCGTAGAATTTGCCGTTTGACATGATCGGCACCGACAGGGTGGTCAGCCAGACATTTTTTCCCTGGACCACGTAGGGAATGGGGTCCAGTACGCTTTCTTTCAAAGTGTCGCGGGGACCGCTGTACCAACCCCCTTTAGGCACGCCGTTGGGATGGCGGTCCGGCGAGTCATATTCCACCAGCGGCTGTACCGCGATGTGCCCGCCTGCGCTGCGCGTCCAATAAGGTGTAAACCGGCCGGTGGACGGATTGCTCCCATCCTGGGCCGCGCGAAACGCCAGGTCCTGCCCATCCAGTGCATTCGGTTCCCAGCAGGAATAGGTACCGTTGAAGTCAGGGTTATCCTTGAGGACCCCGAGCAGTACGGTATTGATCTGCTCTCGGCCCATCACCAGAGGGCTTTGCGAGGCTTTGCTCGCGGCAAACGCGTTGGCCATGGTGCGCGCCGCATCCAGGGCATTCTGCAATTTGGCCTGGATGGCGTTGGCGCGGGATTCAGCCAGGTTCTGGATCTCCCGAATGGTCGAGCGCTCGACCAAGGCCGAGACCTCGGCCGCGACGTATTGCTCGTTGGACCTGGCGGAGAATAGCCCGTAGAGCACCAGGCTCAGTGATGAAACAAACAGGCAGATGCCCGCCGTCATGCAGATTCTGATTTGCAGCGATTTAAGTTTCATAAAGCCTCCCAGCCCAATCGTTGGGCGTGCCGAGATCACGGCAACGACCCTTATCTTTTGCACGGTCCGGCCAATAACGTTGGGTTGGTTCGCACCCGACATGTCCAGGTAGATGGCTCAGCTGGCGCATGTAGCGACGTTACTTCTTGGCTCTGGCGGGAGGTCCTTTCCACAGTCTTTTGATGTTGATTCGAGCGTGCAGGAGCGACCCGGTGAATGTCGGGGCCTCTCATGAACAGGTGGATCAGGCACGTTGGGCGGGATTATTGATGGCACAAAGGCATCAATAAATTGTACTTTGGTATCTTTTTTGTACAGGTTCTAGCGGCGTTGGCCGCTGCCGCTGTAGGCCGAGGCAGGAAGAAGGGTTCTGCCCGAACTCAGCCCATTTGCGTTATCGCTCGGCGAAACCGAAGGAGCGCAGCGACGAAAAACAGTGCACCGATAGACGCGATCGCCAAGAATTGCGGCCAGACAATTGCCAAGCCCGCGCCGCGATACAGAATGCCCTGGGCGAAGCTGACAAAGTGCGTCGTAGGAGCGGCCAGCATCAGGTTTTGCACCAGCTCCGGCATGCTTTCACGAGGGGTCGCCCCTCCGGAAAGCAACTGCAGTGGAATCAGGATCAGGATGCTCAGCAGTCCGAGTTGCGGCATGGAGCGCGCCACCGTGCCCAAGTAGATGCCGATGGAGGTGGTCGCGAACAGATGCAACGCGGTTCCCAACAGGAACAACCCGATCGAGCCGTTGATGGGTACCGCCAGCCAGCCTCGAACGACCACCCACACGGCGAAGGCGGTGGCCACCAGCACCACCAGACCCATGGACCAGACCTTGGCGGTCATGATTTCAAACGCGCGCAGCGGCATCACCAGCAGGTGTTCAAGGGTGCCGTGCTCGCGTTCTCGAATCAGTGCGGCACCCGTGAGGATGATCGACACCATGGTGACGTAATCGATCAGCTGCATCACGGAGGTGAACCAGGCCTGGGTCAGGTTCGGATTGAACTGCATGCGCATGGCCAAGGCCACCGGGGGGCGCGGTGTGGCGCGCACGCCACGGACAAAGTTGGCCACTTCAGTGGCAACGATGGTCTGGATATAACCTGCGCCGGAAAAAGCCTGGCCAATCTGGGTGGCGTCGACGTTGAGCTGCAGGCTGGGGCGTTTTCCAGCGAGCACATCGCGCTGAAAGTCCGGGGCAATGTTGAGGGCGAAGGTGTAGCGACCGCTGTCCATACCCGCATCGACTTGTTGACCGGTGATGTCCGCGGCAGGCAGGAAGTAGGGCGGTTGAAACGCTGCGTTCAATCGTTCGGACAGCTGCGAGTGGTCCTCGTCGACGATGGCCAGGGGGGCATGGTGCAGCGCCTCGGGAATGCCCGAGGCTGCGCTGTAGATGCCAAACGAAAACGCCCAGACGATCAGGATCAGCATCGCTCGGTCGTGGTACAGGCTGCGAAATTCCTTGATGCCCAGGCGCAGGATGTTCATCAGGCTGTGCATGGCTAACGCTCCTGTTTGCGCAGGCAAAGCACGCTCAGGCCAATCAGGATCGGTACCGTCACCAGCAGTTGCAAGAAATAGGGTGCCAGCGCCTGCAAATCCAAGGCCTTGGAGAAGATCCCTCGGCTGATGGTGAGAAATTGCGCGGTCGGGTAGACCTTGCCGACCATCGCGCCGAAGCCCTCCAGCGAGGACACCGGGTTGATCAATCCGGAAAATTGAATGGCCGGCAACAGGGTCGCAATGGCGGTGCCGAACACGGCCGCAATCTGGCTGTTCATGAACGTCGACATCCACAAGCCCAACCCCGTGGAAGTGCCGATGTACAGCAACGCGCCCAGGCTCAGCACCCAAAGGCTACCTTTGAGTGGCACGGCGAACACCCAGACGGCCAAGGCACACATCAACAAAAAGTTGAACATGCCCATGGCCACGTAGGGCAGCTGTTTTCCCAGCAGGAATTCCAGGCGTGTCACCGGCGTGACATAGAGATTGATGATCGAGCCCATCTCTTTTTCCCGTACGACACCCAATGCGGTGAGCATCGCCGGGATCATCATCAGCAGCAGCGGAATGATCGCCGGAACCATGGCCTGCAAGCTTTCCACATCCGGGTTGTAGCGGTAACGCACTTCTACGTTGGCAAGGGTCGTCCCGCTGTACCCAAGTTCTGCCAGGTAGCCGTTGTGCAGGCCGTTCACGTAGCCCTCTATCGTGCGTGCTCGCATGGGCATTGCACCGTCCACCCACGCGGCCACGGTTGGCTGGGCACCCCGTTTGAGGTCGCGCCCGAAGCCTGGCGGGATTTCCAGCGCCAGGGTGATCGCCCCGCTTTGCAGGCGAGTCTCCAGGTCGGTGTAACCCTGCAGCTCAGGCTGCTCGATAAAATAGCGCGAACCGGAAAAGCTGCGCACATAGGCTTGGCTGGTGGTGGTCTGGTCGCGGTCCAGCACCGCGAATGACAGGTCTTCAACGTCCAGGCTGATGCCGTAGCCCATGATGAACATCAGCAATACCGTGCCCAGGGCCGCAAGCGTCAGGCGGATCGGGTCACGGCGAATCTCCATGGCCTCGCGCCGGGCGTAGCTGAACATTCGCAGGCTACTGAACCCATTGCGACGAGTCTTTGAGAACGCAACGTGGGGAGCTTCGAGGGGCAGCGGTTGCGTGCTCGGCTCCTCGCGCTGTATTGCTGCCGGTTCGTCGCTGGCGGCTTGTTCGAGGTAGGAAACAAAGGTTTGCTCCAAGCTGTTCAACCCGCGATCGATGACCAATTGCCCGGGCGCGCCGCTGACCAGTACCCGCCCGGCATGCATGAAGGAGATCCGGTCGCAGCGCTGCGCTTCGTTCATGAAATGCGTGGAAATGAAGATGGTCACGCCGTCATTGCGCGACAGGTCGAGCAAGTGTTGCCAGAAAGCGTCCCGGGCAATGGGGTCTACGCCAGAGGTTGGTTCGTCGAGAATCAGCACATCGGGTTTATGGATCAGCGCGACGGCGAGCGACAGGCGCTGACGGATACCCAGCGGCAGACGATCGGGCAGGGCGTCAAGGTCTTGCTTGAGACCAAAACGCTCGACGGCCTCGGCGACGCGGCTGTCAACTTCATTCGCAGGCACATGAAATAGCTGGGCATGCAGCACCAGGTTCTGCCGGACCGTCAACTCGGTGTAGAGGGAAAAGCCTTGGGACATGTACCCGACACGCTGCCGAGTCTTCAGGTCCTTCGGGTCGATCGGCTTGCCAAACAGCCAGGCCTGCCCCGAAGTGGCGGCAAGCAAACCGGTCAGCATTTTCATGGTGGTGGATTTGCCGCAGCCATTGGAGCCAAGGAAACCAAAGATCTCCCCGCGTTCGATGCGGAAACTGGCACTGTCCACGGCGGTGAACGCACCGAAGCGGCACGTCAGGTCCTTGGCCTCGATGGCAATCACCGCCTCGGCTGAGGATGGGACACGAGGTGTGATCACCAGCGGTTCGTGGCCACGCCGGCGGCTTTGCGGCAACAGGGCGATAAAGGCCGCTTCCAGGTTTTGACATTCGGTTCGCTGGCGGATCTGTGCAGGTGAACCACTGGCCAGGACCTTGCCCGCATCCATCATCAACAAATGGTCGAAGCGTTCAGCCTCTTCCATATAGGCCGTGGCCACCAAGACACTCATATGAGGTCGTCGTGCCCGCAACTCGGCGATCAACGCCCAGAACTGGTTCCGGGCCAGGGGGTCGACGCCAGTGGTGGGCTCGTCAAGGATCAGCAGGTCGGGATCGTGGATCAGCGCACAGCACAATCCCAGTTTCTGCTTCATTCCGCCTGACAGCTTACCGGCGGGGCGTCCGGCAAAGGGCGTCAGCCCAGTGCTGGCCAACAAGGCATCGATGCGTTGTCGGCGTTCTTGTCGGCCTTGCCCGAACAGGCGAGCAAAAAAATCCAGGTTCTCGAATACCGACAGTGTCGGGTAAAGGTTCTTGCCCAGGCCTTGGGGCATGTAGGCGATGCGCGGACACAGCGCTTGACGATGGCGGGTGTCGGTTATATCGCCGTCCAACACGGTCAGATGCCCTTGCTGCACCACCCGGGCGCCTGCGATCAACGCCAACAGGCTGGACTTGCCGACGCCATCCGGGCCGATCAACCCGACGATGCCGGTGGCAGGAATGTCCAGGGTGATGCTATCCAAGGCTAGGGTCTTGCCGTACCGCAGCCCCACGTTCTGCAGGCGTGCGACCCAAGTGCGTGCGCCCGTCATTGGGGCACCTTGATTTCGAGTTCGGCTGGCCATTGGGCTTGAGGATTGAGCCGAACATGGGCTACGCCCGGCACGCCGGTTTTCACCTGGCTGAGGTGCTTGCGCAGCAGCTCAGGGTCTATCCGCGCCTTGATCCGGAACATCAGCTTTTCCCGTTCGTTGGCCGTTTCAACCGTTTTGGGCGTGAACTGCGCGACGCTGGCCACGTAGCTGGCTTTGGCGGGAATCACGTATTGCGGGGCGGCATCGATGATCACCCGCACCTCGCTGCCAATGGCCACGCGACCGGCCTGGTCGGTGGGCAGGAAGAACGTCAGGTACACATCGCTCAGGTCCACCAGGTTCAGGACTTTGCCCCCGGCCGGGATCACCTCACCTTCTTCGGCGATGCGGTACTGCACGCGTCCATCCCGAGGCGCCTTGAGATCGGTGTCGGCCAAGTCGGCCTGCAAGCGTTGCTCGGTCGCCGCTGCCGCCTCGATGCTGGCCTGGGCTTCCTCCACTTGCGACTTGGCGGCTTCAATACCCGCCTGGGCCGTCAAAACCTGTGAGTTGGCAGCCGCCAGCGCCGCTTGGCCGCTGTCCAGCAGCGCGCGATCATCGTCCAGTTGTTGCCTGGCCAGGGCGTTGCGCCCCACCAGAATCTCGGTACGGGCAAAGCGTTTCTGCGTGGCAATCAGTTCGGCCTGGCGCTGGGCAACCACTGCCCGTGCGGTGATCTTTTCGCTTTCCCGTTGAGCCACGAGCGCTGTCGCCGTTAATTTCGCCGTACGGGCCCGCTGCAACTGGGCCTGGGCCTGGAGAATTTCGGCCCGCAACGCCTGGGTATCCATGCGCGCCAGCACTTGCCCTGCGCGGACCTGTTCGCCTTCAGCGACCAGAAGGGTATCGATGCGTCCGGCCAGCTTGCTCGCTACATCCACTTCGGTGGCTTCGATCCGCCCGTTACCGCTGGCGAAATCGGGATTTGCAGGGGCGGGTTTGAACACGTACCAGGCACCCAAAATGCCCAGGACAATCAAGCTCCCCAGCGCCCCTCGCTTAAGCCACTTCCCGGTTACGTCGTTCATCCCTGCCTCTCAAGTCTCAGCGAAGGTTTGCGCTGGGAGATGATAGGGCTGAAGTAGGAAGCCCTTTGTTGATCTGCGTTAAAGATCTGCCTTTAAAAGGAAAAATTCGGTAGCGGGGGGGGCGGTGACAACGCTTGACGCAGAGAGGTGGACTGCTGACTGCTTCCGCCGGTGCACGAACCGCACCCTGGCGGTTTGCCGCAGACACGGTCGGAGGATCATACGACCGTGTCTCCGGGCCTTGGAAGTCAACAATGTCGAGGCGTTCGTGGCGGCTGCGAGCAAGGCGCGGTCCAGCTTCACGCTTACGCCGCTCCGGCCAGTGCTTGAAGACTTCGTCGCAGCGGACCGGCTCCCAATCACCGTGCTCTACCCGTCGGCGCGGTAGCGCTCGCCCCGCTTCAGAAACTTCGGCCCGGGCCGACTCAGGTGGTGTCGGCTACAGTTTCTTGTAACCGCAGGAATGCATCATGACCACCACGGAATATTGCTCATGACGAAAAGCCCTCCATTCCAATCGCTCGGCTGCGCCGAATGCCGCAATCATGAGGCGCTGGGGTTCGATTTCACCATGGCCTTCCAGCCTATTTTCAATGTCCGGACACATGCTGCGTTTGCTTACGAGGCGTTGGTCAGAGGCATCAATGGCGAATCGGCTGGCGACATCCTGGGGCTCGTGAACGACAGCAACCGCTACCGATTCGACCAGGCTTGCCGGGTGAAAGCCATCGAGGAAGCTGCAAGGCTGGGCCTGCTGGACATTCCCGATTGCTTGCTGAGCATTAACTTCCTCCCGAACGCCGTATACCGGCCGGAGACGTGCATCCGGGCTACCCTGGAAGCGGCGCGCCTGGCCCGTTTCCCGCCAGAAAGGCTCATGTTCGAAGTGACCGAAGGCGAGAAGGTGGTCGATCCTGAGCACCTCAAAGCGATTTTCGTGGAGTACGAGCGCCAGGGTTTCACTACCGCCATCGACGATTTTGGCGCGGGGTATTCGGGCCTTAACCTGCTGGCGATGTTCCAGCCGCAGGTGCTGAAGATTGACATGGCACTGACCCGAGGCATTGATCGAGACTTGGCCAAGCAAGCGATCGTCGAAGGCATCATCCTGGTCGCCAGGCGCTTGGGTATTCTTGTCATTGCCGAAGGTGTCGAGACCCGTGAAGAAAGCGCGACGCTTCTAGGCATGGGGATCGAGCTGATGCAGGGATATTTGTATGCAAGGCCCGAGGTCGGTCATCTTCCGACGGGATGTTTTGACTTGGATTGATGTGTCCAAGCCCTCCAGCGGCCAGCACTCTGGAGTTGCTCGTTGCAGTTGAAACGAAAGTGCCAGGCAATGCGGAGTTGCATCGGGTTGAACGGCGACCGGTGAGCTCCGGCCGCGGTCCGGAGAAGGTTACAGCGTGATGCTAGTGGTGGGGTAGAACGCAATGTTGAGTACGAAGAGGATCATCCAGAAACCGATTTCCAATGTTTCTGTAATAGGCTGGATCTTCTTGATTGCGCCGTAGACATGCACGAAGAACATCAATGTGAACACCACGAAAAGAATATCGAAGGCATAACTGAAACTGGTGCCGGTGGTGGCCGAACGCAACATCGCTATTTCAACGACTAGAATGAACGCCCCGAGGCAACGGCCGAAATAAATAGCCAGGTGTTTGTGTTCGGGGACGGTCCAGCGCATGAGGCGGGCCCATTGCAGCGGGGCGAGGAAGATGGGTAAGGCAAAGAATAGGGTGGTCACGATCATCAGGGTGGTGATGTATTCCTTGCTGTATTGCGCATAGTAACCAAGCATTTAACAAGTCCTTGTTTGATGGCACATTTAGGCACCCTGCAGTAATTTTTATTATTGTTGTGACTGGCTGGTTTTGCGGCGAAAGTATTGCGAGGGCTGAACAGCAGCGTCAACGCTACGATAGCGTCTACTACCAAAGGCGCTGAGGGATGTAATACCACTCACACCCTTAGTTTCGATGCGGGGAAACAGCCGACCGCCTCGGCTGACGACTCAACCCAGGCGTCTTCCCCGTAACACGCTTGAATGCACGACTGAAAGCGGCCTGGGAGGTATAGCCCAAGCGCTGCGCCACCTCTTCAATCGGCAGCCTTTCGAGCGTCAGCCACTGACACGCCAGCCGCATCCGCAGTTCGGTCACGTAGCGCAACGGGGCCATGCCAATCGTCATTTGGAAGCGGTCAGCGAAGACTGAACGAGAGGTGTTGCATTGTTCCGCCAGCTGCGCAACGGTCCAGTCGCGCCCCGGTTGTTGATGGAGCGCGAGCAGTGCATTGGCCAAGCGTGGATCGCGCAGTGCGGCGACCAGGCCAGAGGCATTGCCGCAGGCGCACTCCACCCAACCGCGAACGACCATGGCGGCCACCACGTCGGCCAATCGCGCAAGTATGCCCGCGAAGCCGATACGTGCGGCGCTGACCTCGCGTTCCATGGTGGTCAGGATAGGCACCAGTCCGGGGTAACGCTGGCCGCCGGCATCGATCAGCATCAGGCCCGGCATTAGCCTGCCAAGGCCATGGATGCTGCCCAGTTCAAATTCCATGCAGCCACTGAACAAAACAGTGGGCGGCGTGGGGCTGGCATCGGTTCCGGCATCTACCGCGCTCACGGTATCGCCGAGGGGGGCGCCGTCCAGACGGTCGATGTCTTGAACAGGAACATCCGTATGGGAAAGCAATTGATGGGCCGCACCATGGGAGATGAATACGGCGTTTCCAGCAGACAGTGCATACGTTGCCCCGTCTTCCATCCGCAGCACCGCATTGCCGACCGCCAGGAAGTGGAACCAGGCATGCCCGGGTTTGGCAGCGAAGCCCAGGCCGAAGGCTGGACCGGCTTGGATACGCCGGTATTCGACGCCACGCAGGCGCATGCCCCGCAACAGCTCATTGATGAGATCCGAGGAGAGGGCAAACTGATCGGTAGGCATCATTCAGGTGTTTCAGTCAAAGAATCGAGATTTTTGATCATAGATCATCCAGATTCCCACGCCTAGACTGCGGGTCGCAATGAGAATTTGGAGATCCGTGCAATGACTGACTGTGTTTGTAATGCCGTATCCGACAGCCATCTCGGCACCGGGCCGGATGTAGAACCGGCGACACCCGCGTGGATGGCCGTGTTTTCGTTGGCAATGGGCGTGTTTGGATTGCTCACCGCAGAGTACCTTCCGGCCAGCCTGTTGACGCCGATGGCGACCGACCTGGGTGTGTCCGAAGCGTTGGCTGGCCAGGCGGTAACGGTGACTGCCATAGTCGCACTGTTCGCTGGCCTCTTGGTGCCGGGCCTGACCCGCGATATCGATCGCCGCTGGGTGCTGCTGGGTTTTTCCACGTTGATGATTGCCTCCAATCTACTGGTCGCCGTTTCCTCCAGTCTCGCGGTGCTGCTGGTCATGCGTATCTTGCTGGGTATTGCCCTTGGCGGGTTCTGGAGCATGGCGGCAGCGGTGGCGATGCGCTTGGTGCCGGGTGCTTTGTTGCCCCGGGCGCTCTCGATCATTTTCAGCGGCATTGCCGTCGGGACGGTGGTTGCGGTCCCGTTGGGCAGCTACCTGGGCGGGTTATACGGCTGGCGTAGCGCGTTTTTTGCAGCGGCGGCAGTCGGCCTGGTGACCCTGGCTTTCCAGTCGCTCACGCTGCCGCGCCTTGCGCCGCGCAGGCCGGCACGCCTGCGCACCGTACTGGAAGTGCTGCAGCGCCCGGGCATCGCCATGGGCATGTTCGGTTGTGTGCTGGTGCACAGCGGCCACTTCGCGATGTTCACCTATGTCCGGCCGTTCCTCGAAGGGACCACAGGTATCGGCCCCCAAGGGTTGTCACTGATGTTGCTGGGTTTCGGTGTGGCGAACTTTGGCGGCACGTTGTTGGCCGGATGGCTACTTGAGCGCCGCCCGCTGGCGACCCTGGTGTTGATGCCGACGTTGGTGGGCGTTGCGGCACTGGCGTTGGTTCTGTTGCCGGCCTCGGTGCCGGGGCAGGCGGTGCTGCTGGCGATCTGGGGCTTGGCCTTTGGTGGTGTGCCGGTGGCATGGTCGAACTGGGTCGCGAGCGCGGTACCTGACCAGGCGGAAAGCGCCGGGGGCATGGTGGTGGCATCCGTGCAGTCGGCCATCGCAACGGGCGCCGCCGCTGGCGGTGCGATGTTCAGCCTCGGTGGCAGCGTCGGCGTATTCGTGGCGGCGGTGCTGATGCTGCTGGCTGCGGTGCTGATTGCGTTGCGGGTCCGGGTGCCTTCTGCCCATGGCGATGCTCAGGCCAGGCCCGCGCTGCACCTGTGATGGCAGTGCCGCTTAGCCCCTGGTTGCGGTTCCATGGCCGCCAATAGTTATCCAAGAAATCCGTGAGTATGTCTGTGGATAACCGCGCCGATGCCAGGCAGGCAGCGCCTTTTAACGGGCGCTCAAAAAATGTACAGGCAGTTTGATGTCATCTTTTCACTGATCGGTTTGACCGGCTGGACCTGGTCGTTGCGATGGGTTGCTGCTCGCGCGCGCTTGGCCACAGCAGCGCGGCCAGGCCAATGGCATAGACCACCGCCAGCAGCACGTAGGCGATACGGGTGGAAAACAGCTGGGGCGTTTCCGTCGGCAACGGTGATACACCGAGCCCGAACAAAATGAGGAACGTCATGAGCCCTCCGCCGAATACCTTGCCGGCGGTGTTATCCATGGCGGCTTTGCCGGCAAACAGCAGGCTGACCAGCAGCAGGATCAGCGCCACCAGCCACAAGGTCGGCCGCAGTTCGAACAGCGTAAAGGCCAAGGAAGCCACGACCCCACCCAGCAGGTTGACCAGCACCAGCCCAACGGCGCTGCGGCTGCTCATGCCCAGGGAAAACTGGCTCAGCAACGAGGCCACCGTGATGGGGACGACCATCGCCGTGGCCAGCCGTGGATCGCTCAGGCACAGCGCAATCATGGCCAGCAGAATCGCTGCGCTGGCCATGGCTTGGCGAATCACCAGCGTCAGCTCGCGCGGCGGTGCGCGTTGCGGGTCGGCCTGTTCACTCGCAGGGTCGGGCAGCAGCGCATGGGCGCCCCAGGTCAATAGCAAACCCAGGCTGACCGCCTTGACCAGAATGAGCACGATGGATTCGCCCAGATCGCGCTGCACGATATCGAGCATCGGCACCACAATGGCAATCACCAGCATCAGCGCCGGTCCCGCACCGCCCAGTTGTCGGCCTTGCGCGGTAAAGCAGGCGAAATAAAACAGCCACAGCAGCGGCAGGAGCACCCACGGGCGCTCACCGAACATGCCGGTCATAACCACCAAGAGCGCGCCGGTCAGCAGACTCACCAGCAACGTGATCAATCCCTGGGATAACGTGGGCGCGCGGCGGCTGGCCAAGAGGAACTGGATGGCAAACAAGGGCGCGAGGAAAGGCAAGATGTCGCCCCGGACCAGGCCCGTGCACAAGCCTACGGTCACGGCCAGGGCGACGCGCAATCCCTGGCGTTTGATCCGCAGCAGTTCCAGCGCCGCTTGCCCATCAATCGACCCATCAATCGACCCATCAATTGACATAGTTCAGCCAGGCGCCCAGGCGTGTCATCAGTGCCCCCAGCGCGTTCGTCATGGGGTTGTCATCGGTATAGATCACCACGGTGACCTGCGAGCCGTAACGTGGGCCGACAGGGTGCGGTTCTTCCACGATCAGGCGTACGGGAAAGCGTTGCGGGTCGCGCACCCAACCACTCTGGTTGCGCACGGAGGGCAGGGCGGCGTTGCTGCTATCCTGTTGTGCGACACCCCAGCCAACGCTTTCAACATGGCCCTTGAATACCCGGCCCGGCAATACATCGAACACCAGTTCCGCCGGGTCGTCGGCCTGCACATGTTCCAGACTGTTTTCCTTGAAGGCGGCAGATATCCATACCGTGCCCCTGTCGATGAAGGTCAATGCCGGTTGGCCTGCGCTGACGACTTGACCCACGGCGAGTTGGAGGTTGGTGATGACGCCATCGGCGGGTGCGATGACTTCCGTACGCACCAGATCGAGCCGGGCTTTTTCCAGCGCGGCCAGGGCTTGTTTGAATTGCGGGTTGTCGTTGCCTTTGGGCCCCAGTTGCTGGCGCGCCCGTTCCAGGTCGGCTTGGGCTTTGCTCACGGCCGCTTCGGCGGAGCTCAGCGAGGCTTTGGATTCATCCTGGCGGGCGGGGGCGAACACACCGCGCTCGACCAATTGATTCACCCGCCGGGCTTGCTCGCGTATGTTGTCGCGCTGCGCCCGCGCCGACACCAGCTGTGCCTGGGCGGCATCCACCGAGGCGGTACTGGCACCCAAGGTTTGGCCGGTTTCCTCCAGTCGCGCTTCAGCCTCGCTGACGACAAGCTTGTAGGGTTGCGGGTCGATACGAAACAGCACCTGGCCGGCCTTCACCCGGGCATTATCGAGCACCGCGATGTCTGTCACACGGCCACCCACCTCGGCAGCCATTTCCACCACATAGGCTTGCACCACGGCTTGTGAGGTCGAGGGTGTGCGTCGCTCCATGAAAATGGAGAGGGTAAACAGCACGGCGATCAAAATCGCAACGCCTAGCGCAATGCGTCGCAGTGGATTGGCTGGCGCAGGCTTTTCAGGCGGCGGTTCAGTTTGGTGCTCTGGTTCGACGCAAATAGGCGAATTCTGTGTTCCGGGCATATCGGCACCTGCAACTCATGGCATTTCAAGAACAACTGACAGCGCGCCGGGGGGGGAGGCGGTCCGGGCGTTGGCTCAGGCCGGGTCGGCGGTAGTGACCCGTGCGGTGCGGATAAACAGCGCGCGCAATTTTTCCCAGAAGTTGCCACCCAGGACGAAGAAGCTGCTCACCAACAGGGCATCGCCAAGCAGTTGCAATGCCCAGCTATTCGGGCGCAGGCCGGGTGCGAAAGCGTCGATATAGGGTTCGAGAAAGGAGCACACCAAGGGCAAGCAGAACATCACCAAGCCAATACGGTGGCGGGTGACGCTTACCTCCAGCTCGGCGCTGGGCACAAGGCCCGACACGTAGCCGAACACATGTTGCTTGAGCTCCTGGAAACCCGCCTTGCCCATCACTGCGATGACCAGCAGCAACAGCACCTTGTTGATGATGAACAGTGCGCCGGTGATCGCCGCGATGGTGGAACGGGGCACATCCGCAGCCGCTGCCAGCGGCACCAACAACCACAGCGAGAGCATTAGGCAAAGGATGGCGATGCCTAGCTTGAAGCGCCATTTCGCGGACGTTGACGTTGCCGGGGGCTGAGCCGTGGTCATGCTGCCTTACCTTCGTTTAGAAATCATTGTGGGTATGGTCTGGAGCAAAACTGAGCTTAGCAGCTGGACTGTCGCCGCGTTTTTTTAACAACAGTCCCCTAGCACCAGGCGCTTGACTTAGAGCGCGCTCTAACCAATAGCCTTCTTGTTGCACCGCCAAAACGGCCAGTTCCGTTGTGCGGCTTAAACAAGGAGATAGGTCATGTCATTAAAAGAATTTAGCGTTGCAACCGGGCTCGTGCTTTCAGCGTTCGTAACGGCGGCGCCGGCAACTGAACCGGACAGTCGACGAGTGAAGGGAATAGAGACCCTGGAAAAGATCACCGGGGCCGCCGGCAACAGCGTGGTGAACTCGCTTAGCGATATTTCGCCCGAGCTGGGTGAGTGGATAGTCGATTTCGCCTACGGTGATGTGTTTTCCAGGTCTGGCGTCGCGCTTTGCACACGCGAACTGGCAACCATCTCGGCCCTCACCGCGTTGGGGAACGCGCAACCTCAACTCAAGGTGCACATAGAGGGAGCCTTGAATGTCGGTTGTAAACCTGAGGAAATCGTTGAAATCATCATCCAGATGGCGGTGTATGCTGGCTTTCCAAGCGCGTTGAATGGCATCAGCGCAGCGCGGGAAGTGTTCGCCAAACGAGGCATCAAGATCGCCGCGCGTCCCCAGTGAGCGGGCCCCCTGCATGACCAACACCGATGGCCAAGGACAGTGCTTATGAACGCCTACCAGACGATTAATCAGGTCGCCAAGCGTACCGGCCTCACGGCGTATACCCTGCGCTATTACGAACGCATCGGTCTGTTGGCACCGGTCGCCCGAGCGGCCGGCGGGCAACGCCTTTATGCACCGACTGATATGGCGTGGCTTGATTTTCTGCTGCGTCTACGCACCACTCACATGACCATCGGCAAAATGCAGATGTTCGCCAAGCTGCGCAGCGCCGGGGATTCCACCGTTGCCCAACGCCGCCAGATGCTGGAGAGCCATTTACAGGAGGTACAAGCCGAAGTGGTTGCCATGCAAAACGCCGTGGCTGCATTGCAAGTCAAGATTGATTATTACCGTGGGCTTGAAGCTGGGGAGGATGTTTCGCACCTGTTCTAGGAGGGCGGCTGTTCACATCCGATGATGCTCCAGCAGAAAGTCCACGAACACGCGTACCCGCGCCGGCATCGCCGAGCCACCGACGAACACCGCATGGATCGGCTCCCGGTCTCCGGGGTTCCATTCTTCCAGCAGCGGTATCAGGTCGCCGCGCTGCAGGTCCTCGCTCACGGTGAAATCGCCGATACGCGCGATGCCAGCACCTACCCGTGCGAGTTGCGCCAGGGCCTCACCACTGCTGCATTCGATGTTGCCGCTGACCTTCAAGGAAAACGCTCTGCCGTCACGGGTGAACGGCCAGTTGGGTTCGGCACGCCGGAAGTTGAAGCGCAGGCAGTTGTGCCGGAGCAAGTCTTCCGGTTCCCGGGGTGTGCCATGGCGCTCTAGATACTCGGGCGAAGCCACGACCACCTGACCGGTGTCGCCGATCTTGCGCGCGGTCAGTGGGCTGTCGGGCAGATGGCCAAAGCGTACCGCCACGTCGGCCTGGCCGCCGAGAATGTCGACCACTTCATCGCCGAGGGTGAGGTCGACAACGATGTTGGGGTAACGGGCGCTGAAGGCTGCCACCAGAGGAACAATGGTCTGCCGCCCATGACCCAGGGCGGCGCTGACCCGCAAACGGCCCTTGGGCACGCCCTGGTCGGCGACGGCTTCTTCGACCTCGGCCATGTCGGCCAGGATTCGCCGGGCGCCGCGCAGGTAAGCCTCGCCCTCGGCGGTGAAGGTGATCGCTCGCGTGGTGCGCAACAGCAGGCGGGTGCCAAGGCGTTGTTCGGTACGGGCGATGACGCGACTGACCGCCGACGGGGTCAGCCCCAATGCACGTGCGGCGGCCGACAAGCTGCCTTCCTGCGCCACCGTGACGAACATGGCCATTTCACCTGATCTACCGTTGAAGTCCATTTGTGCTCCTTACGCAAAGGTGATTGCCAAAAATGCCATCTACCGCCAGGGAAGGCTGGATCGTAGCATCTGCGGCATAGATGAGGAGCCTTCCAATGCGTATCAATCCACCACTTGTCGCACTCGCCATGGGTGCCTTTGGCATCGGCGTAACCGAGTTCGCCCCCATGGGCATGTTGCCGGGCATCGCTGCCGATCTCGGCGTTTCCATTCCCGCCGCGGGCCTGTTGGTCAGTGCTTATGCCCTTGGCGTACTGCTTGGCGCACCGCTGATGACCCTGACCACCGGACGGATTCCCCGGCGCTATCTGCTCATCGGACTCATGGCGATTTTCACCCTGGGTAACCTGATGTCAGCGCTGGCGACCGATTACTACAGCCTGATGGTCGCCAGGGTGGTGACCTCACTGAACCACGGTGCGTTCTTCGGCGTGGGTTCCATCGTCGCCGCCAGCGTGGTCGCCCCGGACAAGCGTGCCGGCGCGGTAGCGGCCATGTTCATGGGCCTGACCCTGGCGACCATCGGCGGCGTGCCGCTGGCCGCCTGGTTTGGCGAACTGTTCGGCTGGCGCAGCGCATTCTGGGGGATTACCGGCCTGGGTGTGGTGGCGATGGCCGCGTTGTGGTTTGCCCTGCCCAATGTGCCTGCGCCGAAAAACATCGGTGTGCTGGCTGAGATCCGGGTATTGGGCCGTGGTCCGGTGCTGGGGGCGTTGGCCCTGACCGTCGTCGGCTCAGGTGCGATGTTTACCGTCTTCACTTACATCGCCCCGATCCTGAGCAGCGAGACTCGTGCATCCACCCCTTTCATCACCGCCATGCTGGTGCTGTTCGGGGTGGGGCTGACGTTGGGCAATATGTGGGGCGGCAAGGCTGCGGATCGCTCGATAGACCGCACCTTGATCGTTTCGCTGAGCGTGCTGATTCTTGTCTTGCTGGCCTTCACCGTATTGATGCGCTGGCCGCTGCCAGCAGCGGTCGCCATCTTGATCTGGGGCATCGCCAGTTTTGCCCTGGTGCCGCCCTTGCAAATGCGCGTGATGGAAGCTGCCAAGGACGCGCCCAACCTGGCCTCGGCAGTGAATATTGGTGCCTTCAACTTAGGCAACGCGATTGGCGCGGCGCTGGGCGGCGCGGTGATCAATGCGGGGTTGGGTTATCCGGCGATTTCCCTGGCCGGAGCGGCAGTGGCCGGCCTGGGGCTGTTGATGGTGTTGGCTTTTGCCTGGCGTTCAAGAGTGGGTGCGGCTGCGGCGGTGTGATGGATACACGGAACGTTTGACCAGACTCCAAGTGGCTCATTAGAGTGGGTAGCCGGACCGGCTGCCGACTGCCATGGACATCCCAATGAGCGACTTTTCCCTGCTGCTTGCCTTCATCGCCGCTGCTTCAGTGCTCACGGTGACCCCCGGCGTGGACACCGCCATGGTGCTTCGCGCTACCGCAACGGGCGGTCGACGTTCGGCGGTGATGGCCTCCCTCGGTATCGTACTCGGTTGCCTGGTGTGGGGTGCCGCGGTGTCACTGGGGCTCGGGGCCCTGTTGCACGCTTCGGAGTGGGCTTACCTTGCGCTGAAAATTGTCGGCGCAGCTTATCTCGTCTGGTTGGGCGTCAAACTGCTGCTGCGGCCCAGGACAACGCTGCAAGGGCAGGGGAGCGAGAGCGTGGCCGCGTCTGCGCGTGACGCCTTTATCCGCGGTTTATTGACGAACCTGCTGAACCCCAAGATCGGTGTCTTCTACATCACGTTCCTGCCTCAGTTTGTCCCGAGTGGCGCGAGCGTGGCCAGTTACTCCTTCTTCCTTGCGGCGTTACATGTGCTGTTGACGTTGGCCTGGTTTGGCATTCTGGTGGCGGCGACGGTGCCACTGAGCAATTTCCTGAAACGCCCGGCGGCCCTGAAGGCCCTTGATCGGCTCACGGGCGGTGTTTTTGTCGCGTTTGGGCTCAAGCTGGCTGTTTCCAATCCGGCTTGAGCCGAATGTCGTACTGCCAGTGGTTCAGGCATCGCCTGCCGCTTAGCGTCCTCGAAGTGGACGTTGACGTGTGTATGGATGTGCACATATAGTCCTCCGCATGACAAGCCCAACCGCTACACGTTCCCGTGCAATCGATGCTGCTATCGACTCTCTTGATGGTGCTTTTTTCAAAGCGCTGTGCGAGCCGTCGCGGGTTGCTGTGCTCAAGCGAGTCATGCAACTGGGGCGCGCGGATATTGCCGAGATTGCCGAAGGGCTGCCTCAGGAGCGTTCAGTGGTGTCCCGTCATCTGCAAGTGCTGCTGGAGGCTGGCATCGTCCGGGCGACCAAGGTCAGTCGGCAGATGTTCTACGAGGTGGATGGACCGGCGGTGGTGACACGGCTCGAAGCCATTCTCCAGCACATGAAGAGTCTGGCTCCGTTTTGCTGCCCCGGAACACCAAAGTAATTTTTATTTATTCGTATATATGCATGGATGTGCACGTATGAACACGATGAGTGAGTTCACCGATGTCATCGTTATTGGCGCCGGCCAAGCTGGGCTCGCGTGCGGTTGGCATCTGCGGCAACAGAACCTCAGGTTTCTCATCCTGGATGCCGAGAGCCGGCCAGGTGGAAACTGGCGCAATTATTACGACAGTCTGAGGCTTTTCTCCCCGGCAGCCTATTCATCGCTGCCTGGGATGCGCTTTCCAGCTCACGCCAAGCATTATCCGCTGCGCGATGAAGTCGTACGTTATCTGGAGCAGTACGCGGACGCTTTTCAGCTACCCATTCGGCAGAACACACGCGTCCAGAGCGTGCGTAGGGAGGATGGACTATTTTGGCTTCAGGCAACTGATGGCCAGCGTTTCCGCTCAAAAGCAGTGATTGTTTGCACGGGCGGATTCAATCATCCGTTCATCCCTGACATTCCAGGGCTGGAGAGTTTTCGCGGGCAACGTTTACACAGTGCGGGTTACCGAAATGCCGAGGGCTTCAGTGACCAACGCGTCGTGGTCATCGGTGCGGCCAACTCAGCCGTACAAATTGCCCATGAGCTGGCTCAAGTCAGTCGCGTCGTATTGGCGACAAGGGAGTCGATTCGGTTTTTTCCGCAAAAGGTCCTCGGTGTGGATTTCCATGCTTGGCTCAAGTGGACCGGGCTGGAAAAGACTCGTTGGCTGAATGATCAAAGTACCCCTGTGCTGGATGACGGCACCTATCGACGGGCGGTAACACAGCGGCTTTTTGATCGCAAGCCGATGTTCACAGAGGTAACGCCAACGGGCGTGATTTGGGCCGATGGGCAGCACACCGAAGTGGACAGTTTGATTTTTGCGACCGGATTTCGCCCGAACCTGGGTTTTCTGGCAGATCTGCACCTGGCGGGTAATGAACGTCTGATTCAACGCAACGGAAAGGCGGAGCATGTTCCGGGTTTGTATTTCGTGGGATTGCCGAAGCAGCGCAACTTTGCTTCGGCCACTCTCAGAGGCGTTGGGCCAGATGCTTCTCACATCATCCGCAGTTTGACGTGCTACATCGAACGTGCATCGCACCCGGTGTTCGCTTGATGCCCGGTATTGGTTTTTCCCGCTCAGACACCGCGTCTACTTGTCTTTTTGTGTAGTAGGCAAACGCCATGTGGCGATGAAGCACAGAAACAACAGCCCGCACATCAGGCTAAGCAATACCGATGCCCCGAAGCTGTCCAGAACGTACGCGGCGGCGATGGGGCCGCAGGCTTGGGCGACCAGAACGGGCCTTGCGAGCAGTCCCATTCGCGCGCCATATCCTTGAGGCCCGAACAGTGCCAAGGGGAGGGTGCCGCGTGCGATGGTGAGGATGCCGTTACCGGCGCCGTAAAGTGCTATCGCCACAAAGGCCAGCCAGGGCAGGCCTGCAATCAGCAGTCCTAGCCCGATCAAACAAAGCAACACCCCGGCGCGTGCGGACCAGGTTGGATGGAGGTGCCTGCCTATGGAAAACTCCGCCACCCGTGCCAAAACTTGCGCAGGACCAATCACCATGCCGATGGCCAAGGCCACGGCAGTCGCGATGCCCAATTGCTTGAGGACATTGAGCAGGTGCACTGAGACACCTGATACGACCAGCGCCAGAACCGTCAGCATGGCGGCAATCAACAAGAACAATTGGTGGGTGGTCCCAGGGCGAAACTCTGACGCATCGGTCGATTCGACCATTACCGGATGGGGCGGTTGCCTGGTGCTGCCGGGAATCAATAGCGCATGAATGGGCAATCCGATTAGCAGATGAGTTGCGGCGAGGGCAAGGCAGGCGTTTCGCCAGCCGATCCAACTCTCCAGTCCTGCTATCACCGGCCAACCTAGGGTGCTGGCGAAGCCACCCAATAAGGTCAGCCCGGTGATTGACGTTCGAGCCGACTCGCCGAAAAGTCGGCCCAAGGTTGAGAAGGCGGCGTCGTATAGGCCTGCCGCCATGGCAACGCCGATCAAGGTCCAGGCGACATAGTAGGTGGCAATGTTGTCCGCAAGGCCCATCATTAGCATGCCGAGTGCCAGCAGCAATGAACTGGCGGCCAGGACAGAGCGCCCACCATGTCGGTCAATCTGACGACCCACAGTCGGCGAGGACGCTCCCGCCACCAGCAACCCCCAGGACAGGCCGCCCACAACACTGGTGATGGACCATCCAGTCTCTTTGGCGATCGGAGACGCAAGCACCGCCGGCAAGTAGTAGGTCGAACCCCAGGCAAGAATCTGGGTGATACCCATGGCCCACACGAGCCTGGAGCGATTGATCGGAGGATGAATCTGCTCTGGAAGCGTCACAGTGGGTACGTCCATAGTTTCGTTGTCAGTAACAACAAGCTAGCGCCTTCCTCTGGCTATCGTCAATCGAGATATCAGTGTTGACGATTTCCAGGAATCAGGCTTACTGTTGCGACTGACAACTAAATTGTGACGATTATGGCAAAGCGTAAAAATGACCCGCTGACTCAGGATGCCGAGGAATTGTATGAGGCGTTGAACCAGTTGGTACGCGTCTATCAGTTTCGGGATCGGGATCGGATCTGCTGCTACGACGTATCGGTAACCCAATGTTATGCCGTCGAGACGCTGGTCAAGAAGGGCCCTCTGCGCCTTCAGGTGTTGGCAGAGGAAATGTTCCTGGACAAAAGCACGGCAAGCCGTGTGGTCGATACCCTGGAACGCAAAGGGTATGTGTCCCGCGTTGAGGATGATGAGGACCGGCGTGCAGTGCGGATCCAGGTAACGGGTGCTGGACGTGAGCTATACGAGAAAATCAGAGCTGACCTGATTGCTGAGGAGCGAGGGATGATCGAGAACCTCTCGGCTGAAGCCAGGCAAGGAGCGCTGATTTTGCTCAGGCAGATTACACGGGCCACGGAGATTCGCTGCGGGCTCGCGAGTGACTGCTGCCCAGCCGTGAAGAAGGATTGAAAGGGAAGCGCTTCCCTTTTTTTGCCAATAATGTTGTTACTACCAACTCAATGGGGCTCCCAAATGCGAGTTCGTTCAGCTGAACCCAACGACACAGTTTCAATTGCGGCCATCTACAACCAGGGAATCGAAGAACGCAGCTCTACGTTCGAAACGACACCTCGAAGCCCGGCAGACATGCTCGAACGCATCAACTCAATTAAGCGTTATCCGCTGCTGGTCATGGTCGACGATGCAGATCAGGTTGTTGGGTGGGCTGGGCTCAGTAGTTACCGCGCTCGCGCCTGTTACGACGGCATTGCGGACTTTTCCATCTACCTGGACCGCAGTGTTCGCGGGCGAGGCCTCGGCCAGCAGTTACTTCAGTCATTGCTGGAAGAAGCAGAAACTCGCGGGTTCTGGAAAGTTCTCTCACGTATTTTTACCTTCAATCACGCCAGCCTGGCTTTGTGCGAAGCCTGCGGTTTCCGTCAGGTTGGGGTGTATGAAAAACACGCCTACCTCGAAGGCCGTTGGCTCGACTGCGCGATTGTCGAGCGCCTGTTTCCGACCAATCAGCCAGCCTGAAGAAGGATTCGATCATGGAAAACAAGCAACTTCCGGTCGCCATCATTGGAGCGGGGCCAGTGGGCCTTGCCGCCGCCGCTCACCTGCTGGCCAGAGGTCTTACCCCGCTGATTCTGGAAGCTGGCCCGAAAGCCGGGGCCAGTATTGAAGAATGGGCGCACGTGAAGATGTTTTCTCCATGGCAGTTCAACGTCGACAAGGAGGCGGCCAAGCTTTTGCTCGCCTATGGTTGGATTCCACCAGCGGAAAACGAGTATCCAACGGGCCGTGAACTGCTGGACCGATTTGTTCGACCGCTCGCGGATCTGGAACAGATCAGGCGTCACTTGCAGCTCAATACCCGTGTTCTGGCGGTCACACGCTTCGGTCAGGATGTGATGAAGACCCAGGGCAGATCGGCCGCGCCTTTTTTACTGCGTGTCGCAGGAACAGCGGGTGAACAAGATGTGCTGGCCCGCGCTGTCATTGATGCTTCGGGCACCTACCTGACACCCAACTGGATGGGCGCCCATGGCATCCCTGCTTTGGGCGAGATCGAGCATGCAGCGCGCATTACGTACGGCATTCCCCAGGTATTGGGTTGTGCCCGGAACCGTTATGCCAACAAAAGAGTGCTCGTGGTGGGTGGTGGTCACTCCGCGTTCAACGCCCTTCAGGATCTGGTGCGACTGACTCAGGAGGCGCCGCAAACCAAGGTGCTCTGGGCGATCCGCGGTAACTCTCTTGAGCGCATTCTGGGTGGAGGTGCGAATGACCAATTGGAAGAGCGCGGAAAGCTCGGCCTGAAGATTCGCCAGTTATTGGATGACGGCGTGATTGAGCTGTTCAGGAACGTCGCTATCGATCAGATCGCCGACAACGGTCAGGGAGTGGTGGTGAAGGCGGGCGGGCAGGTGCTTCCACCCGCGGACGAGCTGATTGTGGCGACTGGATTTCGCCCTGACCTGAGCCTGCTCAGCGAGCTGCGTATCGCACTCGATCCTGCGACCCAAAGCCCAGTGGTGCTCGCACCCATGATTGATCCCAACGAGCACAGCTGCGGTACGGTCAGGCCCCATGGCGCGATAGAGCTGTCACATCCAGAGGAAGACTTGTTCATTGTGGGAATGAAAAGCTATGGCCGAGCACCAACGTTTTTGTTGATGACGGGCTATGAGCAGATACGGTCTGTTGTCGCGGCATTGGCCGGCGATTGGGAGGCGGCGAAAAGGGTTGAGCTGGTCCTTCCGGAGACTGGCATTTGCAACTCGGACTTCGATGAAGTCGATGATCAATCGAAGGTTTCGCCAGTTCAGCGCTCTTGCTGTGGGGCTGGCGGAGACGCTGCTGAAGTCGCGTCTCGGGACTCGCCTGGTTGTTGCAAAGGCTAGCTTCCATCTACCGGATCCACCCCTTTTTTCAGGGGGGATCCGGGGAGCAGTCTTATTTTTTAACCCTACTCAAATAGTCCTTGAGCGCTTTCTCGTCACCGGACTTAACGGTCATCCCCTCTGGGCCTCCCCCGACTGCCGTGTACTGCTTGGCCGGCTCGCCGTGCGCCTTGAATTCCTTCAGCTGTTCTGAGCCTGAATAGAAGACCCAAAGGCGGCCGTCTTCCACTTTGGTAAAGAATCCGGGCTTGTCGTACTGGCTCGCGAAGCTGATGCCCGTAAACAGGCTGCTCAACAAGGCGATGGTAATTGTCAGTTTTTTCATCTCTCAGGCTCCAGGTTGGTTGGATCGGAGCCGAGGCTACCCCCAAGTGCATGACAGGCTTATTACAAAATTCATATATCCGATTATCCAGATGCACATGCTGACGGTCTGCTGGTAATTTTGTGATATCCCCGTAGATACTGGGCTTAAGAGTAGAGTGAGGAGAGAATCTGACTTTTACAGAGTTTTCTTCGGCCTACGGCTTTACTGCTCATGCATGGAAACGTATATTCGAAAAACCGTATGTGATCTGAGATCTCCACGATGACCAGCAAAACCCGTGTTCTGTTCGTTTGTACCGCCAACGCTGCCCGCTCGCAGTTGGCGCAGGCGCTGCTGCGGCATACCGATTCGGAGCATTTCGAGGCGTTCAGCGCCGGCACCGTCCCCACCCAGGTCGATCCACGGACCTTTGACGCGCTCTCCCACCTTGGGGTGAGCATCGAAGGGCTGCGTAGTAAGTCGATCGACGAGTTTCGAGGTGAGCGTTTCGATTTCGTCATCACGTTGTGCGATAAAGCAGCAGCGGAGTGCCAATCCTTACCGGGGGCTGGCGAGGTATTGGCCTGGAGTTTCGAAGATCCGGTCGCCAGCACCAAGCCCGACGCATTTCGCCACACGCTTCATGAAATCCATGAGCGCATCAAGATGTTCGTCTTGGTGAAAACCAAACGCTGAGAATCGATATGGCTGACCATCTGACACCCACTACTGTTTTTAAATGCCTGGCTGATGAAACCCGTGTTCGCACCATGCTGCTCATCACTCGGGAAGAGGAGCTTTGTGTTTGCGAACTGACCTGTGCGTTGAACGAGAGCCAGCCAAAAATCTCCAGGCACCTGGCGCAGCTGCGCACGTGCGGGCTGCTTTCGGACCGTCGGCAAGGCCAATGGGTTTATTACCGGCTGCACCCGAATCTTCCCGATTGGGTTCATCAAGTGCTGACGACGACGTTGGAAAGCAACAAGCATTGGTTAAGCCCTGATGCCAAACGCCTTGATGAAATGGGTGACCGTCCTGAACGTGCAGCCGTGTGCTGTGAAAACAAGGTCGCTTGATTCCGCCTTCGACTACGAGACCGTTCGATGAAAATCCTTTTTCTCTGCACTGCCAACAGCTGCCGTAGCATCCTTTGTGAGGCGGTCTTCAATCACTTGGCACCTGACGGCATGAAAGCCTACAGCGCGGGCAGTCAACCCAAAGGCGAAGTGCATCCACTGAGTCTAAAAACGTTGGAACGGGCCGGCATCTCGACGCTCGGGCTGTTCAGTAAATCCAGTGATGTCCATATGGACTTGGCACCTGATTTCGTCATCACGGTCTGCGACAAGGCCGCCGGGGAGGCATGTCCTGTGTTTTTCGGGCCGGCCACCAAGGCCCACTGGGGGCTGGCTGATCCTTCGGATTACCACGGAACCCAAGAAGAGATCGAGGCGGCGTTTGAAGCCACCCTGGAGCAGATCAAGACCCGTATCCAGGCCTTCCTGGCTTTACCGCTTTCTCAACTGAGTGCCGAGCAGCTCAAGACAGAGCTGGCTCTCATTGGCACGCTGTAACCACAGGAGCAATGATCATGAGTAAGAGCCGCCTTTCATTTCTTGACCGTTACCTGACGCTGTGGATTTTTCTCGCCATGGCTTTGGGCATCGGTCTGGGAAGTCTGTTCGAAGGCTGGCCGCGGTGGCTCAACAGTCTTTCTGTGGGTACTACCAATATCCCAATCGCTATCGGCTTGATCGTGATGATGTATCCGCCTCTGGCCAAGGTTCGTTATGAGGAACTGCCGGAGGTCTTCAAGGACAAGCGCATCCTCATTTTGTCTTTGGTGCAGAACTGGATCATCGGCCCGGTGTTGATGTTCGCACTGGCGATCATCTTCTTGCGGGACCAGCCGGAATACATGACCGGTCTGATCCTCATCGGTTTGGCTCGTTGCATCGCGATGGTGCTGGTCTGGAACCAGATCGCGGGCGGCAACAATCAGTATGTCGCCGGACTGGTGGCGTTCAACAGCATCTTCCAGATCCTGTTTTTCAGCGTGTATGCCTGGGTCTTCCTGGGGCTGCTACCGCCGCTGTTCGGGTTGGAAGGCAGCGTGATTGAAACCAGCTTTGTCAGCATTGCCGAGTCGGTGCTGATCTACCTGGGTGTGCCATTCCTGGCAGGATTCCTGACCCGCAAGATCCTCATCGCTCGCAAAGGCGAAGCCTGGTTTCAAGAGCGCTTCATTCCCAAAGTCAGCCCGCTGACGCTGGTGGCGCTGCTGTTGACCATCGTGGCCATGTTCAGCCTCAAGGGCGACGTGGTATTGCAGTTGCCGCTGGATGTGTTGCGCATCGCAATCCCACTGACGATCTATTTCGTGGTGATGTTTTTCATCAGCTTCTGGATGGGAAAAATGCTCGAAGCTGACTACCCACGCACCACCGCGTTGGCTTTCACAGCCGCAAGCAATAATTTCGAACTGGCGATCGCCGTGGCTATTGCTACTTTCGGCCTGGCTTCCCCGGTCGCCTTTGCCACGGTGATTGGACCGCTGGTTGAAGTGCCGGTACTGATTTCCCTGGTCGGTGTGGCTCTTTGGTTGAAACGCCGTTGGTTCGATGACTCCAAGAGCGCCGTTGCGCAGGACAATGATTATGTACGATGACCACATCCCCCAACTCAACACTGAACTGGTCGATCTGCCCTCGGCAGACAAGCTCGGTGTCGAAAGGACCTCCACTCACAAGCCGCGCATCTTGCTGCTGTACGGGTCCACGCGTGAGCGCTCCTTCAGTCGTCTGCTGGTGGAGGAGGCCGCTCGACTGCTGGAGCACTTCGGCGCCGAGACGCGGATCTTCAATCCGTCAGGTTTGCCGCTGCCAGATGATGCTCCCGACGACCATCCACGGGTGAAGCAACTGCGTGAATGGGTGTTGTGGTCCGAGGGGCAGGTCTGGTGCTCTCCTGAGCGTCACGGAAACATGAGCGCTGTGTTCAAGGCGCAGATCGATTGGGTGCCGCTGGCCATGGGCGCGGTGCGACCGACCCAGGGCAAGACCCTTGCGGTGATGCAGGTGTGCGGCGGTTCGCAGTCGTTCAACGTGGTTAATCAGTTGCGAGTGCTGGGGCGTTGGATGCGCATGTTCACCATCCCCAACCAATCCTCCGTACCCAAGGCCTATATGGAGTTCGACGATAACGGCCGGATGAAACCGTCCCCGTTCTACGACCGTGTCGTGGATGTGATGGAGGAGTTGGTGAAATTCACGCTGTTGCTTCGGGACCGGCAGGACTATCTGGTGGATCGTTATTCCGAGCGCAAGGAATCGGCGGAGGAGCTGATGAAGCGCGTTAACCAGCGGTCGATTTGAAACGCGGCGGGGTGTCACCGTTTTCGGCTAGAACGAGCTTTGCGCTGCATTTTTCAAGGCATGCCAAAGAGCTTTTGCTTCTGCAAACGCATAGGCATGCGCAGAACTACGTTGGCACCAAGCCTTGAGAGCTTTGGCATCAGTTGTGGTCGCGCGCCCTGAAGTGAGGTGCACGATCCAGTCTTGGGCTTCGCTCTTTAATTGCTCAGTGCATGGAACCGAAGACACTTCGTTCTTGGGAGTCTCATGGTCTGGAGTGTTATTCAAGGCGACGATTCCGAAGCATCCGGCAGCAAAGGCGAACGCCTCGTGCCGGCAAGCCGTTCACAACTGGCACCTTCATTTCAGCCTCCTGCTTGAGTGACCGTCAAACGGAGATTAGCGCCTGCGTAATGACAGGTATATTACATAATCTGCATATATGAATTTACGAATGCGGTTGAAGAATTTTTCTAGTGACATACTCAGCACTTTTAGGATTGGAAACCATCGTGCCGACGGTTTTCGCATCAACACTCTGGAATGTCTCCTGACCGTCGCTCTGTCAGGATGATGAGAGCCCTGACGTCAGATGTTCTTATATTTGTTTTATCGTATATATTGAAGTCGAATGAGTGGCTGCTTCCATCCTTGGTTTCTCGGCATCTACGTTGTGTTCAGTTGGGCTGCGCAGCTCACGGCACCGTTCAGTTCGGTGCACTTTTTTGAGGATTCTTCATCGTGCAACAGCATCCATACTCCGTCTTGCCCTTGGTGCAGTTCAAAGGCCAACTGATCTTCACCCCTTGCCCTGGCACAAAGGGCACCCGGCCTTTCGAGGCGCTGCAAACGCTTAAAGATGCTGGTGCTTCAGCATTGCTGACGCTGATGCCAACCGAGGAGTTGCTTCAGAATGAGATCAACCTGCTGCCGGAAGAGTGTCAGATGCTCGGCATCGAGTGGTTTCACCTGCCAGTGGAAGACGATCAGGCGCCAGGCGAGGCCTTTAAAGCCGCATGGACGCAGCACGTCCCGCGACTCAAGCAACTATTGACCGAAGGGAAAACCATTGCCATCCATTGCAAGGGTGGTTCGGGCCGTACCGGTTTGGTCGCCGCACAATTGTTGATCGAAACCGGCGTGCCCTTCAGCGATGCCATCCGCGATGTTCAGTCGTTGCGTCCGCGTGCCATTCAGCATCCTGCCCACATTGAATACATCGGCCAGTTCGACACCCAGACGAACGCCCACTGACACCAGAGACAGAGCACGACAACATGACTATTAAAATTGGCATCAATGGTTTTGGCCGGATCGGTCGCCTCGCTCTGCGAGCAGCGTGGAGCTGGCCAGAGTTTGAATTTGTGCAGATCAACGATCCAGCGGGCGACGCGGCGACCCATGCGCACCTGATCAACTTCGACTCGGTGCATGGCCGTTGGAACAATGAAGCCAGCGCCGAGGGCGACAGCGTCGTTATCGACAATAAGCGCATCAAGGTAACGGCCAACAAGGCGATTGCCGAGACAGATTGGTCCGGCTGCGACCTGGTGATCGAGGCCAGCGGCAAGATGAAAACCGTGGCGGTGTTGCAGGCTTACCTGGATCAGGGCGTCAAGCGGGTGGTGGTCTGCGCGCCGGTGAAGGAGAGCGGTGCGTTGAACGTGGTCATGGGCGTCAATCAGCACCTGTTCGACCCTGCGTTGCACCGCATCGTCACGGCGGCTTCGTGCACCACCAACTGTCTGGCGCCCGTGGTGAAAGTCATCCATGAAAAGCTCGGCATTCGCCACGGCTCGATTACCACCATCCATGACCTGACCAACACCCAAAGCATCCTCGATCAGCCGCACAAGGATCTGCGTCGTGCCCGTGCTTCGGGGATGAGCCTGATTCCCACCAGCACCGGCTCGGCCACGGCCATCGCCGAGATCTTCCCGGAGCTGCGTGGACGCCTGAACGGTCACGCGGTACGCGTGCCGCTGGCCAACGCTTCGCTGACCGACTGTGTCTTTGAAGTCGAGCGGGCCACCACTGTCGAAGAAGTGAATCAGTTCCTCAAGGACGCTTCCGAGAACGAATTGAAAGATATCCTCGGTTTTGAGGAGCGTCCTTTGGTGTCCATCGACTACCGCACCGACCCGCGCTCATCGATCATCGATGCGCTGTCGACCATGGTCATCAATGGCACCCAGGTCAAACTCTATGCCTGGTACGACAACGAATGGGGTTATGCCAACCGCACCGTTGAATTGGCCAAACTGGTCGGTCTGGCAGTCTGAGGAGCGGCCATGAAAGCCTTGTCAGCCCTCGCGCCACAAGTGCGACAGTACCTGCTCGTGACGGGTAATTACTGGGCCTTCACCCTCACCGATGGCGCCTTGCGCATGTTGGTGGTGCTGCACTTCCACGCGCTGGGCTACCGCCCGCTGCAAATCGCCGCGTTGTTTCTGTTCTACGAAATCTTTGGCGTGATCACCAACCTGGTGGGCGGTTACCTCGGCGCTCGGCTGGGGCTGAACCGGACCATGAACATCGGGCTGGGCCTTCAGGTCGTGGCGCTGCTGATGCTCACGGTTCCGCTGGCCTGGCTGACCATCCCTTGGGTGATGGGGGCCCAGGCGTTGTCGGGGATCGCCAAGGACCTGAACAAGATGAGTGCTAAAAGCTCGATCAAGCTGCTGGTCCCCGATGGGCAGCAAGGCAAGCTTTACAAGTGGGTGGCGATCCTCACCGGCTCGAAGAACGCACTCAAGGGCGTCGGTTTCTTTCTTGGCGGAGCCTTGCTGGCCTGGATCGGTTTCAAAGGTGCGCTGCTGGCCATGGCGGCGGTCCTGGCGCTGATCTGGGTCAGCAGTCTGATTGTGTTGAAGAAGGACCTGGGCAAGGCCAAAGCCAAGCCCAAGTTCCGGGATCTGTTATCCAAAAGCCGGGCAATCAACATCCTTTCGGCGGCGCGGATGTTCCTGTTCGGTGCCCGCGATGTCTGGTTTGTGGTGGCTTTGCCGGTGTACCTGAGCAGCGTATTCGGCTGGGATTTCTGGAAGGTCGGTGGCTTCCTGGCGGCCTGGGTGATTGGCTACGGCATCGTGCAATCCTTCGCCCCCGACATCACCGGCAAGAAAAACGGACATGTGCCGGATGGTCGTGCAGCCTTCCGGTGGGCCCTTGCCCTGGCGGGCTTGCCAGCCTTGATTGCGCTTGGGCTCAACGCCGGGTGGTCACCACAGACGGTACTGCTCGGCGGCCTCATGGTCTTTGGCGCGCTGTTCGCGGTGAATTCTTCCCTGCACAGCTACCTGATCGTGTCCTATGCCAAGGAAGACGGGGTGTCGCTGGACGTGGGTTTCTACTACATGTCCAACGCCATGGGACGACTGATTGGCACCGTCCTCTCCGGCTGGGTCTATCAGTTGTACGGTCTGGCAACGTGCTTGTGGATCTCGAGCGCCTTCGTATTGCTGGCCGCGCTGATATCCATTGCATTGCCCAGGCATGCCAAGGCGGTTTGAAGTCCCTCCGATTGCTCGGTCAAGGCAGCGCGGCTTCGACCAGTTCGATCCAGTGCCTGACAGGCGTTCGCCCAGCACTATTGAGGTGGGACTGGCAGCCGATATTGGCGGTGACGATGACGTCGGGGCGTGCGCTTTCCAGGGCGTTGAGCTTGTTGTCGCGCAGTTGCCGAGCCAGTTCGGGTTGGGTCAGCGAATAAGTGCCCGCCGAGCCGCAGCACAGGTGGCTGTCGGGCACCGGCGTCAGGTTGAATCCAAGCTTTTCCAGGAGTGTTTCGACCGCGCCCCCGAGTCTTTGCGCATGCTGCAATGTGCAGGGGCAGTGAACGGCCAGGCGCTGGTCGCCGTGTACGCCGAGCTTATCCAACGGTTCGCCGCGCAGCACCTCAACCAGGTCCTTGGCCAGGGCGCTGACCTTTGCGGCCTTGTCGGCATACGCCGGATCGCTGCTGAGCAGATGACCATAATCCTTGATGAAGGCACCGCAGCCGCTGGCGGTTTGCACGATGGCCTCGGCACCGCCTTCCATGCGCGGCCACCAGGCGTCGATGTTGCGGCGGGCACGGTCGAGGCCGGTGGCCTGGGCGTTCAGGTGATAGTCCAGCGCACCGCAACAACCGGCCTCGTTAATCGCGGTGACGCTGATCCCCAACCGATCCAGTACCCGTGCAGCCGCCGCATTGGTATTGGGCGACAGGCTCGGTTGCACGCAGCCTTCGAGCATGAGCACTTGCCGGGCATGACGGGTGGTTGGTCGTGGCTTCGCCGGATGCACGTTGCGCGGCAACTTGACTTGCAGCGTGCTGGGCAGCACCGCGCGGAACACCTGGCCACTGCGCACCAGCGCTTTGAACAGCCCGGGATTGGGCAGCACGCCGCGCAACCCCTCGCGCAACAGACGCTGGCCGAGCGGGCGCGGCACTGCCGCGTCGACCACCGCCCGGCCGATGTCCAGCAAGTTGTGGTAGTCGACACCGGAAGGACAGGTGGTTTCGCAATTGCGGCATGACAGGCAACGATCCAGATGTTGCTGGGTTTTGCGCGTGACCTCGTTGCCTTCCAGCACTTGCTTGATCAGGTAGATGCGGCCCCTCGGGCCATCCAATTCATCACCCAGCAGTTGATAGGTCGGGCAGGTGGCATTGCAGAAACCGCAGTGCACGCAACTGCGCAGAATGCGCTCGGCTTCTTCGGCGCGGGGTAGCTGGCGGGCGTCGTCGCTCAAGGTGGTCTGCATGGTTCAAAGCTCCGCGTACAGGCGACCGGGGTTGAAGAGGCCCCGAGGATCAAGTTGTCGCTTCAAGTTCCGGTGGTAGCGCATCAGGGCATCGGGCAGCGGTTGGAAGGGGCTGTCGATCAGGCCAGGGGTGTAGCAGGTCGCATGTCCGCCGACTTCCTCCACGATCGAGCGAATGAAGGTCGCTTCGGCCGCGGATTTGAGCCAGCGCTGGGCGCCACCCCAATCGATCAATTGAACGCCCGGCAGGGGCAGCCGAGGCGTGTCATGGGGCAGCGAGAGGCGCCAAAGAGGCAGGTCCTCATCGAAAAAACTCAAGCGATGTTCGTTGAGGTCTTGCCAGTACGCAGAATCCAGCCGTTCTCCACCCAAACGGTCATGGGCTGCCGCCACCGAGCCTTCGCCCCCTTCGAGCCTGAGGTGCAGGCGCTGGCCATCGTGACACGCGGCACTGATCGGCAGTGGTTGCTGCCCCCATTCCGCCAGGCGCAGCAAGGCCCGGTCGGCGTCCATCTCCAGGCTGATACTCAAGGTCTGTCGCGGTTTTGGCAGGACCTTGAGGGACACTTCGGTCACCACGCCAAGCGCGCCGTAGCTGCCGGCCATCAAGCGCGACAGGTCGTAGCCGGCAACGTTTTTCATGACCTCGCCGCCGAAGCGCAAGTGCTTGCCTTGACCGGTGATGACCCGCGTGCCGAGGATGAAGTCGCGCACCGAGCCTGACCAAGGGCGTCGTGGCCCTGAGAGTCCGCAGGCAATCATGCCGCCGACGGTGGCGTTTTCACCAAAGGCGGGCGGTTCGCAAGGCAGCATCTGCTGCGACGCGTCGAGCACTTCGGACAATTCTGCCAATGGCGTGCCACAGCGAGCGGTGATCACCAATTCAGTTGGGTCGTAGCTGACGATGCCCCGGTGCGAGCGGGTGTCGAGTATTTCGCCAGCCACGCGGCGGCCAAGAAATGCCTTGCTGTTGGAACCTTGGATACGCAGCGGGGTGGCGTTCTCCAGCGCCTGGTTGACCTGTTCCAGCAGCGCTGCGCTGGCGTCGAAATCCTGTTCACTGCCCATCAGAAACGCTCCAGGTCGGGGAAGGGCAACTGACCCCTATGAACGTGCATGGCGCCAAACTCGGCGCAGCGATGCAGCGTCGGAATGTTCTTGCCGGGGTTGAGCAGCCCGCTCGGATCGAACGCCGCTTTGACGGCATGGAACACGGTCAGCTCATCGCTGTTGAACTGCGCGCACATCTGGTTGATCTTCTCGCGGCCGACACCGTGCTCACCGGTGATGCTGCCGCCGACCTCCACGCACAATTCGAGAATCTTGCCGCCCAAGGCTTCGGCGCGATCGAGCTCGCCCGGTTGGTTGGCATCGAACAGGATCAGCGGATGCATGTTGCCATCGCCGGCGTGGAAAACATTGGCCACCCGCAGGCCATACTCGGCCGATAACGCCGCGATGGCGCGCAGCACACCGGGCAGTTCCCGGCGCGGGATCGTCCCGTCCATGCAGTAATAATCCGGCGAGAGGCGGCCCACGGCAGGAAACGCATTCTTGCGTCCGGCCCAGAAACGCACGCGCTCGGCCTCGTCGCGAGCCTGGCGCACTTCAGTGGCGCCGGCCTGTTCCAATACCTGGCGCACGCGGTTGCAGTCGTCGTGGACGTCGGCTTCCACGCCATCGAGTTCACACAACAGAATCGCTTCGGCGTCCACCGGGTAGCCGGCATGGATGAAGTCTTCGGCGGCGCGAATGGCCAGGTTGTCCATCATCTCCAGGCCGCCCGGGATGATGCCGGCGGCAATGATGTCACCCACGGCGCGCCCCGCCTTTTCAACGGAATCGAAGGCGGCCAGCAGCACTTTGGCCGTTTGCGGTTTGGGCAACAGCTTGACCGTGACCTCGGTAATCACCCCGAGCATGCCTTCGGAACCGGTGAACAATGCCAGCAGATCGAACCCGGGCGAGTCGAGGGCCTGGGAACCCAGGGTCAGGTGCTCGCCGTCGACGGTGAGGATGTCGACCTTGAGCAGGTTATGCACGGTCAACCCGTATTTGAGGCAATGCACGCCACCGGCGTTCTCCGCGACATTGCCGCCGATGGAGCAGGCGATCTGCGAGGAAGGGTCCGGCGCGTAGTACAAGCCGAACGGCGCGGCCGCCTGGGAAATCGCCAAGTTACGCACCCCCGGTTGAACCCGCGCGGTACGGGCGGCGGGGTCGATGTGCAGGATGTTGTTGAAGCGCGCCATTACCAGCAACACGCCTTTTTCCAATGGCAAGGCACCGCCAGACAAACCGGTGCCCGCGCCACGGGCGACGACAGGCACCTTGCGCTCATGGCAGAGCCGCAGCACGCCCTGGACCTCGTCGATGTGGCGCGGCAGCACCACCAGCATGGGCGTGGTGCGGTAAGCGGAGAGTCCGTCGCATTCGTACGGCTTGAGCGCTTCGCGCTGGTGCAGGATTTCCAGGTCAGGCAACTGGGTTTGCAGGGCCAATAGCAGCGCGTTTTTGTCGACGTCAGGCAGGGCGCCGTCGACACGTTCATCGTAGAGAATGTTCATCGTTCGTAGGCGACACTCGGTTGTTTTTATTAGAGGTCTGTTCCGATACGGCTGACTTGCATCATTGGCCCGAGGCGTTCTACTGTCTATGGGCTGTTGGACTGGTCGAACCAGTTTAGTCATCAGGTTTTTTTTGATGGTCGACTAAAACGTTATAGAAACAAGTAGTTATTGATTTGGTTTGACGGGCGTAGAGCCTGTTCCGAGGCTGGTCATACCAGTTGGAGATTCAATGGACAGCGCAGAAGCGAGCCGTAACCTGCAGGTCGCCGACGTGGTCTGTGAACGCATCGAGCGCCTGATTGTCGACGGCGTGCTCAAGACCGGGCAGCTGTTGCCGTCGGAGCGGCGGTTGACGGAAAAACTCGGCGTCTCGCGCACCGCCCTTCGCGAGGGGCTGAAGCTGCTGCGCGCGCGCGGGATCATCAAGACCGAGCAAGGCAAGGGCTCATTCGTGGCCGAGCTGTCCGGACACGGCTTGGCCTCGCCATTGATGCACCTGTTCAGTTCACAGCCACGCACGCTTTATGATTTATTCGAGGTCCGCAGCCTGCTGGAGGGCGAGTCCGCGCGCCTGGCGGCGTTGCGCGGGACCGAGGCGGATTTCGTCCTCATCACCCGCAGCTACGAGGCCTTGCTCGATGCCCACGACCGTTCCCTGGAAGCCAGCGCCCATGCCCGGCTTGACCATGCATTTCACTTGGCGATCTGCGAGGCTTCACACAATCCGGTGCTGGTGCAAACCTTGCGTTCGCTGACGGACTTGTTGCTCACTTCAGTGTTTGCCTCGGTCAACAACCTCTACCACCGAGAACCGCAGAAACGTCAGATCGACCGCCAACACGCCCGGCTCTACAACGCCGTGACCGGTCGCCTGCCGGAGCAGGCGCGCAAGGCCGCCATCGCCCACATCCAGAGCATCTGCGAGAACCTCAAGGAAATCGAGAACGAAGAGCAACGCCTGGTGCGGGCGACGTTGCGGCTTGAGGGGTGGGCGTAGGTGGCGCATCTGAATCAACCGTTGGGAAGATGCAACTGCGCCTCCATGGCATCATGAAGGAGTCTGACGACTTCGATGACGTCGTCCTTTGCCACACGGTAGAACACGATATGGCGCGGGCTTTTGACTGTCCCGAAGGGATGTTTGGCCTGCTGGCGGGAATAGATGAGGTGGTAACTGCGAAGGCCCGGCGCTAGCTCATCACGGTCCTGGCTGCCAATCCGAGAGGGCATGCCGGCGATGTCTTGCAGCGCAGAGAGGATCAGAATCTGATAACGCTGGCGTGCTTGATCGCCGAACTGCGTCTGGGAGAGCCTGAGGATGTCGACAATGTCGGCCCGCGCCGCGTTGGAAATCCGATACTGAGACATGCTCAGTGTTTCTCTCCTGCCGGGAGCGCTGCTTCCACGCTCAGTTCATTCAAGTAATGTTCCAAGCCTTCTTCGCTCAGATGAGTGAAACGCCCGTGTTCAAGATCCATGATGCCGATCGAGGCCGCTTGACGCAGGGCCTCGATTTTTGCGGCGTCTTCGGCCACACGCTGCTCCAATAGGCGCAAACCTTCTCGCATCACTTCGCTGGCATTCTGATAACGGCCGGACTGGACCAAGTCATGAATAACTTGCTCCTGGTGAGGAGTGAGTACAACGTTTCGGGTGGCCATGATAGCTCCAGCAGCAGGCAAGCAGATTGTGGATTGCTGGCATAGTATGCCAATCCTTCCGCGAACGCATACATTCAATGAGAGGTTAGCCGCCATGATTTACAAGCATCACCGGCAATCGTCGCTACCTCCCGACCGAGCCAGCGCTTCCAACACCTCAATCGCCCGCTGCGCATCTTCCCGCCCGACGAAGATATGGTCGTGGTAGTAGGCCGCGATGACGTTGCAACTGATGCCGGCATTTCCCAAGGCCGTTGCGAAGGCTGCGGTCAAGCCCACGGCATCCAGGGCCGAATGTACGGTCAAGGTGATCCAGGCGGCGACGTAGTCGAAGTCCAGCCCCAAGGCCTGGGCCCTGCTGCGTTCGATGATCACGGTCAGGCCTTCTTTTTCGCGGAAGCTGCCAAGCACCTCTTCGTCTTTGACGAGGCCAGGGTCAGCGACGCAGCAGAAGACGTAATCGCCTTCATTGAGTGATGGGCGCATGCCGCTGAGCAATTTCGCTATCGATTTTTCGCCTGACATCTTGATTCACCTGGTTGATGGGTAAGCGGGCATTCTCAAGGAGTTTCCCGGCAGGTGCCGTTCATAGTGCTGATGACGGATAAGCAAAAATGATGGTGCCGCCTTGGCGACACCTTGCTGCTCACTGCCAATCCTTGGCGACATCCGCGAGCATCTCATGGATCAATTGCCCGAACCGTTGCGTCAGCAGGCTTTGCGGCCTGTCTGCCGGTAGCAGCAGGTAGGTCGAGAAACGTATCTGCGGGCGAAAGGGGCGGGTTTCGATGCCGGTGTGCAGGTACTCCAGCGCAACGATCGGGCTGACGATGCTGACACCCAGGCCCAGTCCTACCAGTGAGCAAGCGGTGGCGGCGTAAGGCGTTTCCAGGCTCAACTTTCGGTGGCCCCGGTCTTCGGGAAATGCCCGGTCGACCCGGGCGCGGGAGCCGTCATTTTGCGACAGCGAAATGAACTCCTCACCTTTGAGATCTTCCGGACCGGTGCACGCCAGTGCGCTCAATCGATGGCCCTTGGGGAATATACAAACGCCTGGCACGTCGCATATCAACTGAGTCGTCACTCCCGGCATGTCCTCGCCAACGTACGACGCCAGTCCCAAATCGCAGAACTGCGAGGCCGTCCAATGGCCCACCATCGGCGAGTCGTTGGTGTGCAGCGAGATCGCGACGTCCGGGTTCTCCTGGCGAAAGCGCTGGATCACGCGGGGCAATACCGTCAGCGACAGGGACGGGACCGCGGCGATACGCAAGCGCCCGGTGCCGGCGCGCCGGATGTTCTGCGCGGACTTCTCAAGGCTGTGCAAGCCGATGAACGCTCGCTCGACATCGGCGAACAGCGCGGCCCCTTCCGCCGTCGGCAACAGGCGTCCGGCAACCCGTTCGAACAGCTTGAAACCGGCGTTGCGCTCCAGTTGGGCGATCAAGCGACTGACGTTCGGCTGAGAAGTATGCAGAGACTCGGCCGCGGCGGTCATCGAGCCGCTCAACATGACTGCGCGAAAGGCTTCGACTTGTTTGAAGTTCATGGCGTCCCATATCAATTTGGTATGAATGACTGATGAATTGTCATTTGTTTGCATGAGCAGCAGGCTTTATAAATCTTTCCATCGACGTGAACGCGAAGGCGGGAACGGCGATGCGGTTCGAGCATACGGCAGTCATAAGCATAAAAAAACGCCGCGCTTTATCTCATTTCTGCCCTTGTATTTCATGGTGTCGAGCAGCCTCCAGGCGATCGATACCGATATGTAAACCAGGAGGCATCATGTCGTTTTCATTCAAGATTCTTGGCCATGCGCTGGCGTTCTCGTGCCTGGCGCTGGGTGGTCTGGCCCAGGCCCACGCGAGCGAACTGCCTGCGGTTCCGGATGAGATCAAGGAGGCCGGCCACCTGCGTGCCGGCGTGCGCTGCGATCAACCGCCGTACGGCTTCCAGGACAGCAGCGGCCAGTTCGCCGGTGTCGAAGTGGAGATGGCCCGGCAGATCGCGCTGTGGTCCCTGGGCTCGAAGGACAATGTGTCGTTCACCTGCGTCACGGCGGAAAACCGTGTCCCGCAGCTACTGGGGCGTAAGGTCGATTTCCTCATCGCGACCCTGGGCGTCACCCCTGAACGCCTGCGCGTGATTGACTTCAGTACGCCGTACCGCTGGGGTGCCAGCGACGTGGTAGTGAAGAAGGACAGCGCGATCAAGAAGATCGCTGACCTCAAGGGCAAGACACTCGCCACCCTCAAGGGCTCGGTGCAGGCGAAATGGTTCGAGGACCACATGCCGGAGGTCAAGACCTTGCGCATGAACAGCGCCGCCGATGCGCTGCAGACCTTCCGCCAGGGCCGTGCCGATGCCTACACCCATGATGCGGCGACGCTGGTGGTGGTGGCGGACAACGACAAGGACGCGCGCCTGCTCAATGAGCCGTTCCAGATTTCCGATGCCGCCATTGGTGTGCGCAAGAACGATGAGGCCTGGCGCGACTACCTCAGTGCTGCCGTCGCGCGCATGCACGAGGAAAAACTGTTCCGTGGCTGGATCCAGCAATTCGTGCCCCAGGGCATCCAGAGCTACTACATCAGCGTCTTCGAGCAGCCCAAGCCTGCCGAAGCTCTTTGAGCGGATGTCAGCCATGGATTTCGATTTCAACTACCTGTTGGCCCAATGGCCGGCGTTGCTCGATGGTGTGCAGATGACGTTGCGGGTGTCGGTGCTCGCCATCGGTTGCTCATTGCTCGTCGGTGTCCTCGGTGGCGCGGCGCGGGTGATGAAGGTGCCGGTGTTGGCGCAAGTCGTAGCGCTGTACGTGGAGCTGATCCGTAACACGCCGATCCTGGTGCAGTTGTTTTTCATCTTCTACGGGTTGCCCGCCATCGGCATGGGGCTGTCGTTGTTCTGGTCGGGCGTGTTGTGCCTGTCACTCTGGGCCGGTGCCTACCAGATCGAGAACGTGCGGGGAGGGCTGGCGACGGTGGAGCAGGGTATGCGTGAAGCCAGCGTAGCCCTGAGTCTCAAGCCCGCGCATTACTTTTGCCTGGTGGCCTTGCCCATCGCGTTTCGGACCAGCCTGCCGGCGATGTTGAACACCGCCATTTCGCTGCTCAAGAACTCTTCCTACCTGCAAGCCATCGGCCTAGCCGAGTTGACGTTCGTCGCGGTGGATCGCATTGCCACGGATTTTCGCGCCATCGAAATGTTCAGCGCCATCTGCGTGATCTACCTGGCGCTGGTGGGAATCCTGGCATTGCTGACGGGACGGCTCTCGGCCCGCTTGCAACGACCTTTCCAATACTGAGGCCAGTATGAATTTTCTGATCGAAAACTGGGCCTTCGTTTGCAAGGGCCTATGGATGACCCTGCGCCTGGCGTTGGTGGTGTTGCTGTTCACCACGCTGATCTCCATCGTTCTCGGGGTGCTGGCGACGCTGAAGAATCGCCTGTTGCGCTGGACGATCCACGGTTACGTCGAACTGTTTCGTTCGATCCCGCTGATCGTCAATGTGTTCTTCGTCTTTTTCGGTGCGCCGATGCTGGGCCTGGACTTGAGCCCGTTCGTGGCGGTGACCACCGGCCTGACCCTGTGGGGCAGCGCCAATGGCATCGAAATCGTGCGCGGTGGCCTGGAATCGGTGGCGCGCCACCAATGGAAAAGCGCCTGGGCGCTGGGCCTGCGTCCCTGGCAGATCTATCTGTACGTGATCGCGCCACAGTCGATGCGCGCCATCCTGCCGGCGTATACCGGCCTGCTGACCATGCTGGTACAGGCTACGTCCCTGGGCGCGTTGGTGGGTGTCGGCGAATTTCTCAAGGTCGGCCAGATCATCATCGAACGGGACACGGTCATGACCGGTGTGAGCCCGGCGTTCACCGTCTATGGCCTGGTGCTGCTGGTGTATTTCGTCATTTGTTCCCTGCTGAGCTGGCTCAGCCGTTATCTCGAACGTCGTCTGGGTCGCCCAGTGACGCGTGCCACTCCCAAAGAGGTTCCAACATGCAAGCATCCAAAGTCAGCCGGCGCCTGAAGGAAGCCACCGCGCCAGAAGTCAACGAGTACATCTACCGGCCGCGCCTGCAGGGTTTCGCCGAGGGGTTCGACCTGCTGGGCAATATCAACAAGGCCCACATCGTGATGCTTGCCGAGCAGGGCCTGATCCGGGATGAGCATGCTGCGGTGTTGGCCAGGGGCGTCCTGGAGATGGAGGAGGCCGGGCCTGGCGACGTGACCCTCGATCCGTCCCGTGAAGATGCCTACTTCAACTACGAGGCCCACCTGATCGGGCGGATCGGCACCGACATCGGCGGCCGCCTGCATACCGGCCGCAGCCGCAATGACATCCTCGCCACGCTCGATCGGCTGCGTTGCCGTGAAGTGTTGATGGACTTGATCGATGCCTTGCTGGAAGTCCGGCAGACAGCGATCAACAACGCCGAGGTGTTCGCCGATGTGGTGATGCCGGGGTATACCCACCTGCAACCGGCGCAACCGATCACCTACGGTTATTACCTTTCGGCGGTGGAGCAGGCGTTGGCCCGCGACTGCAAGCGCCTGACCCAGACCCTGGAGTCGATGAACCAGAGCCCGCTGGGGGCGGCGGCCTTCGCCGGGACGCCGTTCAACATCGATCGTGGGCGCACCGCCGAACTGCTGGGTTTCGATGGCTATCTGGACAATGCCCTCGACGCGGTCGGGTCGCGGGACTTCATGCTCGAAAGCCTGTCGCACCTGAGTCTGTTGGCGGTGTTCTGGAGCCGCGTGGCCCAGGACTATTTCGTCTGGAGCACCCACGAATTCAGTCTGATCGATTTTCCTGACAGCGTGGCCGCGACGTCGAGCATCATGCCCCAGAAGAAAAATCCCACGGTGCTGGAGTATCTAAAGGGCCGCAGCGGGCATATCGTCGGCCTGCTGATGGGGGCGAGCATCAGCATCAAGGGCAGTAATTTCTCCCACACCGGCGACGGCAATCGGGAGGGGCCCCGTGGGTTCTGGGAGGCCGCCGAAGAAAGCCTGCGCTGCCTGAAACTACTGGATCTGGTATTGCGCACCGCGACGCCGAATGCCGAGCTGGCGGTACGCCGGGCGGGCGAGGATTTCTCAACCGCCACCGGCCTGGCCGACCTGATCGTACAGGAGGCCGACCTGTCGTTCCGCGAGGCCCATCACGTGGTAGGCGGGGTGGTGCGCAGGGCCATGGATGCAGGCCTGCTGGCGCACCAGATCGATACCGCGATGGTTGATGCCTGTGCCCTGGAGCAACTGGGGCACGCACTGAACCTGCCGGCCCAGAAAGTGCGCGATTGCCTCGACCCGACCGCCAACGTACAGGCGCGGATTTCGGCGGGCGGCCCGTCGATGGCTTCCCTCAAGCCAAGCCTATTGCGCGCCAACACCCGTATCGCCACGGAACGCCACGCCAACCAGGCCCGTCGTGATCGCCTGGCGGCGGCCCAGGAGCGTTTGCAGGTGGCGACCCGGGCGCAGGCGGGCCTATGAAGACGATGTTGACGGTGCGCGGGCTGCACAAGCGGTTCGGTGACCACGAGGTGGTCAAGGGCGTGGACCTGGCCGTGGCTGAAGGCGAAGTGGTGGTAATCATCGGTCCCAGCGGTTCGGGGAAATCCACGTTCATTCGTTGCCTCAACAGCCTCGAAGCACCCTCGGCGGGCAGCGTGGTGATTGGCACCGGTGAGTCGATCGTGGCCGGTGATCGCAAGGCGCTGGCGAAGCTGCGGGAGGAGGTGGGCATGGTGTTCCAGGACTACACCCTGTTCCCGCACATGTCGGTGATGGCGAACATGATCTTGGCGCCGGTCAAGCTCAAGCGCGCCTCGAAGGCCCAGGCGCAAAGCGATGCGTTGGCGCTGCTGGATCGCGTCGGGCTACGGCATAAGGCTGAGGGCTATCCGTCCGAGCTGTCGGGCGGCCAGCAACAGCGGGTAGCGATCGTCCGTGCCCTGGCCATGAAGCCCAAGTTGCTGCTGTTCGATGAACCCACCTCGGCGCTGGACCCGGAAACCGTGGGCGACGTGTTGAATGTGATGAAGGGGCTCGCTGCGGAAGGCATGACCATGATCGTCGTGACCCACGAAATGGGCTTCGCCCGGGAAGTGGCGGATCGGGTGGTGTTCTTCGACGGCGGACGGATTGTCGAGATGGGGCCGCCCTCGCAGATCTTTACCGCACCCAAGGAAGCGCGAACGCGACAGTTCCTGCAAGCGGTCCTTCACTAGAACGCTGGAATCCAGTTCGCGGCTCAACGTGAGCCCGGGCCTCCTGCATGGGGAGTTTGTGATGAATGAAGTGATTGAAAGCATGATCCGCATGGAGGGCGTGCACAAATGGTACGGCCAGTTCCAAGTCTTGAAAGACATCAACCTGAACGTCAAGCAGGGCGAGCGTATCGTCCTGTGCGGCCCGTCGGGTTCCGGCAAATCCACGACCATCCGCTGCCTCAACCGCCTGGAAGAGCACCAGCAGGGTCGCATCGTGGTCGATGACGTGGAGCTGACCAACGACCTCAAGCAGATCGAAGCGATCCGCCGTGAAGTCGGCATGGTGTTCCAGCATTTCAACCTGTTCCCGCACCTGACCATCCTGCAGAACTGCACCCTGGCGCCGATGTGG